>NZ_FUWU01000026.1 GCF_900167415.1 Fibrobacter intestinalis | reverse complement strand
AAAAAAATGCAAGGTTTTCAGTCATATTTTAGAAAACCTTGCAATATTTTCACAGGGTAGAAATCAATTTTCCCCAATAGTTATGCGGGTTGGACGAGATTTTAAGGGAGGACTAGCTAGTGGTTAGTTAGCGGTCAGATTTTAGAAGCCGTTGAAATTCAGATTTTGCCCGGAGTAGGCTCCTTCGCATCCCAATTCGACGGCTCGTAACCCGAAACCGCGTAATCCCGACGATGGAGGCTGTAACCGTAACCGTCCGCGTCTTCGGGCCAAAGCCCCCGATCCGAGTAAAGTATCGCATCGGAAACCTGATAATAGACGACCGAAGAATCTTTCAAATTCTTGGCGATTTCCAGCGGATTTTCCACGGAGATTTTTTCCCCGCGATTGGAAAGTTTTCCCGCATACTGGAAAATCTGCAGCGATTCGGGCAACTTCCATTTGGCGCGAAATTCTTCCACCGTTACGGGAACCGAAGAAAATCCGTCGGCTGCCGTATAATTGGTAGGAATAAGAACGGCGACTTCCTGCGGCAAAAGCACATTGCTCTCCCCGAATTCAAAACCGACTCCCGAAATTTTCCAACCGACGAATAGCGTATTCAGCATGGCGCGGAGAGTGACGGAAGAATCCGAGTTGTTAACGATTTCCAAAAATTCCACGTCGCCATCAAGAGGATTGTAAAAGACTTCGCTGATGAAAAGCGGCCCCAGGGAAATTTCCGAATTGGCTGCACCCTTTGTCGGTTTTTGCAGCATTCCCTGCTGGCTCGTCTCGTCGGAAAGCGAAATCACGCCCGCAGAATGCCCCGGAAGAACCGCAGCATATTCCAAGCCGGATTCCACGCCAGTCGCCTTTCCCGCTTGCACTTCCCGCAAGTAAACCGCTTCGCCCCGAGCCACAAAGGAAACGCTGTCCAATTCGCCCGATTCATTTTCCAAAGCATCCAGAACGGCATAGCCGCCTGCCGGAATTTTCGTGCCCGCCGGGATGAAACGCACGCTGTCTTTGACATCGGCACGGACGAGTTTCCAACCGCCGATATCCGCTTCCGCAGAACCCGCATTGTAAAATTCTATCCACGATTCCGATTCGCCGCCATGATACGGCATGATTTCGTTGATGCGCACCGACGATGCAGCATAATACGGGTCTTCCGCAGAGCCCGGATTTCCGTTCGGGGTTTTGCTCGCCGCCCAGGATTCCGCATAAGCGGGATTGTCTCCAATGAAAACGAGGGAGCTGCCGTTTCCGTCGGCAAGGCTCGGCCAAGGCGGATTGTTGTCAAAGCGGGCGTCAAAATCCCCCTTCCCGTCCAATTTGATTTCCAAAACATCTCCTGAATTGGAAAGTTTATACCCGGCGTCCCATTGGAAAAGCCGTCCCGTGAAAGAGGGATATTTCTCCCGGAAAAGCGACGCATCTTCCGTCACGACGATAATTTCATCGACATCCAAAGGTTCATCGGGAAAAGAATACTGCACGGCACCGTCCAAACGCAAATTGACCGCCGACATACTGGAAAGCGATTTCCCCGTCAGCTTGAGTTCGACAAATTCCGGATAGCCGGGCGCTGGATTGTACATCAGTTCGGTGCAAGTCATCGCGGCAATTCCCACTTCCCGCGTCTTTCCGCTGCTGCTGTCACTGCAACCGATAAAAGCGAAGGCAAAAGCCGCTGTCAAAGTCACCGTCGAAAACGGTAACCGCCATTCTTTTTTCATGCGAAAACCTCCTTGGAATCTTCAAAATCGCCAGCCAGATAAGGGAAACGCGCGTCACGAAAATCTCGGGGATTTTCATAAACCCGCTTCCATTCGGCGGCAGCATTCCCGAATTTAGAAAACGCTCCATGTTTTAAATTGAACCGGTGAATCAAATCGAGCATCCAGAACGGCACCTGTAAAGCGGGGCACTTCAATTCCAAAACGGCGTTGCAATCCCTTTGAAAAAATCGCGGCAGGCTGGTGGACCACATCTCCGCCGAATCGACGCTGTAATCAAATCCATTTTCTTCGCGAAAGCGCATCCCCATGTCGATTGTCACCCGGGAATATTCCTCGTTCAAGCCAAACCAGGCGCGCCTTTTGTATTGCGTCAAAAGCCTCGGTTGCGCATTATAAATATGCGTTTTGCCGATAAACTGACGCACATACATTTTGTCCGTTTCCGTTTTGCAGGGCCACTCCTCTTCGGGATGGGACCACACAAAAGAAGGATTCACGCCTTTAATCGTTCCTCGACTTTTATAGCCGACATTCGCCACTTTCCGCTTGACTTCAAAATGGAAAGAGCCCTCGTTGTCCGGATGTTCGCCGTAACAGCGCACCCGCATATTGAACCGGTCCAACTTGCCCGCTTTTTTCCAACTAAGAAAAGTCCACCGCGGGGAATCCAGATACAAATTCGTAATCCAGTAAAACCCGCCCGGCGTCTTTTTGGAATAGAAATCCTCTTCGCAATAAGGTTTCAGAAAATCCCCGATTTCGTCGGCGAGGGACACAGGAATGTGATACTTGAGTTCAAACCTTTCAAGCAGACTGAAACCGCGCGCTTCGCTCATTTTTCAGGTCCCGCTTTCAAATGATTGTTCACATCCGTTCTGCCGAGCGCTCCGGTCTGAAAAAGAAGATCCAGATACACGGTAAAAATATTGTCGTCCAATTCCACGATTTTGAGCTGGCTTTCCACAGAGCTCTGCTTGGCGCGCAGCAAAAGAAGGGGATCGTTTCCAGCCCGATTCGCAAAGTCTTCGAATAAAGCACCCTGATCGACCTGTTCCACAAATTTCTGCTGCACTTCCCGCTGGGTGATGAACCCTAGAATTTCTTCGCGGCGGCGTTCCACTTTTTGCGAGACGTCTCGCTTGGTCTTCTGGTAATCCCGTTCGCTTTCTAAGACATCGATTTGCCGTTTTAAATTGCCGGAATTGTCATTGCTGAAAAACGGAAGCCGCACCGCGATGGATGCGTAAAATTTATCCTGCGTTCTGCGGTCGTCATCGGTGCGCTGCAACTGCCACTCTTCAACACAACTCGAACCGCTGCATTCCTTCGTTATCCATTTGTATTTGTAACGCCCGTACACATACTTGTACCCCACGCCGATTTTTGAAATATAATTGCGATCGCTCGCCGTTTCCTGTTCGGCGCGTTTTTCATCCACGGCCCATTTTGCGCGAGCCGTCGCCACCTCGGAATATCTTTCTGCATTCAAAGACATCTCGGTCAGAATTTTTTTCAATTCCTCAATCGACGGTAAAAATGTGGAATCAATATCCACTTCATCGTAGCCTTCGACCCATGAAAGCAGTTTCATTTTAGAATCCCGAATCGCATTGGAGTCGGCGACAAGCTTTGCCGAAATCGACACCTGCTCTTCCAAAGCCGAAACCAGATCCTGCAAACGGAATTCTTCCGAGCCGCTCTGCGCATGCAAAACTTCTATACGATCCGCCGCGATTTGCGAAAGCTGCAAATGCAAATGCAAAATCTGTTGCCACTTGACAAATCGAAGCGCGTGTTCGTAGCGTTCATAAAGGACGAGCGCCCGATCCAGATTCTGGTGCGCCCGCTGGTATTCCGCTTGACTTTTCCAATAAGCATCGTCGGCAGAACCTTCACCAAAGGCTTTCGGCTTGATTTTCAATTCAAAATCGTGTTCCATAAAGCCGAAACCGTCCAATGTGTACTCCAACTCCAAATCGTCCCAAAGTTTGGTCCCTGAACGGTGAGCAATGGCGGACTGTTTTTTCCCCGACGCTTGCAAAACCGGATCGTTTTCCGCAGACGCAATCAGCTTTTCCCAAGTCAGAGGGGTCGCAAAAGCCGACACCGAAAGAACGAGACCCCAAACAGAAAATCTCATTTTTCATCTCCCTGCATCACGGATTCCTTGAAAATCTGGGGAATTTTTGTTTTTTCTGCAATGGAAACCCTTTCGCCTAAAAGCAATCGATTTCCCTGCGGAACCCGAATCGTCACTTCTCGCCCGTAAAGCGGCATATCTACCATTTTCAACAAACGAATCGGAAAAGGCACTATCCGGCTGGACATTCCTAAAATGGCGCCCATCATGTGCTCGCCGCTATTGGAAATGACTTCGACTGCATCGCCGACTTCCAGACGCGCCACAATCTTCTCGTTGATGTAGCCCCGTACAAGAGTCACCTCTTTATGCGTGAGAGTGATAATCGGATTAAAACTCGAAACCTTTTCCCCGTCACGCACATCGACACTGGCGACAATCCAATTTTCCTTGGCGATAATCGTCTGCTCGTCAATCTGCCGTTTAATCATTTCCATTTCGCGATGGAGCGCTTCGATTTCCGCCTTGTTACTCGTTTTCTCCAAACCTTTGCTCCCCCTCAAAAGACGGATCTGCGAAGCTGCATTCGCTTCGGCAACGCGCAATTCCTTTTTGAGATTCCGGATGCTCAACAGGATGCCGCTGTTGCTGTCCGCTTTGACCGAACCGGAAATGCTCTTAAGCTTGGAAGAGAGTGCCTGATTCTGCTGATACTGCGTATTCAGTTTTTCAATTTCCAAATTGATGGTGTTGCGGCGCATATTCAAATCGGATTGGACTTCCGCGACTTTCTGATCGATGCTTGCCGAATTGATGTTTCCGCGCCCTTCGATGGCGTCCAGTTCCCGCTGGAGTTCATTCATGCGCACGGCAAGGGCGGGGCGAGCCAATTCGACCAGAGTGTCGCCCGCTTTGACTTCTTGCCCCGGAATCACGTGAATTTTAACGACTTCCACCGCTTCCGGCATACTGATGATGGTTTCGTCCGCTTCGGCGATTCCCGAAAAAACGATATTCTGTCCGTGAAAACAATACCCGAGAACGACGATAGCTACCACAGCGACAATCCAGGCAAAAAGCATCTTGTGCGATTCAATGGCATGAAAACGAGAAGAATTCAAGTCCGCCAATTCGTCCAATTTCTTAAAAAACATTCCCATCTCCTAGACTTCCGTCGTTGCGTCCTGCATCATAAAGTGAATGTTGGAAACCCCGGGGATTTTCGTCAGCTCTTTGAGCACTTCGTTTGCCGGACGCTTGCGGCGCAAGCGCACCTGGTAGGCGACATCGATGCGTTCGCCGCCATCGACCTCTCGCATTGTAATCAGCACGAAGGTCTTGATATTTGCCCGCAAAACTTTTTCGAGTGCTTCCCGGGAAGCGGAATCGTTTGTCATGGCAAAGCGGAGCATCCCGTCAAAAAAATTCTTGGTGCCGAGACCCGAACGGGAAAGTACAAAAGCGATAACGCAAAAAGTCAGCGTTCCACCCGCAGCGATTCCCCAAGCGAAAACGCCGCAGCCGATGCCCGCACCCAGAGCGGCGAACAAGAACATAATGTCCCGCGGGTCCTTAAAGCTCGTCCGAAAGCGCACAATCGAAAGAGCGCCAAGCATTCCCAAACCGCGACCGACGTTATCGCCAATCGCCTGCATCACGGTGGCGGCCACAACGGAGCTTAGCACCAGCGCCTGGACAAAATTCCGGGAATAGGAAAGTCCCAAAAAAGTGTGTTCGTAGGTAAATCCTATCGCCGTCGAGCATACGAACGCCAAAAGCAGGGTATATACCATTGTGATGACTGTCGGATAAGCGGCGCTGGATTGCACCGTGAGAAGATCTAGCATAAAAAGCTCCAATGTTTGCCTAACTTGAAATTAAATATCCATCTTCCAGAAAACACCCTAAATAAAATTTAAAAAAAGGGTTTAAGCGATTTTTTACGTTCTTTTTGCGTTTTTCGGGAATTTTCGTTCTTTTTTTGGGGGCTTTCAAAAATTCGCGGAAAAGGCAAACCAAAAAGGGCGGATAATCCGCCCCGATTTTCTAAACAAGCAAGACTATTCCGTAGGTCCCAAAGGAGCGTCCGGAACCGACGACGGCTTCGACACCAGGCGCATATAAACAATCCCGAGGATTGCCGACGCGAAACTGCCCGAAAGGATGCCAACCTTGGCCGCGGCAAGAAAAGACGCATGGTCCGCATCGCTGAACGCCAGCCCCGCCACAAACAAAGACATGGTGAATCCGATACCGGCAAGCATTCCTCCGCCCAGAAGAGCTTTCCAGTTCACGCCCGCAGGCAATTTGCAAATCTTCGCTTTAATCGCCGCAAAGGACACAAGGAATATGCCCAGCGGCTTGCCGATTAAAAGTCCCAAGGCAACGGACAAAGTGACAGCACTGATTGCGCCCGGTTCAATCACAACGCCCGCATTTGCCAAAGCGAAAAGCGGCATAATCACAAAATTCACCCAGGGCTGCAAGTGCGTATTCAAGCGTCCCTGCAAAGAACCGCTCTCGCGAGAAGTCCGTTCCAGCATATCCAGAACTTCTTTGCGCTGATCGTTTGTCATCGGGCGATTCGCCTTGACCGCGTCCCCCACAGTCACAATAAGCTTGTCCATGTAGGTCTTGGCGACCATCGGCGTCACTGGAGTCAAAAGCCCGATAATCACACCGCAAATCGTCGGATGCACACCGCTTTGCACAAAGCAGAACCAGGAGATCAAAGCCAGAACCCCATGCACAAAGAAATTGCGGATGCCGACCTTAAAGGAGAGCCAAGTCAAGAAAAGGAATATGGCGGCGATCGCTAGGGCACTCCACTGCACACCACTGGAGTATCCGACAGCCACGACGATAATCGATCCGATATCATCGGCAATCGCCAAAGTCAGAATCATGACCCGAAGTCCATGCGGAATGCGAGAGCCGAGCAAAGCCATGCAACCGACCGTAAACGCAATATCCGTCGCCATCGGAATTCCCCAGCCGTGGTGCGCTGCGGGAGGGCAAATCAACAAATAGATAATCGCAGGAAAAATCATCCCGCCGACGGCAGCCAGAATCGGCAAAAGAGCCTTGCGCACGTCATGGAGTTCCCCCTGCACGATTTCTCCTTTGACTTCCAGCCCGACGGAAAAAAAGAAAATCGTCATCAGGGCGTCGTTCACAAACCAGCCGATGGTCGGAACATGACCGTGCAAAGCCTTGTCGATGCTCCACGGACCTATAGTAAAATTAAAGGGCAGGTTCCAAAAAGCACTGTAGGATTCCGGAGACAGGTTCGCCCACAGAAGAGCCAAAAACGTTACAACAATTAAGCCAATGCCCGCCGTCGATTCCACTTTTAAAAAGCGCTGAACGGGAGCGACAAATTTATCGATAGCCGCATGCGGCATAGCCGTATCGAAAACATTTTTTTCTGCCATCGCGATTCCTTTATAATGAAGGGGACTAAAAAATAAAAAAAGAACGGTCATATCCAATTCCCATTCTAGAAAAAGACGATGAAACGCCTAAAGTCGAAATAGTGCGGCACTTTCGCTTTGTAAAATAAACGCAGCGACTAGATTCACAAATCCGCAAACTAAAAAAACGCGAACGTCATCCTGCGCAGAATAGGCTCTCCGTTCTACAACGGAAAATCTGAAAACAAAAAGTTTCCTCTTCAAGTTGTCGGCAACAAAAAAAGGCCGCCACAAATACGACGGTCTTTTTAAAGGAAAAAATCCTTTGCGACCTTGAAGTCGTATCGGCGCGACGAATCGCAACCGATTTTTCGACTTTGATCAATACAAGTGCGGAGGCGGCCAACGCGGGTTCTTGGAACTCATATCGACCTTGTAGAAATTCTTGCTGTAACGGCCATCGTCTTCACCGTAGAGGCGCATGACATAGCGAGACATCCACTTGGCGATTTTCAGGACGGTAAGCTTGTGGCGCAAGCGGCCTTGGCAATCCCGGTTCGTAATATCGGGCAAAGTATTCGTCGTCAAAATTTCGTCGATAGCCGGACTGTTCAGCTTTTCACGGGCTTCCGGGCTGGAATTAAAATGCGAAACGCAGAAGCAGACCCGATTCGGTTTGCCGGTCTTCAAGTAGTCGCAGCAACGGACAATCGTCGAACCCGTGCGAACCATATCGTCGAACACGATGACATCCTTGCCTTTCAGGTAATCCAGTTGCACTTCGCTATCCGGAGAAAGCGACATGCTGACTTCCCGTTCGCCGGAACGCACCTTGCTCATAATGACGCGTTTGCACTTCGGCAATTCCAAAGCGTCGAACATCGCATTCACAAACGGAGTCGCCCCTTTATCCGGAGCAACGATGACCAGATTGTCGCCGTCTTTGCCGGTCTGGACAAAATTCGACGTCTTGATGTAATGCGCATACACTTCCGTCGGTATCATGTTGTGGAAATGCCCGCCGAAAATATCGCCGTAAAGATTCTGGACCTTGACCGAATGGTTGTGCACCGTCACCACAGCATCTACACCGGAAGTTTTGAGAAGCTGGGCGTAAAGGAGGGCGGTGAACGGCTGGCCGTCAAACTTTTTCAAGTCCGAAAGCGGGCGGTCCTTTTCCAAATCGCCAAAGCGATGAGCGCCGCGATCCTGTGCACTGTAAAACAAATCCGGTTCAATCAAAACAACGCTTTTAGCTCCGTTCTCTTTGGCAGCACGGGCTAGAATACAAGCGCGCATAGCAAGATCGTTGCGGCTCCACTCGTGGGTAGTGGACGAGCAGATGAGCACAATCTTGCCTTCCAAGCGCTTGCCGATATTTTCATCGTCGAAAACATCCAGCATGTAACGCGGACAGAATTCGGTATTCGCATAAGTTTTGAGCGAAACGGTATCGGAAATATCTTCGCGAAGCCCGATATACTGCGCCATATCTATCGCAAACGGGTCGTCCGTAAAGGTTCCTGTAACTATGAATCGATCTTGCATCCGGGAAATCCTTTTTTAAAGGTGTAACAAAGATAAAAAAAGGCAAAAGCACTAACGCGCTTTCGCCTAAAATTTTCGGATTAACCGCTGCCTTTTTTAAAAGCCGGCTTACTTGATAGAAATCGGACAGGCTTTGGTTTGCCAAATTTCCTTGGCATACTGTTCGATGGTGCGGTCCGAACTGAACTTGCCCATGCGAGCGGCGTTGAGAATCGCCATTTTCGCCCACTTGTCCTTATCCGCATAAGCCTTAGCGACTTTTTCCTGACATTCGACATAGGAGCGGAAGTCCGCAAGCAGCAGGAACGGATCGCTCGAAAGGAGCTTTTCCACAATCGGGCGGAAGGTTTCCGGATGGTCCGGGCAGAAGAATCCGCTGTTGATGAGATCCAGCACGCGACGCAGATCGTCGTCCTTTTCGTAGAAGTCGCGCGGACGGTATCCCTTCGCCAAAAGTTCCTGGACATCTTCGACGGTAAGGCCGAAGAGGAAGAAATTGTCCGCGCCAATCTCTTCGCGCATTTCCACGTTGGCGCCGTCGAGAGTGCCAATCGTCAGCGCGCCGTTCATGGCGAACTTCATATTGCCCGTACCAGAAGCTTCCGTTCCGGAAGTCGAAATCTGTTCGGAAAGGTCGGCAGCCGGAATGATTTTTTCGGCGAAGCTCACGCGGTAATTTTCCAAGAAAATCATCTGGAGCTTGCCCTTGCAATCCGGATCGCTGTCGATAATAGCGCCCACGGCGTTGGCAAGGCGAATAATCTGCTTGGCCATCCAGTAGCCCGGAGCGGACTTGCCACCAATCATCACGGTGCGGGGCGTCACCTTCTTGCCGTCCTTGATTTGGAGGTAAAGGTGAATGACGTGGAGAATATTCAACAGCTGGCGTTTGTATTCGTGAATGCGCTTGACCTGAATGTCGAAGAGGGTGTTCACATTGACATCCACATTTTGCGTTTGCTTGAGATACGCCGCCAGACGCTTCTTGTTTTCCAATTTGACCGCCATAAATTCCTTGCGGAACTTGGCATCTTCGGCAAACTTTTCGAGCTTTTTGATTTCGCTGAAATCCTTGACCCAGTTGTCGCCGATTTTAGAAGAAACCAGAGCGGACATCGCCGGATTCGCCTTGCGCACCCAACGCCGCGGCGTCACGCCGTTCGTCTTGTTGTTGAACTTTTCCGGCCAGAACTCGAAGAAGTCCTTGAAGAGGCTCGTTTTCAAAAGATCGCTGTGGAGAGCCGCCACGCCGTTCACCGCATAGGAACCCACAATGGAAAGGTAAGCCATGCGAATCATCTTTTCTCCGCCTTCCTGAATCAGAGACATCCGGGAAAGGCGCGCCGTGTCGCCCGGCCACTTGAGGGAAACCTTTGCAAGGAAGCGAGCGTTAATTTCGTAAATAATCTGCAAATGACGCGGCAGAAGCTTTTCAAAGAAGCTCACCGGCCACTTTTCCAAAGCTTCGGGCATGAGCGTGTGGTTCGTGTAAGCAAAGGTATGCGTCACGATGTCCCAAGCTTCGTCCCATTCCAAGCTTTCGTCGTCCAAAAGAATGCGCATCAGTTCCGCAATGGAAATCGCCGGATGCGTATCGTTCAACTGGATGGCGACCTTGTCCGGGAAAAGCTTCCATTCGCCGTCATGCAACTTTTTGAAACGGCGGACAATGTCCTGCAAAGAAGCGGCGCAAAGGAAATACTGCTGGCGCAAGCGCAAGATTTTTCCGTTCACGGAGGAATCGTTCGGGTACAAGACCTTCGAAATCGTTTCCGAAAGCTCCATATCCTGGACTGCGGCCAAGTAGTCGCCATTATTAAAATAGGCAAGTCCGAATTCGTCGGCACTCTGCGCACTCCAAAGACGGAGGTTGTTCACCGTGTTATTGCGGTAGCCGGGAATCGGCGTGTCATACGGCAGAGCCAGCACGTAATCCTTCGTTTCCCAACGGTTGCGAAGCTTGCCTTTGTCGTCCGTCCAGGTCACCACGTAACCGCCGAACGGCACCTTAATCGCATTGGCCGGGCGAGCGATTTCCCACGGGTTCGGCAGGCGAAGCCAGTTGTCCGGCAGTTCTTCCTGCTGGCCGTCTTTAATCTTCTGGTTGAACATGCCGTATTCATAGCGAATGCCCATACCCGTCGCCGGGAGTTCCAAAGTCGCCATCGAATCGAGGAAGCAAGCGGCCAAGCGGCCAAGTCCGCCGTTGCCAAGCCCCGCGTCCACTTCTTCTTCGCGAAGTTCTTCAAGGGTCATGCCCAGTTCGGCAACCGCTTCTTCCACAGCGCTTTCCACATCCAAATTCAAAACGGAATTGCCCAGGGTTCGGCCAATCAAAAATTCCAGAGACAGGTAGTAAACGCGCTTGACGTCCTTTTCGTAATAGGTTTCCTGCGTCTTGATCCAGCGATCGATCAGGCGGTCGCGCACAGCATATGCCACGGCCAAAAATTTTTCGTGTTTTGTCACCGTGTGTTCATCACGGGCAAGAGAATGGTGAATGTGATTATCAAAAGCGTTCTTGAAAGCCTGGACAGTATTTTCCAGAACTTCGGAATGTTTCTTGGACGGTTCTTTTTTTGCCATAAGTCACCTTTGCAAAGTTTTAAATTTTCCCCAAAGATAGAAAATTTCTTAAAATGCCGTTTACAAAACGGCATTTGCGCTGTAAATCGGGCAACGACGGCGTTTGGTTCTCTGTGCATCGACCAGCTCAGCAACCGGCGGTCCCTGAGTTTATCGAAGGGCAGGGACCGGTTGTCAAACCGGTCGAAGCGCACTAACCTAAGTTCAGAAAACCAGGCGAAAGGAAAAGTGATCCGTAAATAGTGGATAGTGGCCAGATAGACAATTCGGACTGACAACTGGAAACTAACAACTGATAGCTGACAACAAGTTACTCTAAAGCAACCGATTTTCGATGGGATCGATTTTTTAGAAGAGATTTTTGTAAAAAGAAAGAAAGAAATTGGTCCGCTTTTGTTTACGCTTTACTACATTTATTTTCAACAATGGATTCTAAATCAACAATTCACAAACAGAAGGAAAACAATGAACCGCATTTTCAAAATTTTCGCCCTGGTCGCTGTAGCAGCGACCCTGTCCTTTGCCGGCGGAGAATTTCATTTCGGCGCCCGAGCCGCCGGAACATTCGGAACCTGGTGGGGAGATGACACCGAAGACATCCCTTGGGGATTCGGATTTAACGCCGGTCTTACGGGCGGGATCGAAATTCTTCCCGTATTCGCCGTCACTCCTGAAATCGACATCGCCCTCCGCCGTGTTTCCGAAGACGACGCAACCGTTCGCCAATGGTATTTGGAAATTCCCGTTTTGGCCCGCGTGACCCCAATTCCGCAATTCTATTTGGAAGCAGGTCCCACCTTCGCATTCAACTTGTCCTCCGAAATCGAAGAGGAAGTCGGCGACGTAGAGGTTACAGCAGATCTCGACGACTATATAAGCACCTTTGAATTCGGCCTCGCTTTGGGTGCTGGCTGGTCCGTCATTCCCAATTTGGACGTCAATTTCCGCTTGATGCTGGGCCTCACCTCTATTGCGGAAGATTACGAAGAAGAAGACTATTCTTATTCCCCGGATGTTCAAAACCTGCGCCTGTCCATTGGCGCGACCTACTGGTTCCTGTAACCAGAGCCGCTATTTTAGGAAGCTCGTCTGCATGGCGGGCTTTTTTTGTAAAGGAATTCGCTAAAACAGCTTCGGCGATGCTTCGACTGACGGTCCCTGCCCTTCGGCAGGCTCAGCAACCGTTGGTTGGCGTGCTTCGATGGGCTCAGCAACCATGCTTTGACGGGTTCAGCAACCGCTTGTCGAACCAATCGAAGGGCGACAGGTTCACAAGAGTGGCGCATTCCCCCGCCCGAATTTTGCGTGAGGGATAGTTACCCGGATGGGCGGAGACGCTTGCGGCTCCGTTGCGGAAAGGCTTTTGCCTTGGAGCAATATAGCCCGACCCGCGAAAGCGGGGCACGCCCAAAAAAGAACTCCCGCCAATGAGGGTCAATGGAACTTCAGGTAACGAAACGCGTATTTGGCCAGTTCCAACGGCATTCCGAATATGAATTTTTTGCCCGACTGGAGATAGGACCGGATCAGTTTATACACGCGAATCTGGTCGTCGCGGGTCTGGGACAGCAAAAAGCGGCGGAACTTCATCAACCGCAAGTGCTTTTGCCCAAAGTTTTCGCGGCAAAGTTTTTCGTAGAGGCGCAAGGACGATTCTGAAAGTTCCCCCGCGCGAAGCCCGTCGCCCACGACCGCCGAAGCTAAAAGCCCCGCGCGCATCGCCGTCGCAATGCCGCCGCCCGTCAAGGGATTTGTATGGTGCGCCGCGTCGCCGACAAGCAAGAAGCGGTCTTTGACAGTCCGTTCCAAATTGCCGGAAACGGGAATGAGTCCGCCAACTACGTGATTTTCTACGACTTTCGCATTCGGGAACAATTTTTTCAGCCAGTCGAACGCCACTTCTTCTATGCACTTGTCGGATTTTGTCGAAATCAAAAAGCCAGCACCGAAATTCGTCACGTTGCTTTTCTCTTTCGGAAAACTCCAGATATAGCCGTCGTTAATGTAATCGACGCCCTGCCAAAAGGTGAGGTAATCGGGCTTTGTCAAAATCCCTTCGACTTGAATATCGACGCCGGTGCAAGTCGTCGCCGGTTTCTGGAGGGTGTTCAAGCCGACCATGCGCCCGATGCGGCTTTCCACGCCGTCGGCGGCGATGACCATTTTCGCTTGGATGAATTCGGTTCCTCGGGAGGTTTCCACGGTTACTGTACGATAGCCGTTCTGCACTTCGCCCACCGCAGAAGCCCGAGCGTTCGTCTCGACTTCCGCGCCGTCTTCCTCGGCCAAATGCGCAAGCCACGGGTCAAATTTTTCGCGGTTCAGCATCACGCCGACGCCCGGCATTTTGCAGTCGAGTTCCACACCGCCCGGACCGTAAACATAGAGCCCGTTCAATTCCGTTTCGATGCAGTCCGGTTCAATCGGGCCGAATTCTTCCTGGAGACGTTCCAATTTGGTGCTGGCTTCACCGCAACGCACAGGATAACCGATTTTTTCCCGCTTTTCAATCAGCAAAACCGAAAAGCCCTGCTTTGCCAAATTCCTTGCCGCAACGCTCCCGCCAGGGCCCGCACCGATAACCAGCACATCATAAGAAGACTTTTTCATTCTTCGACCTCCCGCAGCGTCAGCGCTCCCGCCGGGCACGCCTTGCAGCACAAACCGCAGCGCACGCATTTCGCATCATCGATTTGCAAATCCAGGCCAAACATATCCAGAGCCATCGATGCGCACACTCCGACGCAGCCCGCGCATTCCAGGCATTTTTCCCGATCGTGATACAACTTTTTCATTCGGCTACCTCAAAATCTTCGGTGAAAAAAATCGCGAGCGACAGAGCGATGCTTCGCCAAGCCAGTCAAGGCGCAAGCGACAAGAGCCGTCATGGCAAAGAATAAAACGACAAGAAAATGAATTTTTAGAGGCAGCCATGATGGGAAATATAGAATCTATTTGTTCAAATAAGTCCCCCAAAGACGGTGACCCCTTTGAGTCTTTCAATCGCCTATTTTAAAATGCCGGAGCCAAGAAGACCAAAAGTCTCTTTTTTCAATGCGACTCGCCCGACATCACCAAGGCATCTTTAAAGAAATTCTATATTTCTGCATTTCAGTGGGCTTTGTTCAAAAGCCCAAAGATTTTTTTGTTTTTAGGAGTTTTAATGGCTATCCAAAATTCAAAGCGCGGCATTTTGATCAGCATGACGCCCTATGAAAAGAGAATTGCCGTGATGGAAGGTGGAGATCTCGCTGAACTGGTTGTGGAAAGCGCAGAATCCAATCGTGTCCTCGGCAATATCTACAAGGGGGTCGTGCAAAAAGTACTTCCGGCGCTAAAGGCCGCATTTATCGACATCGGGCTTGAAAAGGCCGGTTTTCTTCATCAGGAAGACGCAATCGACCGCAACATCCTCCTTTCCCGAGAATATGGGGACAAGGACGACGACGAAGCCGTGGGCGAGGAACTTTCCATCGACCAGATTCTCCACGAAGGACAGGAGATTATGGTTCAAGTGGTCAAGGAGCCCATCAGCACCAAGGGTGCCCGTTTGACAACGCACCTGAGCTTTGCCGGTCGTTTTCTCGTCTGCATGCCGAACACCAACTTTATCGGCGTTTCCAAGCGGGAACGCGACCCCAAAAAGCGCCGGGAATTCAAAAAGGTCGTGCGCCGCCTGAAAGGACCGGATGTCGGCTACATCGTCCGCACCAACGGACTCTCTGAAAGCGAATTGGAAATTTCCAAGCAGATGCGCGAACTGGAAGCCAAGTGGGAAGAAACCAAAACCAATTTCGAAAACCAGCCCGCCGAGACCTGCATTTTCAAAGAATCCGACTCCGTGGCCCAGACCATTCGCGAGTACTTTAGCGACAACACGGATTACGTCTATGTCGATGACCGCGACGAATACATCGCGATTCGCAAGGAGCTGCAAAAGCTGTCCTCCGACAAAATCAACAAGGTCAAACTCTGGACTTCCAAAGAAAGCCTGTTCGAATATTTCAAAATCGAAGACGACTACGCCCGTTCCCTGCAACGCTCCGTCCCGCTTCCCCACGGCGGCAACCTGGTGATTGACCAGACCGAAGCACTCGTCGCCATCGACGTGAACACGGGTCCCAAAGTTTACGGCAAGGATCAGGAAAAAATCATCTTTGAAACCAACATCGACGCCTGCTACGAAATCGCCAAGCAGCTTCGCCTGCGCGACATCGGCGGACTGGTCGTCATCGACTTTATCGACATGGAACTTCAGGAAAACCGCGACGCGATTTACCAGGAATTCCGCAAGGCCATTCGCAAGGACAAGGCTCCGATTACGCCGACGCCGCTTTCGCAATTCGGCCTGATGGAAGTGACCCGCAAGCGCGTGCGCACCAACCTGATGACCGAAAAGACCCATGTCTGCCCGATTTGCCGCGGAACAGGACACGTTTTCCGTTTGGAAACGACCCTTTCCGCCATCGACCGCTGGCTCTCGCGCGCCCGCTCCAAAGGCAAGCTCAAAAAGGTCAAAATGGTCGTCAGTTCCGAAATGGTGGATCTCCTTTGCAAAGACATGGCGCGGATGTTCCACTACCTGGAATACAAGCACGAACTCCAGCTGGAACTGGTCGAAGACGACAAGATGTATCCGAGCCAGTTCTACATGTTCAACGACAAGGACGAAGACATTACGGAAGAATACAATTTCGTGTAGCCTTCCATTAAAACAGCAAAAGCCCTGCGGAAATTCTGCGGGGCTTTTTTTGATTTGGGAATTATGGATAATCTTCCACCAAATACTCTTAATTAAATTTTTTTCTTCAAAACAAGAATTTCTTTTCACAAGATGAATTTTTTCTCGCAGAGTGCGAGGTGCTCGCTTTCCCATGAGCCTTGGAAGCTCCGCTTCCTTTAGGCGAATTGTGCAGCGCCGCGGCTGGCGGAAGGGATAAGGGGGCTTCTGAGTTGACGCGTTGCGTCCGCGGCTGCGGCTCAGTAATGCCTTCAAGCAAGCTTGCGGCGCAACGTTCGCCTTGCACGCTTTTGCGAAGGCTCCCTTCCAGGGACAATTCGTCTAAAAGAGTAAAACTCTTAAGACTCATGGGCAGCCCCTTTTCCCTTCACCCTATCCCCCGCCACGCTTTGCTGTGGGAAATTTTGGATTCTGGGGCGGAATAAGATGTGTTACGTTACGAGAAGGTGAACTTCTTCAAGCGGGGCTTTTTCTTTCACTCAATTATCAGTTCCAACTCCCAACCGGTCCCTGCCCTTCGGGCAGGCTCAGAATCCGCTAGTTAGTGCACCTCGGCAAGCTCGGTAACCGCTTGTCGAACTGGTCGAAGGCCCCCAACTTCTAATCCCTAGTCGCTAATCACTTCTCTCTAATCCCTAACCTTGAATTTCGGTTTGTACACAAGAGAAACGACTTCCAGCCGTTTTGCTTTTGCGCAATCGTCTTGGCGAGAAGCGAAAAAAATGAGAAGTCAGCTCCCAGTGAAATTTCAAAACGAATCAATTCATCATTTCGTTTTGAAACCTTTTGTGCCATTTTGAAATATCCGCGCCTTTCTTTTCGGCGAATCCATTTGATTTTAGCGAACCGGCTTTGTTTGGCACGGCTTTTGCTTTTAACAGGAACGAAAACAAAAAAAAGGAGATACACTATGTACAACACACAAATCATTCCGACTCGTTTCTTTGGACTGGATCGCTTTATGGACGCTTTTAATGGCGATAACGCCAATCTGCCTCGTGCTGCGGTCGTCGAAAAAGATGGCGTCTATACGTTGGAAATCGATCTTCCCGGCGTCAAAAAGGAAAACATCGACGTCCATGTTGAGGGCGATTCGCTTTCCATCAAGGCGGTTCGCAAAACGGAAACCTCGCAGGCGTCTTACGAGCGCACCTTCAAGCTCGCCAAAGACTTGGATCCTTCTACAGCGGAAGCGGCTTTTGAAGACGGCGTTTTGAGCTTCAGACTGTCGAAGAAACCGGCGGAAGAAAAACGCAAAATCGCAATCAAGTAAGCAATCGATTAAAAGTGAAAATTGAAAAAAGGAGATGAATATGTTACTGACCAAGATGCTTCCTACAAATATCTTTGGATTGAACGACTGGTTCGATTCGCTCAATGAAGACGTCAAATCCTGCGATACTTGCTCGCCGCACGCTTCCGTTTCGGAAAAGGGCGGAATCTACACTTTGGAAGTAGAACTTCCCGGCGTAAAAAAGAGCGATATCGACGTCGATGTGCAGGGCAATACGCTTTCTGTTCGAGCCGTTCGCAAAAAAGCCACATCCGAAATCAAGTTCGAACGGGCGTTCAAATTGTCCGAGGATTTGAATCTGGAAAATATCGACGCCTTTTTGGAAGATGGCATTCTGTCTTTCAAATTCGTCAAGAAGCAGAGCGCACAACCGCACAAGCTGGAAATCCAGTAAATCCCAAGATTTCACAAAGACCGCAGGCAAATACCGGCGGTTTTTATTTTAGTAGAATGTGCTTTAGGGCAATCGCGTTTACGATTTGATGCCACTATCCCTATGTTCTTTGGGCACTCCCAACCTCTCGCGGACTTCTTTTCCCTCGGCTCATCCAGCTTAAAACCAGATTTTGCCATACGACATAAAATGTCGGGCAAAGAGCGGCAATGGGTCCCGCATAAAGTTGGGCAAGCCAAATGACGAGCATCGTATTTTTTTGTCCCATGCTTTGCGAGCCTTCAATCGGATGTGACTTCCGTTCGCATACCCAACCCAGAAAAAAGAGCAGAACGCACAGGGAAAGGGAAAGCAGGGCTGTCTTTTGAAAGTCGCCGGCTTCCCACAATTTCTGGACTCCCATCGCCCGGACATCGTAGCTCGCTTTGGAAAGCAGAATGAAGACATTGAAAATCCAGATGAACATCGTGTATTTTTGGAGCTTTTCGATTTTGTCGGCGACTTCGGGGTAAAAACTGCGAAGCCCAAGCGCAATAGCCAAAGGAATGGTGATAATCGGCTGGATTGAATTGAAAATCGTTTTGGAAAGCCCCATGAAATCCAGATGTTCCATACCGACGGGTGGCGGGCAAAAGTAGCCGAAAATCAGAGGAATCGAAAAACAGGCGAAGATGCTTCCGACCAGAAAAATTTTGAGAGCGAGAATGGGATTGCCACCGAGCATTTTGGTCATGACAGGCGCCGAGTTCGCCGGCGGACACAAGCAAATCAACATGCCGCCCAGTACGATGGGAAGCGAAAGCCCGAAAAATTTTTTCATGCCAAGCAGACAGCCGCACAGGAAAATTCCCATCAAGAGCGCCCGGAGTTCGATTTTAAAAGTGTAACCGTGTTTTTGCGGAGGCACTTTAGAAACAAAAGTCAAAGCCATCATCAGGCCGATGAAAAATGGCATCAGAGGAGAAAGAATATGCGCTTGCGGCAGCAAAACGCCTAAAAGAATCGCAAGCAGCATTAAAATGGAACGCAATTTCGCCATAGTGCGCCGAAAGTTAGTTAAATTGGGGCGAGAAATGATACTTTCGCGCTATAAAGACATCCCGACGGCAGGAACCGTCGTCAAAAAGAAATCATCCAATCCGATGATCTTTTTGATTCGGGGTTATCTCATCCTGATCGTCCTGGGAACCATTCTTTTAAAATGCCCGTTTTCGCTGAAGCAGGAACTCTCTTTTGTGGATGCTTTTTTTACGGCGACTTCGGCGGTTTGCGTGACGGGGCTTTCCGTCATCGACATCGGCAACGTCCTCTCTTATACAGGACTCTGGATTCTGGCCGCGCTTATTCAGGTCGGCGGTTTGGGAATCATGACGTTTTCAACGGCGATTTTGCTTTTTTCGGGAATCCGACCCGGATTCAATCAGCAGGCTCTTTTCAAGTCGGGATTCACTTCGCAAGAAGACATAGAACCTAAAAAAATTCTGATTGCGATTTTGCCGTTTACCTTTGTTCTCGAAGGGCTAGGGACGGCCTCCCTGTTTACCCAGTTCGGCGACCTTCCTTTAGACGAACGCATCCTCTATGCGGTGTTTCATTCCGTGAGCGCATTCTGCAATGCGGGATTTTCACCGTTCGCCAATTCTTTGACGGACTACCAGTTCAATCCTGTAGTGAACACGGTGATAATGCTGATGGTTCTTTCGGGGGGCGTCGGCTTTTTGGCAATGTCGGAAATCAAGAATCTTTTCAATTTTTCGACGCGGGCAATTCAAAAAATCTCGTTGCATTCCAAAATCGTCCTGCTCTCGACGGCGATTATATCCTTGATTGAGCTCTTTTCGATTTTCGCTTTGGAATGGAATGGCGCTTTTTCCAGTCTAAGTTTTGGGCAAAAATTGCAATCCTCGGCGTTTATCGCATTCTCTTCCCGAACAGCGGGATTCAACAGTTTCGACATGCTTTCGCTGCGGGAGACCAGCGTAATCATTTTAATTATCTGCATGTTCATCGGGGCGAGTCCCGGCAGTTGCGGCGGAGGCGTCAAAACGACGACGGCGGCGGTAATTGCGATTCTCGGAATCAACCGCTTGTTTGGGCGGGAACGGACTCAAATTTTAGGGCGGACAATCCCCGAAGAAACCGTAGGCAAAGCGATTCGGGTCGTTATCGTCTATATTATTTTGACGTTCGTGGGAACCTTGGTTCTGCTGTTGACGGAATTTCCCGGGACATCGGTCGGGTCGTCGCCGTCGCACTTGCTGGTTGTCTTTTTTGAAGTGACCAGTGCGCTTTCTACTTGCGGACTTTCGTTGGGGCTAACTCCGGAGCTTTCCATCTTTGGCCGGATTTTTGTTTGTATTTTTATGTTCGTCGGGCGTATGGGCGCGCTCTTCCTGATTTCCGCAGTGATTCAAAAGAAAGAAGGCGGTGCCTGGTATGCGGAAGAAGACATTATGGTAGGTTAATATGGCCAAAAAACAATTTATCATCATCGGGCTAGGCAATACGGGAATTTTCCTGGCCAATCATTTGACAAGTCTCGGCTGCGAAGTCCTTGCCGTCGACAATACTCCCGAAAAAGTGCAAGATATCACCCAGAACGTAGCGCAGGCCGTCGTCGCCGACACGACTCGCAAAGCGCAGCTTTCGGCCCTTCCCGTGACCAAAGTGGACGCAGTAATTTGCTGCATCGGAGCCGACCTGGAAGCCTCCCTTTTGACCATTCTGAATTTGAAGGAATTAGGTGTCAAACACATCATTGCCAAAAGTTCCAGTTCCCAGCACACTTCTATTCTGGAACGCTTCGGGGTTTCGGATATTTTCCAGCCAGAAAGGGACATGGCGATATCCTTGGCGGAACGCTTGATTCACCCGAATATGCTCGACCGCTTGCCTTTTCTGGAAGGATTCTCGATAATCGAAATCGTATGCCCGAAAAAGTTCAAGGACAAAACTCTAAAAGAACTGGCGCTCACCGCCAAATACGGCATTCAGATTATCGCGATTCGGGATCCGCTGCAACCTCACGCGCTTATCGGCAACTTGGCGGATTACCAGATCAAGGAAAACGACATCCTTTTCGTGCTGGGGCCGGACAGCGTCCTGAACGACTTGCCCGATTGACGGGAACCCCTTTTTGAATTTCGGATTTTGAACGAGGGCAGCGTTCAAGACGCAGCCCATTATCGTATTCCATCGTGCTCCTCTAAAAATGGCTTTGGTGAATGCTTCGGCAGGCTCACCAACCGGCGGTTCCTGAGTTTTGGTTAGTGAGCTTGTCGAACTAATCGAAGGGCACCAACCATGCTTCGACTAGTTCGGCAACCGATTTTTTGAAAATGGATTTTTAAAGCCGCCCATAATAATATGTTTGCGCATTGGCGCCGATTTTGTGTAATTTACCAATATGCAAGAATCGCTACAGCTGAAATCCATTACTATTCGCAATCTCCGTTCCATCCGAGAAGAGACTTTTCCTCTCAGCGATTTTACGGCTTTAATCGGTTACAATAATGCAGGCAAAACAAATATCCTGATGGGGATTCGTTGGCTTCTGTTTCGATCGTCGCTGAACAATTCCTATTTCGACAATCCCAGCCAGCCTGTCGAAGCCGAAGGACTTTTTGCCGGCGTTTCCGAAACGATTCTCGGCAAGCTGGAAGAAGACGAGCGCAAAGTGATTACGCCTTTTGTAAAAGACGGCAAAGTGCGCGTGCAGAGATCTCAAAAACTTCCGGGAGAAAATTCCGCCGACGTGGAATTTTGGGTTTTGGATTGGCAAGGGGCGAACGGGCGCGGCGAATGGGTAAAAGCGCCTTTCGGTTTTGAAGAAGCTTTTTCCCGAATTTTCCCGCCGCCGATTCAAATTTGGGATTTTGAAGGCGACAAGGCTTTTGCCAAACTGTTGAATGAAATTTTCAAGCCGTTAGAGCGACGACTGGGCAAAGAATTCAACGAGTTGATACAAAAATTCAGTACGCTGCTCGATGCGCAAAGCGATTCCCGAGCCGAGGAGTTTAAACTTTTTGAACGCGGAATCAATCAGAAGCTGCGTCCGCTTTTCCCATCGGTCAATGTTCGGCTGGATATTCCGGCCCCGACCCTCGACACCTTCCTTTCTTCGGCGCAGCTGAACGTTTTCGACGAGGACGACGGCTTTGAACGGGACATTCAGTTGATGGGCGCCGGTTCCAAACGAGCGATTCAGATGGCACTTATCCGTTACTTGGACCAAGTGAAAAAGCACCATCACAATCACTACTTGAGCCGAACTCTTTTGCTCATCGATTCTCCAGAACTTTTTTTGCATCCACAGGCGGTCGAGCTGGTGCGGGTCGCCTTAAAAAATCTTTCCAACGAGGGATATCAGGTTGTATTTGCCACGCATTCCGCGCAGATGGTAACGAGTGAAGATGTCAGCACGTCCCTTCTGATTCGCAAAAACAAGGAACGCGGGACTTTTATGCGCCGCCGGATGGAAGACGCCGTACATTCGGTGATTAACGATGCGCAAGCGCAGCTGCAAATGCTTTTTTCCCTGTCCAATTCCAACGAACTGCTTTTTGCGGACTACGTTCTTTTGACCGAAGGAAAAACGGAATGGCGGGTTTTGCCTACACTGTTTGAAAAAATGACGGGACTCTCTTTTGCTCTGATCCGTTGTGCTCTGGTTCATCAAGGCGGGGTCAGCAATACCCGAAAAAGTATGCAAGTACTGTCGGCCATGGATTTGCCCGTCCGGGCGATTGTCGATTTGGATTACGCGTTCAACAATGCCCAACAAGATGGATTCATCTCTCGCGACGATCCGGATGTGGAATACTGTAAATCCCTGTTTCGGGAGCTCGCCTTGCAGGAACACATCCGCCTGGTCCATGGAATCCCGGTCAGCAAAAAATCGCGGGTCAGTGCAAGTGAAGCTTATGCCATGATGGCCGCTCTGCCCGAAGCGCAAAAACCTTTAAAAAACATCCATCGGAAATTGGCCGATATCGGAATCTGGGTCTGGACCCGAGGAGCCATCGAGCAGCATCTCGGTTTGAACGGCAAGAACGAGCACGTCTGGCATCAATTTACAGAACGCGTCCGGCGAGAAAATCCGCACCGGTTCCTGCCGAATTACAACGAAATCCGTTCTCTTTGCGATTGGATTATCGAAGGAGCCAAAGGATTACAGTAAGTGCTTACTCCACGAGGCGGAGCGGCATCAACAGAAACATGCTGTTCATGTCGGAACCGACAGGCTCGATGATGCTCGCCGCAACAGGACCGTTCATCTTTAAAACGACATCGTCGCTCTGGCAAAGCTTCAGAACTTCGAGCAAGTATTGCCCGTTGAAACCGATGCAGAAAACGCCTTCGCCTTCGTGCATAATGGAAATCGCTTCCGTGGAATCGCCTCCCACATTCGGGTCGTTGGCGGACAGCTCCATCTGGTTCCCGTCGATTTGCAAGCGAATCATGCGAGTGCGGATATTCGCCATGGAAAGCACCGTGGTGATTTTATTATACAGATCCGTGCGATTGACCTGAATCGTCCGTTGGAAATTGGTCGGAATAACCGCGTCGTATTTGGGATACGGGCCTTCGATGAGCTTGGAAATAATCTGAACGCCTTCGCTGGCAAAAAGAATGTAGGTGTCCGAAATACGGACTTCGATAGCCGCTTCGGGAGAAACGCTTTTCAACGCGTATTGCATGGCTTTGGGCGGAATGATGACACCTTTATCCAACGCGGCGTCTTCGACATCGATGAAGGATTTTCCCAGACGATGCCCGTCCGTCGCCACCATAATCAGCTTGCCATCCTTGATTTCGATAAATGCCCCGTGCAAGCTCAGGCGGGTCGGGTCCGTAGAAATCGCAAACAGCGTTTTGGAGGCCAGAAATTCCAGTTCGCTTTTTCCCAGCTGGAACGAAGAACCGTCATCCACCTCGGGAAGCACCGGAAAATCGCTAACGTCAAATCCCGTAATCGAAGCCTTGCCCCGTTCGCTCCAGCGAATCGTGACCAGATAATCGACAACTTCGACGGCAATGGTTTCGATTTTCGGATCGATAAGGCTTTTGACTAAATCCAAGAGCTTATGGGCATTGACAACGACCGCGCCATCGATTTCCCCTTGAACGTCCAGTCGAACGCGAATTCCCAAATCCAAGTCCGTAGCGCAGACTTCCAACGAGTTGCCTTCGAGCCGGAGGGAAAAATTATTCAGGACTTGAATGGTGGCTTTATTCGGCACCGCTCCGATGACCATATTCAGGGCGGCGAGAAATTTTGTCTTTTCAATCTGAAATTTCATGAGTTCTCCTTAATTCCTGACCATGACAAAAGCAATCCAAGCGACGACCACAATGACGGCAAGGATAGCGATGCCCGCGGAACTCATTTTGTTTCGTTTCGGCGGAGTAAAGTGCTTGGCGTCCTGCTTTGCTTTTCTGCGTTCTCTACGGCTCATAAAAAAATCTCCATATTTTTTTCAAGCTAAAAACTATTATTTTATTGGGAAAAATGGAAAAAGGATTTGAAAAATATGACCGAAACTTGGAACAAGATTAAATCCGGTGCTTTGAATTGCGCCAGTACCATGCTGAACAAAGTGTCCATCGCCACCGAAGAATCGCGTTTGAAATCCAAATACGAAGCTTTGGGGCGACGCCTGCTGCCCGCATTGGAAAACGACGCTTTGGATGAACTCAAAAACGATCCCGATGTGGTGGAGCTCGTGGGCTGCATCTCGGAAATGCGCAAACGGATTCGCGACATGAAAAAACAAGAGAAAAATGGTTTTCATCTTTAGGACGTTCGTTGAAAAAACTGAAATTTCACATCTTTTCGAAAAAAACGGGCAAGGTAAAATCGAAACGGATCCCTCTGTGGAAACCGATTTTTTGGATTGTCGCCGCCCTGGTCGCCATTTGCGGTTTCGTTTTCTTTTCTCCGCTTCAAATTTGGGAAAAGGTCAGCGACGGCACGCTGGTGGATTTGCGAGCGCAGAACCGGTCGATTCGGCAGAACATCAAAACGCTGAAGGAAAACAACGACAGCGCAGAAAATTATCTGACTCGAACGGCAAACCACCAGGACAGCGTTTACAAAATCGGAGGCATTCCCTTGCCGACATCTTCGGATTCGTCGGATTCCGTTTACAGGCAAGAGCGTACAGAAGCGCTTTTTCAGACTTATAAAACTTATTCCGCATTCCGCAAGGCGTTGAACGACAATAAAAATCTGGCAGAAGCGATTCCGGTTTTACGACCGCTCAAAAAAAAGACATACATTACCAATCGCTTTGGCATCGTATTCGATCATTTTACGGATCAGGAACTGCCGCATCGCGGAGTGGATTTTTTCGCAGAAGAGGGCGACACCGTTATTGCGCCCGGAGCGGGCAAAGTCATAGAAATCCGCGCCCACCGAGGATTTGGCCAGACCTTGAAAATCCAGCATTCCGACCGGATTCGCACATTCTATGCGCACCTCGACCGGGTTCTTGTCAAGCAAGGAGAAACCGTTCGGCGCGGTGAACCGATTGCCATTGCGGGGCGTTCGGGCAGGACTGCCGGTTCCGTACTGCATTATGAAATTCGCATGGACGGCGAACCCATCAATCCAGAAGATTATTTTATCGAACGGTAATTTTTCCCAACGCGCGGAGATTTAAAATGGCAGAAACGGCAAGGCCCTTTGAACAGAACATCATCGCGATGGTCTGGGATTTTGACAAGACCCTTATTCGGGACTATATGCAGGTTCCGCTTTTTAAACGGTTCGGGATAGACGGCGCAGCGTTTTGGAAAGAAGTCAATGCGCTCCCCGGATTTTACGCCGCCCGAGGAATCCACGTCAATCGGGACACATCGTACCTGAATCATATTTTAACCTACGTCAAGTCGGGAAAAATGAAAGGGCTTTCGAATAAAATCTTACGGGAGTGCGGGCAAGAGCTGGAATATTTTCCGGGGCTTCCAGAATTTTTCCCGCTCATCAAAAAACGGATTGAAGAAGACGAGAAATTTCAGAAAGCCGGAATCAAGCTGGAGCATTATGTGGTCAGCACGGGATTTGCCGAAACGATTCGGGGCAGTGCTGTGGCACCTTTTGTCGATGGCATTTTTGGCTGCGAATTTATTGAAGAGCCTGCTCAACCCGGATTTTTGCAAAGCGGAAAACCGGCGGAAGAGGGAGAGATTTCACAGATTGCGACGGCTCTGGACAACACGTCCAAAACGCGCTACCTTTTTGAAATAAATAAAGGTTCCAATAAATTTCCCGATAGCATTGACGTCAATTCCCAAATAGAAAAAAGCAATCGTCGGATTCCTTTTGAAAATATGATTTACATTGCCGATGGACCGTCCGACGTGCCTGCGTTCAGCATTTTGAACCAATCGGGCGGTGTAACTTACGCCATTTATCCGGCAAAGGATCGGGTAGCGATGCGCCAGGTGGACTCTCTCCGCCAAGACCGTCGGATTCAAATGTATGGCGAAGCGGATTACCGGGAAGATTCGATGACGGGGATGTGGCTCTTTGAACAGGTGACTCGCATTGCAGAAAATCTGGTACAAAAACAACAGCAAAATATACAGCAAAGTGCATCCCGTCCACCTTCGCATTTGAACACCTGATTTTCCAAAGAACGAGAAATAGCGAATGCTGGTAGTGATTAGCGACCAGCGGCGAGTGCCCTTCAACAGGCCTAGGGACCGGTTAAGAGTTGGGAGTTGGAACAGGGAACTGGGAACTAATAACTGAGTTTCCCTTGCGAAAAGAAGTTCAGACGTGAAAAAAAAATTAACTTGTATGTATTTGGTAAAGGACAGTCCATCATTCCCGTTTTTTCCGTGTAGGACATAACATCCAAAAACTCCGCAGGATTTCTGCGGAGTTCTTTGGTGTGAGAGATGGGAATCTTGCCAAATTAGCGGACGATGCGAACGGCCCTCATTTGATTTGTCTTTCTGGAACGGATGTAATAGACGCCTTGATTTTTCAAGTAATCGCTTTCCTTGACCAAACGAACCGCTTCGTGAATGCCGTAGGCGCTGAGTCGTCCCATACGCACTCCCTGCATATCAAAGACATCATAGTCCGCCAAAACATGAGCAGCGTCAAAATGCAGATTGTCAGAAGCTATCGCCGAAGGTTCTTCTTTTTGAATCGGTTCCGGATCATCCGCATTGGCTCCAGCGACAAAAGTGAAGTAGTCCAAATCGAACCATGCACCCGTCACCGTCAATCGCAGAATATGTTCGCCCGCAGGGAGTTCCACATTTTCCGAAACATTGTTATAATCTTCGTAATTTTCTTCGCCCGAAGACGCCGCTGGCACTGCGATTTCCGAAGAGATATTTACGCCATCCAATGAGAGTTGAAAACTGGAACCGCTATTCGCCGCAGCCACAGCCGCAAAAAAAGTATATGTTCCGGCTTTCTGCACATTCACAGTCCATTCAAGCCAGTCGCCTTTGGCATTGTAGCCGACAACGATACCCGTCGCCTTCTTATAAAGATCTACACCGGTTCCTTCGCGATAATCCGAATCGCCGTGATTTTCCGCATCATCGCTATAGGACTCGTTCCCGCTCCCGACGCCCGGAATATCAAAATCTTCCGCTTCAATTTTCCCTGGAATCGCCGAAGCAATTCCTTTAAAAGGTTTCTGCGATTCTGGTTCCACTGGATCGAACGACACTTCATTGCGTCCCTTGTCCAAATTTTCCGCAAAGTATTGCTTCAGCCAAGTCATCGCTGCGCGATCCTGCCCATTCTTAATAAGTCCGGTATTCGCTGCCCAAGTCGCCCCGTCAATATACCCCCAGATGGTAATACCTGCAATCCACGGCGTTTCCCACATAAAGGGAATATGATTTGCATAGTCGGTTTTCTGTTTCTCGTCGTCCGCTTCACCAATGTCGTATTCCGAAATCAATAGCGGAAGTCCCGTTTCTTGATGGATCTTGGTCAGCTTGTTTTCAAAATCGGTTTTGCTCATGCCCTTGCAATCGTGCGCCTGCTGGCCATAAACATCGACCGGCGCACCGTTCTTGACAATCGTCTGGATAAGTTCGATGCCTTCATTCATCTGCCAAGTGAGAGTATTGTAGTCATTGTAAATCAGCACCGCTTTCGGCCAGCGTTCGCGGGCCATCTTAAACGCCGTTGTGATAAAATTGTACTGGTGCTTGCCATTCACAATTGAGTCGCCGCCGAGCGCTTCAATAATGTAAGAGCCTCCGCATTCGGTATCATCCGTGCTGATGCCATTTGCACCTTGAGCAGGTTTTCCGTAACCAGAATGGTAATTGTCTCCGGCCCAAATCGCTTCGTTCACCACGTCAATGTATTCCAAATCAGGAAATTTGGCCGCAACAGCATCAAACCATTCCGTAATGTATTGCCTGGTCTGCTCCACCGTAATGCCGGGGTTTTTCTTTTTGCAAAGGAAATTCGGGTATTGCGAGCCCCATACCAGCGCATGGAATTTAAAATGCCGCTCGCCGGGCTTTTCTTTTGCCCAGTTGTATGCGCTTTCGCACTTGTCGTAATTGTCCCAGGCGAACCGACTCGTACCACTGTTGCCATTAGAAAGCGAATGGATGGAACCCCATTTGCAACCGTTTTCCGGCGTAATCTGATTCCAAAGATCGCCCATGTCGCTGCGAATCTGGCCACTCGTCGTAATGTTTCCCAGAAATTTTGCACCGCCCCCAGCAAGAGGCTCTGCCGCAGCCATCGAATACATGGCGAAGCTCACAAATAAAAGAAATTTTTTCATATTGTACCCTTTTTCTTCAATCTATTTTCAAACCCCTTCCCGTATTTTTCCGCCAAAACAGATTTTATGGATAAATAATCCATGACGCATCTACAAAAAGTTAGGGATTAGCGACTAGTGCCCTTCGATTAGTTCGACAAGCGGTTACCGAACTTGCCGAGGTGCACTAAACTACGGACCCTAAGCCTGCCGAAGGACAGGGACCGGTTAAGAGTTAAGAGTTAAGAGTTGGGAGTTAGAACTGACAACTGAAAACTGAGTCCCTTGGAGGACTATGTATATAAACCCCTAAAAAAATGCCCGACTTTTCGCCGAGCATTTGAAAAACAAAGATATTCAGATTCGACTAGTATTGCGCTTGAAGAGCGGCAGGGCACTTCACTTCCCGATATGTGTGATTCGGGTTGCCAGCAGCCTGCATCCAAGTCGCCAAGAAGAGGCAGCCCTCTTTAGCCACGGCATCATTGGCAAACACGCTGTTGCATTTTTTTGTCAAGCAATTTTTACGCAAGGTTAAAAGGTCGCCACTATAGCCGACTTCATCTTCACAATCCGACAAAAGTCCGCCATACTGTTTTCCCATATCGCCCCAACCCATATTTGCACAGCCATTATAAATACCGACACCACCACCCGGAATCATTACGTCAAATTGACCTTGAGCCACATCGGTTCCCACATTGGAAGCCATGACCACAAGAATCTTGCCTTTTATCGCTTTATGGTTGGCTTTCGTTTCATACTTGCCCGTTCCATCGAAAGTCAAAGCATAGCAATGCCCGCACTGGCCGCCGTTAGAAGCCGGCACCGCCGCAAAGGCATAAGCGAGATTGTCGTTCACAATGATAGGAATCTGGCTGGTGCAGGTCGCCGCAGAACCTCCCTGACAAACACTTTGCGCATTTTTATCGCTGATAACGCTACCGTTTACCGAACACATTTTAGCTTCGTTGCCTGCGCCCGCGTTCTCTGTCCAAGAACAGCTCGGTTTGCAGCAGTCCCAATAACGCGTGGCAAATCCGCTTCCCGAAGCACCGCCCGAAATGTATTCCAAATCGATGTTGCCCGAAATCACAGAAGAACTGGACTTGGCCGAAGAACTGCTCTTTGCAGACGAGCTGGACCTTGCCGAAGAGCTGCTGCGAGCTATCGAAGAACTGGAGCGGACAGAAGAACTGGAACTTACCGCTTGAATCGAAGAAGAAGAAGACTTTTCGGAAGCTGCGCCAACATGGATGGTCAAAGTAATCGTCACGCCGTCAAAGACAAAATTGTCTTTAGTCGTGCCGTCCGAGAAGTATTCGGGAACCGTTCCCGAAACCGTATATGTTCCCGCATTTTTGTCATAACTCGTATTCAGCCAGTAAAGATTCCAACTGCGAGAAGGTTCTGCAGTGACATTTTTAAAAGTCACCGTCGAAATCGGCGCATTCTTGGCAACCGTTTGGGTCAATTCGCCCACCACAGTGATGTTTCCCGTATCCATCGAGCTGCTCGAAACGCTAGCCGTCTGCGAAGAACTGGAGATAGGCACGTCCACCGCCGAAGAAAGTGGCAACGAGAGGGATGAGGATGACGGAGCGGAAACTAGCGTTCCATCCACCGTAACGACAGAACCGTCGTTCAACGTGATATTTCCCGTGTCCGGATTAAATGTACCGATGACATTTCCATTTGCATCGCGAACCGTCAAATCGGAATAGACATCCCCGACAGGAACTTGAGCAACGAGGGTTGCGCTCGTATCCGCGACAATGCTCGACGACGAAATTTCAATAGCCTCGCTAGAAATCGCCACATCGCCTTCCTGAATGACATTGCCCGAAAGATCTATAATCGAACCATCTTCTTTGGTAATCGTTGAATTGTCCGAGTTTAAGGAACCGATAACGTTTCCTTCCAAATCGGTGACAACACCATTCTTATTGACAAGGAATCCCGCATCCGTAATCACAGGAAGAATCGTCGTGTCGGCGACAAGGATAATGTTCCCTTCCATATTGAGAACATTGCCATCGGGATTCAGCTGCCCGACAACGTTTCCGCCCGCATCAAAGACGGCACCCGTAGAAGCGTCAATGGTAAAGCCTCCAACATAATAAGGAAAGTCGGAAGTGGCAGGCAGATTTTCACTGCCCGATGTCCCTGAAGAACTGGAGTTTTCGCCGCAGTTCCACGCCAAAAGCGCAGCGCCCAGCAGAATGGTGACTAAGTAACGTTTTTTCATAGATCCTCTTTGTTTCCCAACACACTCTCACCAAAAACTTTACCAGACATTTTTTTAAGGGCAGCCAGTGTCGTCGCAATCCTTCGTTTCAAAATCTCCGCCGGTATAACTCGACCAGTCGTCTTGCCAAGCGATATCCGTCGAAATCGTCCGGTTGATAGTCGTCATATACTTGTCGATCAGATACTGCGGGCATTCCACTTCTTCCCAGTTATACGTAGGATTGTCAGCGGCCATATACCAGTCAGCAAACCAATGGCAGCCGCGGAGCAGGTTGTTGTAACCGGTGAATGCAGCGTCGCACATGCTCTTGATACAAGATTGGTATTTGGCGACGGTGTTGTCGTAACCGAGGGATTTTTGGCATTCGGTAAGGAATCCGCCAAATTGAGCTCCCCAGTTTACATTCGATCCGCTGACCATGGTGGAAAGCGCATCGTATAACCCGACTCCGCCGCCCGGAACCATCATGTCAAATTGTCCCTGTTCTACATCATAGCCGATATTCGAAGCCATCACGACCATATGCTTGCCCGAGAGGGCCTTGTGCGTCGCCTTGATATTGCCGTCGTGATTGCCACCGTTGAATTGAATATGGTAACATTTGCCACAGCCGTCGTTTCCAGAACCCGGAGCAGCCACAAAAGCATAAGCCAGCGTATCATTCACAGCGACCGGAGCCATATCGGTACAGACAAACGCACCGCCCGCTCCCCCACCGCGATCACTGCTACAAGCACTTGATGTTCCCTGATAACCCTTCCAATACTGCTGCACGTTGTAGCTCAATGTCCAAGCGGGAATTTCATAATCGTTGATGTTGCAGTTTCTGGCTGCATAGTGGTTCGCTTCAAAAACAGCCTGACTAGAAGTATCGACATTTCCAGGCCAAGAGCAATGCGGTTTGCAAGCGTCCCAATAGCGGGAGCTCCAGCCTTCTTTTCCGTTTCCTAAAAGCGAAGCGTAATTCATAATTTCGTAGCCGCTCGGATCCATTTCACCGGAGCCCGACGGTTTCGTTGCACTCGAAGAGCTTTCCACATTTTGCGACGATGAAGATTCGGGTATAGAAATCCCCTCGGACGATGAAGATTGCGGTTCGATGGGCTGCATCGCTTCGCTCGAAGAAGATGCCGGGTTTTCTTCACCCGCCACCGACGACGAGGATTCGGGATTTGGCACGATGTTCCCGCCTTCATCCACAATGCCTACGTTAGAGCCATCCAAAGCCTTCACCGAGCAATCCCGATAAATCAGATGAGTCCCATCAAAATAAGGCTGCTCCAAAACATTCGGGATATTGCCGATAACCGTGCCCGCGGCGTCCATCAAGTTGCCGCTTTCAAAATCAAAAACGCCGACCGCATTTGCGCCATCCGTCACCGAACCGTCCGCATAAATAAAATAGGCTCCGGTCCAAATGGGATATTGCGCAGAAATTTTGCTTAAATCACACTCCGCCGCCGGCAGGTTTACATCGCCACCCGTGCTGGAATCGGAATCGCTCGAACAATTCCATGCAAAAATGGCGGAAGACAAAATCAAAAAATTCTTGGCCAGAAAGGCTTTGGAAAATAGAGCACTCATAAATACCTCGTCCCGTCGGACAATCAAATTCGAACAGCCTATAAAATAAATCCTAAATTCCAAAATCCATGTAAATTTTCCATAGACACTTTGCAGAAGTGTTCCGCGAACGTTCCCAGAATCACGCATTCCTGCAATGTAAGCGTTAAAAAAGCAGAATGAAACCATACAAAAAGCAGCGAGACCCGCTTGTCTCCTATTGAATTTTTTTTTAATTTCATCGTAATGAAACGAGTACTTGCCTCAATCGCTTTTTGGGGGATTTGCGTTTTTGCCAGCCCCTTATCCATCGACGACGCCATCGCGGTCGCCAAACAAAAAAATCCGCAAATACTTGTCAATCGCACTCATCTAGAAAAAGCGGAAAGCCAGAAAACTTCAGCGCGTTCCCTCTTGATGCCTTCCCTGACCCTGTCCGGCAAAGTAACCAAAATCAACGACCCGATAACCATCGACCTTTCCCCCGTCCGAACGGCAATTGTCGGTTCCAATTACGCATCCACCTATGCGAGCGTTTATGGGATGACCGCACCCACAGTCGGCGATGCGACCGCCCAAATGCTTGCACAACAAGCGGCGGGAACCGGAAGCAATCAATTCGCCGCACAACTTCCCGAAGACAAATTCAAAATCCAAGTTCAAGACGACCTGTTTTGGAATGCAACGGCAACCCTCGTCTGGCCGATTTTTACCGGAGGGAAAATCCTGTCAGCATACAAAGCTTCTTCCGAAAATATCGACGCCCAAAAATTCGCCTTCGCCATGACAGAGAACGCCGTCTTATCCGAAGTCTGCGCGCGCTATTTTACCATGCGACTGGCCGAAGAAATGCTGGAACTCCGTAACGAAGCGTTGCAAACGATTCAAACGCATTTGGAACACGCGCAAAAGCTAGAAGCCGCCGGACAAATTTCCCGAGCAGAACGCCTGCGGGCAGAAGTCGCCTTGGCCGAAGCGGTTACGGAAAAAGAAAACGCCGAACGGGATTTTTCGCTTTCCCGGTTGGCTCTGGCCAATTCGCTGGGATCCAGCGATACGGCATTGACCGCGACGACATCCATTCAACCTGTAGAATTAAAATCGTCCCTGAAAGAATTTAAGGAACGGGCGCAAAAAAATTATCCGGGAATCAAACAACTTGAACAAGAAAAAAAGCGGGCGGGTCGAGCGGTTACGGCAGCTCGCAGCGACTATTTTCCGACCGTCGCCCTTTTTGGCAAAAAAGAACTCTACACCAAGGACCTGACCATCTTGGAACCGGAATGGGCTTTGGGAGTCGCCGTAGAATGGAACATTTTTCACGGCGGAGAAACCACAGGGAAAATCGCCGAAGCCAAGTCGCAGGAGCGGGAAGTCGAAAGTTTGCAGCACCAGACAGTACAAAACATTTCCCTGCTGGTGGAAAAACGCTACCGCGAATACGAACACGCCAAAGGTCAGCTGGAAAGCCTTCAAAAAACGGAAGAGCTGGCGAAGGAATCTTTGCAAGACCAACAGAAAGCCTTTGATGCAGGAATGGGAACGAGCCTCGCTGTCGTTGATGCGCAACTTTCCCTTTCGCGCTTGCGTCTGGCAACCCTCAAAGCGAACTATGAAGCGGTGATGTCCCTTGTCGGGCTTTTGGAAACCTGCGGAGAAGTCGAAAAAATCAGCCAATATCTGGAGAATCGAAAATGAAAAAGATTCCGGCCATTTTGATGTTGACAGTCATTGTCGCTTTAATCATTGCGGCATTCGGGGCCATTCGGCATTTTGCCTTTGTCCCACAGCAGGAATATCAGCAAGGGCAAATCGATGCCCGACGCGTCATGGTCGCGGGAAAACTCGCCGGGCGCATCAGCAAATTTTCCGTTCACGAAGGAGACAGCGTAACCGCAGGCGATATCATCGCCGAAATCTACTCCCCCGAAGTGGAAGCCAAAAAATTACAGGCGGAAGGCGCATACAAAGCGGCCAAAGCGCAAGCGACCAAAGCGAAAAACGGTTCCCGCAGCGAACAAATCGATGCCGCCAAAGCCATGATGGAAAAAGCGGAGCAGGCGATGAAACTGGCCAAAAGCACGTACGAGCGCGTGCAGCAACTATACGACGACAGCGTGCTCCCCGTTCAAAAGCGCGACGAAGCGGAAACCCAAAAAAATGCGGCGGACGCCCAATGGGAAGCGGCCAAGGCGCAATACACGATGGCTCTAAACGGAGCTCGTTCCGAAGACAAAGCGGCAGCAAACGCTCTCGTTCTGCAAGCGAATGGAGCCAAAGCCGAAGTCAATGCTTATTTGAAAGAAACAAAAATCCTCGCCCCGATTTCCGGAGAAATCACGCTTAAAATTTCAGAAGAAGGCGAAGTCGTCGGAGCCGGAATGCCCGTCGTCGCCATCACCGATTTAAAAGAAGCCTGGGCGGTTTTCAACATCCGGGAAGACGCGTTGAAAAACGTATCCAAAGGAAAAGAATTTTCCATTTTCATTCCCGCTTTAGAAAAGACCATACCGATGGAAGTCTATTACATTGCCAGCGCCGGAAATTACGCCATCTGGAAAAGCAGCCGGGAAAGCGGAGGCTTTGACCTGAAGACATTTGAAATTCGCCTGCGCCCGAAAGCTCCCGTCGAAGGACTGCGCCCCGGCATGACCGCTCTTTGGAAAAAATAATTCGGGAGAATATTCTTTTGCCGCAAAAGTTTTTTGCCGTAGTAAAAGACGCCTATTTGCAGTGGAATCCCCTGCTGCACATTTTGCTGTTTATTTTCCCCTTGTTTTTATGCCTGGGCATCCTGTCGCTTTTTTCCGAAGAATCGCCCAGCAACCTGCCAGTAGGAGTCATTGCCGAAGGGGGCGGACCCTTGCAGGACCGCCTTTTGCGCGCCATCGAAGCAACCCCGACAGTCAAAATATCCAAACGCTGCCAAAGCATTTCGGAATGCGCATCGGCAATGCGAAGTGGAGAAATTCTGGCTTTTGTCGATATTCCCGTCGATTTGGAAAAGTACGCGCTCCGTTACGAAACGCCAACCGTCAGCGTTTACACCAACGGCCAATCCCTGCTGACCAGCAAATTGATTACAAACGACCTGCGCATCGCCGTTGCCACCGTCGGAGCGGTCTTGGTCAAGAACGTCGTCGCCCCGCCGATCACTACAGAAATTCATCTCATCGGCAATCCGACGGGAAACTACGAACGCTTTTTGGGAATCGGATTGGTGGTCGCCCTCTTTCACGTCATCGCGATGCTTTTAGGGGCCTACATTTTTTCGTACCCGACAAGGGAAAAACAAACTCGGGAATGGTTTGAAATCGCAGCACAGAATTCTCTGCTTTGTGCATTCGGGGGAAGATTCCTTCCGGCATTTTTCATTCTCGGAACGGAATTTTGCGGAATGCTTTTGCTTGCCCGAAACGGCATGCCAGAACTCGGAGCCATTCAACAGGTCCTTTTGTTCGGAGGCGCATTTTTAATGGTGGGGACTTGCCTTGCCGCAGGAGCTGCTTTCGCCGGCATCGTCGGGGAAATGCGAGTCGCCTTGAGTTCCGCGGCGGTAAGCGGAGGCCCTGCATTCGCCTTTTGCGGGCAAACTTTTCCGTTGATGGCGATGCCCTTTCCTATTCGCTGCTGGGCATTCGTGCTACCCATCACCCATTTTATGCAGCTCCAGTCGGCATTTTTTTTCGGGCAGATAGGAACAGTGCGGGCAAGACATTCTTTTGAAATTCTCGCCATGGAATTTCTGTTTTGGATTCTGGTCGCCGTTTTGGCTCAAGGATTTCGAATCCGCAAAAATCTGAATCGGGAGCGCGAAAAATGTTCCATCGAATAGACCAGTTCTTTCACATCGTCCTGACCGAATGGAAAATGTTCTTTCGGGATCCCGCATGTTTTCTCGTCATTGTCGTCGGCGTTCTTTTGTACGCATTCTATTATCCGTATCCTTACGTTCATGAAATCGTCAATAAAGCTCCCGCCGCCATTGTCGATGAAGACCATTCAGCCGTTTCCCGGCAAATTATCCGAATGGCTTCGGCAATGCAAGAAGACACTCTTGTCGCCATTTACGATAAAGAAATCGATGCTCAACGCGCCCTGGCCGATGAAACCATCTATTGCTATATGAAAATTCCCGAAGGCATGGAATCGGACCTTATCAAAGGAAACAATCTCTCTCTGGGCGTTTACTGCCACGGCGCATTCATCCTTTTATACGGCAACATCGCCAGCGCCTTTGCAACAGCCGCAGAAACCGTCGGCGCAACCACGCAAGTCAAGCGCATCGTCGCAAACGGGCACACTCTGGCCGAAGCAAAAGCGATTCGCAACCCCATCCCAACCCAGTTTTTCCGGATGTTCAACCGTTCTGGAGGCTACGGCATCTATGCGGTTTGCGCAGTCCTTATGATTATTTTGCAACAGACATGCCTCATCGGAATCTGCGTCATGGGCGGCCCTCAAAAAAATCGTCCCTTTAAATGGCTTCAAGGGCACGAAGACACGGAAAACGCTCCTTTGCTCTTGCGCTACTTCGGACGATCTTCCGCTTTTATTCTACACTATCTTTGCGCCCTGTTCTTTTATAAAACCGTAATTTACCCTATTTTCGATTTTCCCGATCGCGGAAACATTTTTTTGACGTTACTCTTCGGAATTCTTTTTTTGGGAAGCGTCGTCAATATGGGAATGTGGATTTCACAATTCTTTTCCCGCCGAGAATCGGCTCTCGCCCTGTTCGCCGCCGTTCCGATTTTAGTGCTTTTCGTTTCGGGATTCAGCTGGCCTCAAGGAAATATGCCCGCATGGCTTCAAGTGCTTGGAGCATTCTTTCCCTCGACTTATGCCATTCCCGCTTGGCTTAGCATTCAAAACATCGGTGCCGATTTTCAAGAAGTCGCTCCGAATTTGCTCAAGCTGTTTTTGCTTTCCGTTTTCTATTTGGCACTCGGGCTTATCCACGCCAAAAGGCATGATTTGCTGAAAGAGAAGAGTAAGGGGTAAAAATTTCGGGGCTTATTACAAGTGGTCCGTGCCCTTCGATTGGTTGAAAGTTAAAAGTTGGGAAAATAGAAGAAACGGATCTAGCATTCCGTTTTCCATGGGAAGGCGAAGCATCCAAATTATTCAAAACAAAGAACCCTTGGAGACCTTCCTCGACAAACAAAAAAACTGCCCGAATATCGAGCAGTTCAAAATCAAAAAAACAACCTTATTTCTTTTTCACTATCACGGCATCTTGAACATTTTTGCCCTTGAGCTTTCCAGATTCTAATTCATTTGCTTTCCGGCGCGCCCGATTGACCAAGGCATACTGGCCAATTCCCCACAGATTCGAAATAATCCAGTAGAGCACCAATCCCGACGGCATGACCGCGCTGAAAAGGAACATCATAATGGGCATCATCCAGACCATCATTTTCTGTTGCGCAGGATCCGTCATCGAAGACATGGACTGTTTCGTCTGGAAATAAGTGGTGAAAACCATCACAATCGGGAGAATCGCAATGCCGTCCGGCATGATGAATGGAATCGTTATGCCGTTCCAAATCACATCGGAGCGAGAAAGATCCGTAATCCAACCGATAAATGGCATTCCGCGCAATTCAATCGCTCGACCGAACACCATAAAGAGCGCAAAGAAAATCGGCATCTGAATCAGCATGGGCAAGCAGCCGCCCGTACAAGACGCCATCGGATTGATGTGATTCTTCGTATAGAGTTCCAGAATCGCCGCCTGCTTCTTTTGCGGATCCGAACGGTATTTCACATTGATGGCATCGATTTCCGGCTTCAGCTTGCTCATCGCGCTCGTCGAACGGAGTTGCTTCAGCGTCAGCGGTGTTGTAATCATGCGCACCAGAATGGTAATCAGAATAATGCCAACACCGTAATTCGGAATAATGGAATAGAAGAACTTCAAAAGCCAGAGCAAAAATCCGCAGAGGGCGACAAACCAAACGTCCGCACCGCACCAGCTCCAACCGCTCACGATGATTTTTTCAAATCCCAAATCAAAGCTCTTGATGTCTTGCCAATTCAGCGGCAAAATCATAAAGTCAAACGCTAGAGTGTTGGCTCCGTTCATATTGTCGGAAACAGTTAGTTTGTACGTGCCCGGATCCTTGCTATCTGAACCTCGCGCCGTAAAGTGTTCCGCCAAAAGGGTCGCTTCCGAAGCTTCGGGGAATTTAATGACGGCGGCAACATATTTGCGACGCATTCCCGCCCAAAGCATTTTTCCCGTTTCGGCATTGAATTTTTCGCGGTCGCGGACCGTTTCCCGTTCCACGCCGACCATATCGTTAAAGACGACTTCGCTAAAGAAATAGCTGCCTCCGCCAAAGCTTTTTCCCTTTGGAAATTCTTCGGTTTCCTTCATGCCGCCCAACCAAAGAAGTTCGTAATCGTTGGGTTTGAATCCTTCAAAGAAAATCTTTTGCTGAATGGAAACGCCCTTTGGTGTAAAGGCGAAATGGCGAATGATTTTGTTTCCGTTGGGATCTTGGAACGTAAAGGAGAGAGCCGTGTCCCTTTCGACGCGAATAAAATCCGGCGTATTTTCCGGCACGGAGAACATCTGTTCGGAAAGATCGACCCCGTCCACTTTCAGCGCTAAAGCACCCAAAGTCGTATCGGCGATAATTTCAGGATAGTTTCCAGCAGAATCCTTGAGAGCCTTGACCACGACGCTCGTAATCTTGGCTCCACGATTGTCAAAGACCGCCGTAAAATGTTCGGTTTCCACTTTGATTTTTTGACGGGCAATCGGTGCAAGCGCAACCGAAGAGTCCTTCACAGAATCCGCAGCCACTTCCGGAGTTTTCGCAGCCGGAGCCAATGTCGCCGGGACAAGATTCGCCGTATCCAGCGGAGAAAGTTCGGGAGTCCGAAGTGCGCCGCTGCGCTGATTTTCCGATTGTTCCGTTTTCGCTTTTTGCGCCGCAACGGCTTGCGCTTCTTTTGCGCGATTCGTGGATAAGGACATCGACCAAATAAACAGGCCGACCAGAAGAATGAGTCCGATTAAGGTGTTCTTGTTCATATTAGCTTCTCTTTCTTTGGCGGAACAGGATCGTAGCCTCCCTTACAAAAGGGATTGCAACGCAACACTCGAAAAACAGCAAGATAAAAACCTTTGCATATCCCGTGCACCCGAACCGCTTCTATCGCATAAGCGGAGCAAGTCGGCGTAAAGCGACAGACTCCACGAAAAAAAATAGGATGAATTTTCCGGTAAACGCGAATCGGGAAAATCAAGGCCTCTTCCAGAAAACGCCGTCCGTCGAACTTGCTCATACCCAACCCATTTTTTCAAAAATCTTTCGCGACGCCTTGTGCAGTCGCCCAGAAGTCATTTCGTCCTCTTTGTCATTGACAATAATCATCGCCCAGACAGGAACGGAAATTGTTTTGGCCATTTCAAAAAAAATCGGGCGGAGAATGCGACGGCAACGATTGCGATAAACCGCATTTCCATTCTTTTTTTTCGCTAAAAAGCAAAAACGACAAACCCCATCCGGGCTTTCCATCCAGCGCATTGTCAAAGACGATGCGTGAACGCGCTTTCCTTGATGGGCTATTTGTCGGTAATTAGACTCCGAACCGAGCCTAAAAGAGCGAAGGCTGGGGATACGAAGCCCTACTTTTTATAAATGGTATCGCTGACGGTGAGGCGTTTGCGGCCTTTAGCGCGACGACGGCTAAGTACGGCACGACCCCAACGGTCTTCCATACGAGAACGGAAACCGTGAGTGTTCTTACGCTTGCGATTGTGCGGCTGGAATGTTCTTTTCATAATTCTAAACCCTTAGGCGACAGTAATCGCCATGAAAAACTTTTGAGTCCTAAAGATAGTAAAAAAAATCCACTTCACAAGGGATAGCGTTCTGGGGAATGCGGGCGTTTTCGCCATCAAATGTGGACAAAACGTTGAAAGAATGTTGAATACAAAGAAATTTCCCACCAGAACACATTGACAAAAATTTCTTGTCAAAGATTTGCCGATTTTATTCCTCATCGCAAAACGAACAATTAGCATGTCCGATGAACCATTCGCTCCCCCCCCCCCCAAAAAAAAACGCGCTTACCGGGATTCCCTGACCATCGGCACGATTCTTGAAAAAATCAAATGGCAGCCTCCGAAGGTTTATGCGCTTTTTTATATTTACGCATATAAATTTCTTTTTCAAGAGGAACCGATGGAATTTAAAGTCAAGGATCTGAATCTCGCCGTCGAAGGCCGCAAGGAACTCGACCTCGCCGAAACCGAAATGCCGGGCCTCATGGCACTCCGCAAAGAATACGCAGGGCAAAAGCCCCTTGCCGGAGCCCGCATTATGGGCTCTCTCCACATGACCGTGCAGACGGCCATCCTGATTGAAACTTTGACCGAACTCGGCGCAGACGTCCGCTGGGTCAGCTGCAACATCTTTAGCACCCAGGACAACGCGGCAGCGGCGGTCGTCGTCGGCAAAAAAGGAACTGTGGAAAATCCGCAGGGCGTTCCCGTTTTTGCATGGAAGGGCGAAACCCTCGAAGAATACTGGGAAAACACAGCCAAAGCTCTTGTCTGGCCGGATGGCAAAACCGCGGATCTCATTGTCGATGACGGCGGCGACGCGACCATGCTCGTCACCTGCGGTGCGGAATTTGAAGACGCCGGGAAAGTTCCAGACTTCGACCCCGCTAAAGATTCCGAAGAATGGGGAGTTTTTTTGGCCACCTGCAAAAAGATTTTTGAAAAAGACCCGAAACAGTGGACCCGCGCCCGTGAAGCGTTGAAGGGCGTTTCCGAAGAAACCACGACCGGCGTGCATCGCCTTTACCAGATGGCAAAAGAAGGCCGCTTAAAATTCCCCGCCATCAACGTGAACGATTCTGTCACCAAGTCCAAGTTCGACAACCTCTATGGCTGCCGCCATTCCCTGATCGATGGCATCAACCGAGCGACAGATGTCATGATGGCCGGAAAAATCGCCGTCGTCTGCGGTTACGGCGACGTAGGCAAAGGCTGTGCACAATCCCTTCGCGGTCAAGGCGCGCGCGTCATCGTCACGGAAATCGATCCGATTTGCGCACTCCAGGCCGCCATGGAAGGCTATGAAGTCAAGACTCTCGATGAAGTCGTCGGATTCGCCGATATTTTCGTCACCACGACGGGCAACACCATGATCATTTCCGCAGCACAGATGTCCAAGATGAAACACCGCGCCATCGTGGGAAACATCGGGCATTTTGACAACGAAATCGACATGGCCGGATTAAAGAAAATCCCGGGCATTATCCGCAACGAAATCAAACCTCAATACGACGAATGGATCTTTCCCGATGGACACAGCGTTCTGGTGCTCGCCGAAGGCCGCCTCTTGAATTTGGGTTGCGCAACCGGACATCCGAGCTTTGTCATGAGCGCTAGCTTTACAAACCAGACCATTGCCCAAATCGACTTGTGGCTCAACGCCAACAACAAGCCGACTGTCGCCGGATGCCATTACCAGTCCGGAACCGTTTACACTCTCCCGAAAATTCTGGACGAAAAAGTGGCGCGCCTCCATCTAGAAAAACTCGGCGTTCATTTGACAACGCTGACCCAAGCGCAAGCCGATTACATTGGCGTTCCGGTCGAAGGCCCTTATAAAGTGGAATTTTACCGGTACTGATTTTTCACATTTGGATTCGAGCCGCCGAATTTCTCCCAGTTCGGCGGCTTGTTTTTTAGAGCTTAGCAAGTTAGGGATTAGTGCCCTTCGATTGGGATTTATATATAAAATTCCACCTCGATTTGCTTGGTTGGTGTGCTTCGACAGGCTCAGCAACCGGTTGTCGAACCATGGTTAGGGATTAGTGGTTAGTTGAAAGTTGGGAGTTGAGGGTTGAAACTGACAACTGAAAACTAATAACTGATAACCGAATTCCCCCTTCTCGCTATGACGCAATATCCAATTCCACCCCACAAAA
>NZ_FUWU01000011.1 GCF_900167415.1 Fibrobacter intestinalis | reverse complement strand
AAGGCTCCCTTCCAGGGACAATTCGTCTAAAAGAGTAAAACTCTTAAGACTCATGGGCAGCCCCCTTTTCCCTTCACCCTATCCCCCGCCACGCTTTGTGGTTGGAAGTTTTAGGTTCTGGGGTAGAATTGGATATTGTGCCGTGGAGAGAGGAAGAGTTCTTCTTTTCACACGTGGGATTTTCTTTCACACGGTGAACTCAGTTACCAGTTATCAGTTCCAACTCCCAACTCCTAACTCCCCCCCCCAAATCACTAACTTGTTTCAGGGATACTTCAATTATGGAATCGGAAATTCCAAGTTTCAGGAATCCTCGTCGGATGCAGCCGTTTCTCCTATGAACCCTAACAACTAATAACTGACAACTAATCACTCCCCCCCCTAATTTACCTCTTGACTTCGAGTCGTCTCTAAATCGTATATTTTACAAAAACCGGAGTTCCGATGTTCCTTATTGTTCTTTCCATCGTCGGCATAATCGGCATTACTGGCGTCGGCATTCTCAACCAACCGCAATTCGGAAAAATTCCCAGCGGCAAACGCTTGGAGCGCATTGAAAAATCCCCGAATTACAAAGACGGCCATTTTCAAAATCAAGAGCCCACCGTTACAATGACGGGTGACGAAGGCTCCTTTCAAGCCCTGCTCCACTTTCTATTCAAAAAATACCCGAACACCGTTCCCGATTCCGGGCAAATTCAAGCAATCCGCACAAACCTGAAAAATCTGGATCGAAATAAAGACCTTTTTGTCTGGTTCGGGCATTCCTCTTACCTGCTCCAACTTTCGGGAAAACGCATTCTTGTCGATCCGGTTTTTTACGCGGGCGCGCCTTTTGAATTCATCAACAAACCTTTTCCGGGAACAGACATTTACAAGCCGGAAGATATGCCGGACATCGACTATCTGATTATTTCGCACGACCACTACGACCATCTGGAATACCGGACGGTCAAAGAACTTCAGCCCCGCATTGCGCAAGTCGTTACAGGACTTGGCGTCGGCGAGGATTTTGAATATTGGGGATTTCCGGAAGAAAAAATTTCGGAATTGGATTGGGGCGATTCCCTTGCCACGGGCGACGGCTTCAAATTCCACTGCCTTCCGGCGCGGCATTTTTCGGGCAGAAGCGTTTTTCCGCAGAAAACCCTTTGGGCATCGTTCCTCGTGGAAACTCCGGACGGGAAGAAAATCTTTATCGGCGGCGACGGCGGTTACGGCAAGCACTTTCAGAAATTGGGAGAACAATTTTCCGACATCACTTTGGCCATTTTGGAAAACGGTCAATACAACAAGGATTGGAAATTGATCCACACCCTGCCCGAAGAACTGGAAAAAGAAACGATGGAGCTTGGAGCGCAACACGTTGTCACGGTGCACCATTCCAAATTCAAATTGTCTTACCACCCATGGAACGAGCCGACGCAAAACGCCAAAGCACTTCAAGAAAAGGGGCTTCCCGTCATAACGCCGACCATTGGCGAAATCGTGGAGATTCCGTAAATTTTTTGAAAATGAATTTTTAGATACGCTCTTCAGAATTGCGAAAGGAATCTCTGGTCGTTCGAGGTAATCAAACCGATTTCCGGAATTTCGTGGCGGAGCATCGCTATGCGGTCAAGACCGAAGCCAAAGGCGAAGCCGGTGTATTTTTCCGGATCGATTCCGCAATTTTTAAACACATTCGGATCCACCGAGCCGCAACCGCCGATTTCCATCCAGCCGGTTCCCTTGCAGCGTTTGCAGCCCTTGCCGCCGCAGAACACGCAGCTCACATCCATTTCCGCAGAAGGTTCCGTAAAGGGGAAAAAACTCGGACGGAAGCGCGTTTTGACGCCTTCGCCAAAAAGCTTGTTCATAAAAATCTGCAACACGCCCTTGAGCTGGGCGAATGTGATATTTTCATCGACGACAAGTCCTTCGCACTGCTGGAACATGGGAGCGTGAGTCGCATCGTTATCGACTCGGAAGACGTGGCCCGGCGCAATCATGCGGAATGGCGGCTTGTGCGTTTCCATGTAGTGAATCTGCGTGTCGGAAGTCTGCGTGCGAAGCATGACCTTGTCGCCCAGGTAGAACGTGTCCTGCATATCGCGGCTGGGATGATCGGGCGGCGTATTCAACGCTTCGAAATTATACCAGTCCGTTTCAATGTCCCGGCCCGAATCGACGGCGAATCCCATCTGGCTAAAGAAATCGATAATCTCTTCGCGCACGTCGTAAACAGGATGCGTGGACCCCGCAGGAATGCCATTCCCCGGCAAGCTGATATCCGTCCAGCCTTTTTCCAGTTCCGCTTCCAGCGCCTTTTTGTGCGCTTCTGCCAGCGCATTGTCAATGTGTTCCGAAACGAACTGTTTCAATTCGTTCACCTGTTTTCCAAATGCGGGCCGCTCTTCGGCGGGAAGAGTTCCCATCTGCTTCATCATGCCGGTGACTTGACCTTTTTTGCCAAGCCACTTGACGCGGAGCGCATCAACGGCGTCTTTTGCGTTCAAATTCGTTTGGGCGAGTTCGGTTTCAAACTGTTCGCGGACTTTAGAAATGCTTTCGTTCATCATGGCCTACAATGTAGAAAAATGTTTTTACTGCCGTTAGTCTTGCCGTCAAAGCGCATTATTCCTTTTGAAAAGAATCGCACGTTTATGATTCCGTCAAACGATTTTTGCGATAATGCGGAGCGGTCTTTTTCACAAAGAACAAGAAGGATGCCAGCAATAACACTCCGCAGCAAAAAAACATGGTTGCGTAAGAGAACGATTCGGCAAGCGGTCCACCCACAAGAATGCCAAGCCCGATTCCCAGATCCCAGCCGGTCAGGTAAGTACTAGTCGCGGTGCCGCGCTGGTCGTGACGAGCGAGATTGACACACATCGTCTGGTAGCCGGGAAAAACAAGCCCCAGACCGCAGCCAATGAAAAACGCCGAAGCGAGAAATAGAAATGGATGGGGAAACGCAGAAAAAAGAAGGTAGGCGGAAGAAACAAAAAGAAGCCCAATGGAAATCAGGCGGGTCAGGTAACCGCGGTCAATCAACTTGCCGGTCAAAAGTCGGGAAGCGATAAGCCCAATGGCGATAAGCGCATAAAAATAGCCGGAACCGGAAAGGGAATTCTGTTTGGCATACAAGGCGATGTAATTGGTCAGCGGGCCATAGGCGCAACCGATTAAAAGCATGTTAAAAAATTGAGGGATGGCTCTGGTCAGAAAAAATCGGTCGAGAGAAATCGGTGCGGCATTCTTTTTGATGGCTTTCGCTTTCGGGTGAATGCAAAGGATGAGAATCAACCCGATGACGCACAAAACAACGGAAAGAGCGATAACCGGAATTTCGCCGAACGCTTCGTAAAGGAACATTCCCGTCATGGGTCCCGTGGCAAAAGCCAGATTGGTGGTCACGCCGAAATAGCCGATTCCTTCGCCCCGCCGACTGGACGGAAGAACGTCAATGGCAATCGTATTTCCCGCAGTGCTGGCGATACCAAAACAGATTCCGTGCAAAAAGCGGAAAAGCCCGAGCAAAAAAAGAGTTCCCGCAGCGACATAGCCGATAAACATGGACGCGAAAAAGAAATACATCACAAGATAGAGCGGTTTTCGCGAAAAAGAATCCACCAGAAAACCAGCGAAAGGACGGCAGAACAACGCGCCAATCGTGTACAGCGAAATGATAATTCCCGAGACCGTGGCCCCCGTGTGAAACTTTTCGAGGATGTAGAGCGGAAGAATCGGCAGCAATTCGTAAAAGGCGAAGAAAAGTAGAAAATTGGTGATGCCGACTAAAACAAAAGTTTTAGACCAAAGTTTTTCCATATCGCACAATGTAGAAATAATCGTCCCGATATCCCATTCCAAAAGAAAAAAACGTCCATTGTTAAAGAAAGCTCTCCGATTTTTATAAATTCTCTTTGCGGAGAACAGAAGCACTTTGTCCGAGGATTCATGCAGAAAAAAGAAGAGCCCTATGTGGAAATCGGCGACGTGAAAACGTTGCAAAAAGAGCGACAAAAAGAAGCGGACAAAAAAGCGGCGAGCAAACAGGCCGAAAAAGGAGCGTCTGATTTGCAGAAAGGGCTGGCGATTTTTCTTTCCATTCTTGCTGGACTATATACCTTTTCCCCTATCGATATTTTGCCCGATGCCATTCCGGTCTTGGGGTGGATGGACGATTTGGGCGTGTCGGCATTTGCAGTACTCAATGTGGTGCAGCAATTTACGAGCAATCAAAAGTCGCTGCTGGTGAAAATCGTCAAGTATTTCAAATGGTTCCTAATTTTGGCGACCGTCGGCATTGTTCTGCTATTTGGGGGACTTGTCACCGCCATTGTCGCCTTGATTGTAAAATAATCGTGCAAACAAATCCGGGAATTTCCAAGCGAAATTCAAAAGCACCAACGGCGGGCAGGTTTATTTTCTACATTTGCCAGCGAAACAATTTTTCAAGAGGATACCATTATGGCTATTTCTGCTGTTCTTATTTTTGGTGCTCCGGGTTCTGGAAAAGGAACTGTCGGCGCAAAACTCGCAGCGACCACTTCTCTGAAGCATCTTTCCACGGGCGACATTTTCCGCGGCATCGCACCGTCGAGCGAATCGGGCAAATTGCTCGCCTCCTATTCGAGCAAAGGCCTTTTGGTCCCAGACGAAGCGACCGTCAAAATTTTTGAACGCTATGTAGAAGGGCTGGTAAACACGAACAAGTTGAACCCGGAAAAGGACACCCTCCTTTTGGACGGCATCCCTCGCACGGTCGCTCAGGTCGATTTGATTCGCCCGATTGTCGATGTGAAACATATCTTTGTACTTGACATTCAGGACGAAGCGACGATCGTCGCCCGCCTTTTGAACCGCGCCAAAATCGAAGGACGCAAGGACGACGCCGACGAAAACGTCATCAAGAACCGCTTGAACGTTTACAAGGACTCCACCGCGAAAGTTCTGGAAAAATACGACCCTAAAATCATCAGCCACATTGTGGGCGACAACACGCCGGACGAAGTATTCTGCGACGTGCTTCGCGCATACGTAAACTTCAAAAAGAACGCCTAGTTTCCTTTGTTTCTCGATGAAAAAGAATCGCCAATCAGCGATTCTTTTTTTGTTTTTTCTATCTTTGGAGCGCATCAATATTTAGCGGCAAGGAGTCTTTATGGCAACGTTGGTAATGGTAAACGGCATTCCGGGAAATATGGGAAAAATCGTGGCGGAAACCTGCGTCAAGCGAGGATTGGAACTGGTTCCCTATTCTTTGACCGGGGAAATCATCGTCGAAAATGAATCGGAAGTCGCGGGCAAGAACATCCAGCTTTTGAAACCTTCCAATCGGGAAGCGCGCATCGGCGAAGTCTTGGAAAAATATCCGGGACTGATCGCCGTCGATTTTACGCACCCGACCGCCGTGAACGATAACGCCGCCTTTTATGTGGCGCACAAGATTCCGTTTGTCATGGGAACGACCGGCGGCGACCGGGAAGCCCTGAAAAAACTCGTCGCCGAAGCGAATCACCCGAGCGTGATTGCGCCGAATATGGCAAAGCAAATCGTTGCATTCCAAGCGATGATCGAATGGCTTTCCCAAACATTCCCGACGGCATTTTCGGGTTACAAGCTCTCCATTGTCGAAAGCCACCAGAAAACCAAAGCGGACACGAGCGGAACGGCAAAAGCGGTCGCCCACTCCTTTGCGAACATGGGCTTGAACATCGACGAAAGCCAGATTGAAAAAGTGCGCAACGACAAGGAAGCGATGGAACGGATGGGAGTTCCAGAAGCCTATCTTTCCGGACACGCCTTTCACACCTACAGCCTCGACAGCGAAGACGGCACCGTACATTTTGAATTTCAGCACAACGTATGCGGGCGGAAAATCTATGCGGAAGGCTCCGTCGATGCCGTGAATTTTTTGGCGGAAGAATTGAAAAAAGGTTCCGCAAAACCTTTCGATATGATGGACGTTCTGCGTTCCGGCAGAATGCGTTGAGGAATTATGAATCATCCCTTTTCTTTAGATTTGACTCAGCGTCCGCGCCGTAACCGAAAAAGCGTAACGGTTCGTGATTTGGTTCGCGAAACGGAACTTTCCGTGAAAGATCTGGTTTATCCGGTGTTCATCATGGAAGGTTCCCAGCGAGAGGAACAAATTCCTTCGATGCCGGGAATGACCCGCAAAACCGTCGATGTCCTGTTGAAAGAAATCGAAGAATGCGTGGCGTTGGGCGTTAAAGCCATCGCTCCGTTCCCCAGCATTGCCGAAGAAAAAAAAGACCGGACAGGCAGCGAAAGTTTCAATCCCGACGGACTTGTACCGACTTGCGTTCGGGCCATCAAGGAAAAATTTCCGGAAGTTGTCGTGATGACGGACGTCGCCCTGGATCCGTTCAATATCGACGGGCATGACGGCATTGTTTCGCCGACGGGTGAAATCCTCAACGACGAAACGGTGGAAGTCCTGTGCAAAATGGCGGTCTGCCATGCGAAAGCCGGAGCCGATTTTGTTTGCCCATCCGACATGATGGATGGACGCATCGGAGCGATTCGGGCAGCATTGGACGCCGAAGGGCTGACAAGGACTTCCATTATGGCGTACAGTGCCAAATACGCATCCGCATTTTACGGGCCTTTCCGAGACGCCTTGGATTCTGCACCCAAAGCGGGCGACAAAAAAACATACCAGATGGATCCGGCAAACCGCAAGGAAGCGATTCGCGAAGTCGCCCTGGACATCGAAGAAGGCGCCGACATGGTGATGGTAAAACCGGCGTGCTACTATCTGGACGTTTTGCGCGAAGTGGCGGATTTTTCGGAAGTTCCTGTCGCTGCGTATCAGGTCAGCGGCGAATATGCCATGCTTTGCGCTGCGGCTCAAAACGGTTGGCTGGATCGCCGTCGAGTCGTTCTAGAAAGCCTCATGGGAATCAAGCGCGCTGGCGCAAAAATCATTTGGACCTATTTCGCAAAAGAAGCGGCAAAACTCTTACAAGAGGAAAAATAAAATGAATAAACTGGCGGGAATGTTGGGATTTGGCGTGATGATGTTGGCGGGATTGGCGCAGGCAACGCCCCCACGTACATGGGATGCGATTTTTCATGCAGAAGGTTCGGGGGAATACGAAAGCGTTCCCATTGTCGGGCAAGTCCGTTTTATGACCTACGAATATTACGGAGAAAAGCAGCCTGTATCGTTTGCAGTAAAAGGCGACAATGTGGAATTTGTGGTTTCCGGCGTGATGAAAGTCCCTGCCGACACCATCGAGAACAAGCGTTTCTACGGGCTTTGCAACAAAACGAAAGAAGCGTGGATTTCTTACGTCCAAGGGCCACAGGCTTTCGGAAAAGAAAATTTGATTGTCGATATCAAGGGCGTGGATTTGGCTTGCGACGACGAATTGTATGCGCTAAAAGATCTGCGCATCAAATTCAAAAATGCCACAGCGCAAAAATACTGGAAAGCGAATAAAGAACGCTCGGAAAAAGTCAAGCGGGATTCGCTGGCGGCGTTTCGGATTCGGGAACAGGAGCATTTCCAGGAAGTCAAACGCAATTCCGGATTCATCACGGACACGCGGGACGGACAAGTTTACCGGGTGATAAAAATCGATGGTCGAACCTGGCTTGCGCAAAATATGAACTACAACATTCCGGGAGAGTCCTGGTGCTACGACGACAAGGATACTTATTGTAGCCGAAGCGGGCGCTTGTATTCTTTGGAGGGTGCGCGCAAGGCTTGCCCCAAAGGATTTCATTTGCCGCGGGACAGGGAATGGCAAGACATGCTCACGGGCCTAACCGGCTGCTATGACGGCGTTCAAAAATGCGAAGCCTTTGCCTCGAAACTCAAAGCGCGTTCCGGTTGGCAAGGCGGAGGCGGAACCGACGAATACGGATTTACGGCGTTTGGATCCGGGCGACGCGAAATTTTGGGCCGCGGGCATCGCTACGTGGAAATGGGAGAATATACCGCCTTTTGGAGTTCGCAGAACGGTCGCAATTCGACCATTTGGATTTGGGTCCTCGGACGCATGGGCGACAACATGGTGCGTGAATTGGCTCCGCGTCCGGAAAACGGCTACTCGGTTCGCTGCATTGACGGAGACTGATGGAATAAAATTGAGAATTTGAAAATGCCGCGCATGCGGCATTTTTTGTGGGAATTATGGACAATCTTCCAGCAAATACTTGCAATTAAATTTAGTTATTAGTTTTCAGTTCCAGCTCCCAACTCATAACTTCCAACTAACCGCTAACCCCTAATCACGCGATTTCAAGCAAATCATAAACGGTCCTTTTCCTTCGTCCCTATCCTTCCGATCCAAATTTTTGCCGCGCAACTCTTCCACAAATAAAAAAGCGAAAAATTCTGCGAAATTTTCCTAAAGAAAATACGTCCATAACAAAAAATCCGAAAGCAGAAGCTCTCGGATTTTCATTTTCTTATCCTTCGCTAGAATTTGACAACCGGCAAAAGAACCGGCACAAAAGCCATCGCAGCCAAAACCAGAGCTGCAACAACCACGCCAAATCGCAAAAGGAATCGGGTGGAATTGCTGACGCAACAGCAGCATGGATGCGACTCGTCTGCGGGAGCGGGAGCAAAAAGTGCTATGGCAATCCGCAAGTAATAATACATCGCTACAATGGAAAGGGCAAAACCAAATGCGGCCAAGGCAATGTACCCCGTTTTGACAACGCCAGTAAAGAGGACGAATTTGGCGAGGAATCCCGAAAGCGGCGGAAGTCCGGCCAAGCTGGCAAGGCAAATCACCGCAGCGACTCCTTCCAACGGATGACGACGACCGCGTCCACGGATATCGTCCAGATTTTCCTTGGCATCGCCTTTCCCGCTAAACGCCGCAATGGCGGCAAGAGCACCCGAAGAACCAATGGCATAGGTGATAAGGAAGTAGTACATAGTTCCCAAATCTTTGAGCAAAAGACCGAGGACGATAAATCCCGCATTCATCACCGCAGAGAAAGCGAATATCCGGCGAATCGACTTTTGCACCAGCCCGGAGAACGCGCCGATGACAATGGAAAGGATGCCCACGACAATGATGACCGGAGCCAGCTTTTCAAATCCGGAGCGCATCCAAAGAGCACCGAGAGCACTCAATGCGCCGACCTTGATAACCGCCGCCATAAAACCGGTAACGGCCACAGAGGCTCCGGTATAGACGTCGGCGACCCAGAAATGTACCGGAGCGGCTCCCGCCTTAAAGAGAAGAGCAAATGCCGAAATCAGAACGCCAAGCGAATACAGGCTTTCGCGGCCAGCAATCTGCTTACCGCCAAAATGCGTAGTTCCCGTTGCGCCATAGACAAGCGCCATCCCATAGAGGAAAAGGACGCTGAAAACGGCACCGGTGACAAAGTATTTGAAAGTCGCTTCGTTGGCATTGCGATCTTTTCTGCGGAGTCCGACCAAACCGTAAACCGGATACGCGGCAAGTTCCATTCCGATGAACAGCGGGAGGAAATCCACCGACTGCACCATCATCATCACACCGACCGTAGCCAAAAGAGTCAGTCCATAAGGCTCGCCCGCCGGATATTTTTCCCGAGCGAGTGTCACCTGCAAACCGCCAATGCCGAGGAACGCGCAAAGAAGGACGGTCGCCAGCAAAAACATGCGCAAAGTATCCAGTTCCAAAAAGCCGAACAGCGATTCAGCCCCGACATGGACAAAGCGCAAAGAAACAAAACCCAAAAGCAAAAAGGCACTTGCCACCCAGGGAAGAACTTTCTGCTTATTTTTGTCGGCGATAAAAGGTTCCGTTGCGATGCACACCATCGCGCCCAAAGCGACGATGATCATCGGCAAGAGATTCATCAAACTAGCGGACGTCATTTTGCGCCTCCCCGTTTTCTGTTTTCATCTCGGTATTTTTTTGCATTTCAGAAGTCTGCATTTGATTTGTTGCGGAATCCAACTGAACGTCGGCAACCTGCGCCGAGCTGTCCGCAAAAGCCGCCATCACTTCAGCGATTTTTGCCGAATCCTCTGCGGAAAGCGGTTGAACTGCCGCCGCCGAAATCGCCGCTTCGATTTCCTCTTCTTGCTGCTGCGCAGACGTGGTGTAATCCAGCGTACGGGAAATCGGCTGCGGGTGAATGCCAAAAACAATCAAAAGGAGCAGGAGCGGAGCCGTCGCCACGGCATCGGCAATCGGAAAGCGCAACTTCTGCTGTTCTTCCGAAATTTCGCCCGGAAGCCCGAACAAAACCTTCTGAATCAGACGAAGCATATAGACGCCCGTCAAAATGATGCAAATTCCAGCAACGACTGCGGCGACTTTGCAAACGCCCCACAGGCCGACAAGCACCAAAAATTCCCCAATAAATCCCGCCGTTCCCGGAATAGCGATAGCCAGAACGCTCGCAATTCCAAAGAAGAAGGCAAAGACCGGATTGCGGTTTGCCAAGCCGCCCATTTTATCGAGCAGGCGATGGCCCGCAAAGCGTTCAGCAGAGCCCGAAAGAATGAACAACGCCGATGCTGAAAGTCCGTGCCCGACAAGCAAAACCAGAAGAGCCGGGAAAACGTCGATGGAAAGGGTAAAAAGTCCCGCAATGGCAAGTCCAAGATGGCTCATGGAACTGAAGGCGAGAAGTTTTTTGATGTCCTTTGCCCGCATCGCCATGAAGGCACCATAAAGAGCCGTCAAAAGTCCCATTCCCATCAGCAGCTTGGCGTTTTGGAAAGAGGCCGCCGGGAAAATTGCGAGAACCCAGAAATAGAATCCATAGACTCCCGCTTTAGACATGGCTCCCGTTAAAACCGCACTGAGTCCCGCAGGCGCTTCCGCGTATGTCTGCGCCTGCCAGCCGTGCAATGGGAAGAGCGGAGTCTTTACCCAGAAAGCCAGAGCGAAGCACCAGAAAAGAATTGCTTGGGTCGTTTCGGGAAGCGTTTGCGCCGCTTGGGCGACCGGAAGGATATAAGAAGTTCCCGCCATGGTTATCAAATACCAAAGCGCCACCGCCATCGGAGCGGAACCGACCAACGTGTAAATCGCAAAGTTGAGCGAAGCCGCGCGCCGTTCCTGTCCGCCGTAAGAACCGATTAAAATGGCCGCCGGGAATACAAGTGCTTCAAAGAAGAAGAAGAACAGCACCGCATCGATCGCGAGGAACGTTCCGTTCAAAGCTCCCAAAAGCGTAAAGAGGCCGACCGCATAATTGCGATAGTTGCTCCCCGCCGATTTCCTAGCGCAAATCAAGGCGGCAAGGGTGATGATATTTGCTAAAAACACCATCCACGCCGAAAAGCCATTGACAGCAAACGCAAAAGTTACCGTGACATCTGCGCCGGGAATGGTGAACCACTGAATCGGGGTCGTATTGTAATCGCCCGAAACCAGCAGGGAAAGCCCCGAAACAAAGAGGAGCGAAGAAAGAATAACCGCCAAGCGAGACGCCGAACGGGAATCTTTTCCAGAAGCGGCAAGCATCAAAAGAGCCGCAAGGAACGGAGCAAAAACCAAAATGTATAACATTAGAAGAGTCCTCCGCAGAAATAGACCGCAATGGCGATAAGTACCATGCCGGCAATGCTGAATCCCACTTGCAGGCGGATTTTACGAACCTGGAGGTTCCGGATTCCGTCACCTAAAATCAAGGCGATGGAGCAAATCATCCATTGCAAAATCTGAATGAACTTGTCGATGATGGCATCCACAAACCAAGCGGCAGCTTCAAAAGCTGTAATGAAAGCGTTGTGAATAAAATCAAAGAAGAACGTCCAGCAACCGGCTTTGCCTTCCGGAACTGTAGTCGCATTCTTTTTCAGTTCAGGAATGCGCTTGCGGGTGAAAATTTCGTAACCGACGAATGCGCCCGCCACCGCAGCAATCGTCCCTAGAATAGCGAACACCAAAACCGACGGTTCCATTTCCATTTCTGGGCGAACAGCCGCAGCAAATTTCTGTGCACCGTCCACGACCGGAGCGAGCCAGCGTTCAAACCAATTCGCACCCGAAACAAAGACATTCCAAGCGTATCCCGAAAAGGCGGAACCAATGGACAGAACAACCATCGGGAAAGTCATTGAAAGAGGTGCTTCGTGAATATGGGATTCCGGAAGGTCGCCGCGATACTTGCCCAAGAAAACGAGAACCATCAAGCGGGTCATGTAAACTGCCGTAATGACAGCGGTAATCAGACCGATTGTATAAAGAACAGGGCCAAGAGACGGGTTGAACGCAAAAAGACGTTCCAAAATCAGGTCTTTGGAGAAGAATCCGGAGAATCCCGGGAAACCGATAATAGCGAGATAGGCGAAAAGCATCGTCATTGCCGTAATCGGCGTTTTCTTGAGCAAGCCACCCATTTTGCGCATATCCTGTTCGCCAGCAAGAGCGTGCATCACCGCGCCCGCACCCAAGAACAAAGTCGCCTTGAAGAAAGCGTGCGTAAAGACATGGAAAATGGAAACGTCAAATGCAGCCGCTCCCGCCGCCATGAACATGTAACCCAACTGGGAAATGGTCGAATAAGCAAGAACCTTTTTGATGTCGTTTTGCAAAAGGCCAGCGATGGCCGCCCAGAAAGCCGTCAGCATACCCACAATAGCGATAATCGTCAGCACATAGGGAAGCCGCACGAACAAAGGCGAAAGGCGAGCGACCAGATAAACGCCGGCGGTCACCATCGTTGCCGCATGGATAAGAGCCGACACCGGAGTCGGACCGGCCATCGCATCGGGCAACCAAGTAAGGAGCGGAATCTGCGCGCTCTTTGCGGTGCACGCCCAGAAAAAGAGCAGCCCCGCCACCGTCAAAAGCGGAAGGTTCGCAATCAACACATCGCGAAATGCGGGATTCACAAGCCACGCCGTCAAATCCGCATAGTTCAAAAACGCCGAACCGCCAATGGTAACGAGAATCGCCATGCCGAGCAAAAAGCCGACATCACCGACCCGGTTCACCAAGAACGCTTTATTCGCCGCCTTGCAATTGTTCAAATCCTTATTCCAGAATCCGATAAGCAGGTAAGAGCAAAGCCCGACGCCTTCCCAGCCGAGGAAAGTCAGCACCAGAGAATCGGAAAGGACAAGCACGACCATGCTGAACAGGAAGAGATTCATGTAAGCAAAGAAACGGGCAAATCCGCGATCTTTGTGCATATAACCGGTCGAGTACAGAATGATGAGCGTCGCGATTCCCGTGATGAACAGGAGCATTGTCCGGGAAAGCCCGTCAAAAAGAAGCCCGAAATGGACAGAAAGCAACGGCGAGTCAATCCAGCTGCCGAGAGTCTGGTGAATGCCGTCTTGAGGCATGTTCCACGCCAGAAGTCCCGTGGCGACAAAAGCCAACAGCGGAAACAGAACGCCTAAAAAGCCGACAAGACCTTCGTCCGGACCTTTTTTGCTGTCCGAAGACGCGACCGCAATCAGGGCGAGAACGATTGTTCCTGCCAGCGGAAACAGAGGGATGAGCCAAAGAGGAATCATATTTTATTACCCCCTCATATTGGAATAATTGTCAATGTCCACGCTGTCCTGGTTTCTAAAAATCAGGATGACAATCGCCAGACCGACGCAAGCTTCCGCAGCAGCGACGGCGATGGTGAACAGCGGAACAATCTGCCCCACGACGCTTTCAACGCCGGGGAGCGTTTTAGAAAATCCGATGATGCTCAAGTTCACTGCATTCAGAGCGAGTTCAACGCCCATAAGAACAAAGAACACGTTTCGACGGCACAAGGCCGTTGCGATACCGAGCGACAGGAGAATGAGTGCCAGGATTTGCACATAAATCGCTTGCATTAGTGAACCTCCTCAGACTTTGCCGTTTCCGGATCCGAAGCGATGCGCTTGCGGGCGAGTATAACGGCTGTAGCCATTGCCGAAAGAAGAACCAGCCCAATGGAAAGGAATATCAGATAGTAGCCTTGCCCGCTGGCATTCATATCGAAAAGGGTTTTCGCCGTCACATCGACAGATCCCCTGACCGCGCCGGCATCAAAGTCGAAAGCGGAGCGGCAAAGAGCAACCGCTGCAAGAAGCGCCATTGCAATCACCGAAACTAGAACAAAAAGCGACGTCTTGTCAAAGCGTTTCGTGCGGTTGTCCCGAGAACCGTTCAGCACAAAAATGATGAACATGAGGAGCGTCATGATGGCTCCGGCATAGACCATCACCTGGACGACGCCGACGAAAGGACTTCCGAGCAAACCATAAATGCCCGCGAGCGAAAGCATCGTCGTCACCATGGCAATAGAAGCGTAGAGCGGATGCCGATTCAGCAAAATGCAAATGGAACAGCCGACCGCGATGACGGATAAAAGAATGAAATAAACGAGAGCTAGCATTATTGGACTTCTCCCCAAGCAGCAAGTGCCTGCTTGTTTTTTGTACCGCCGGGAGCGACCTGACTTTGAGGGTCATCCGGATAATCCTTGGGGTCCCAGTTGGTCAAATCGTAGAGCGAGACGATAAAATCTTCACGCTTGCGGTGCACAAAGCTTGTTTCACAAGTATCCATCCGAAGCGCATCCAGCGGGCAAGCTTCTACGCAAAGACCGCAGAAAATGCAAACGGAATGGTCTATATCAAAACGGGCGACGCGCTTTTCAATGCGTCCGTCTTCGGATTGCGCCGCTTCAATGAAAATGCAGTGCGCAGGGCAAGCCGTTGCGCACATAAAGCACGCCACGCAGCGCGGCGTTCCATCGGGACGAAGCATCATACGGTGCTTTGCGCGGTAATCCCTCGGAATGTAAGGCTTTACTTCCGGATAACCCGTAGTCGGCAGCGTTTCATAGCGGAAAAAGCCGCGAAGAAAATGCTTGATGGTGGTGTAAAGGCCTCGGAACGCTTCGAATATATACAAGCGTTCGATCCAGTTCATCGACTTGTGCTTTACGACGCGAACCATTAGTTGCCTCCCATGACGAGTTTGGCGATTATCGCCGTCACGACCAAGTTCAAAAGTGCGATGTTCAAAAGAATCTTCCAGCCGAGATGCATAATCTGGTCATAGCGGAAGCGCGGAAGCGTCCAGCGCACCCAAATCCAAACCCAGCAGAAGAATACGGTTTTAATCATCAAAACTAGGAACTGCAAAGCCGCCGTACCTAAAGCGGTGCCGATTCCATAAATCGGAAGGCCGTTCACCATCGTCGCTTCCGGATGGATAAAGAGACCGGAAACGATTGCCAAGGCAATGAACACGGGAACCGCAATCCAAGCGATGGTCTTGTAAAGCAGATACTCGCGGTTGATTTCCGCTTTGTTGGAAGCCTGTCCCTTGTTGAACGCTCGCAGCCAGCGATAAACCATGTGCAGGAACGCCAGAGCAAGGAATGCGCAAATGCCAAAGAGAACCGCCAAAACCGTTCCCAAATTCGCCTGAATATCGGCGGTCGTCATGAACGGAATCGAGTAGCCGCCCAAAAAGAGCGTCGCCATCAAAATACTGTTGATTCCGACGTGGCCGTATTCGCCCATGTAGAACATACCGAATTGCATGGCGCCGTATTCCGTGTGATAACCGGCAACCAGTTCCGGGTCGCCTTCCGAAACGTCAAACGGAGGACGTCCCGTTTCGGCGATGGCCGCAAGAAGGAAGCAGAAGAATGCGACCGGCTGAACGAAAATGCCCCAAGCGTGCTGTTCCTGCCAACCGACAATGCCTTCGACGCTAAAGGTTCCAGCGAGAAGCACCATGCCCATCATCGAAATTCCCAAGCAGACTTCGTAGCTAATACTCGTCGCCGTCGCGCGCAATGCGCCGAGGAACGGGAATTTGGATTTGGAAGCCCAACCCGAAAGCACCGTTCCAAAAACGGAAAGCGAAGAAAGCCCGAACATCAGAAGAATGCCGACATCCGTATCGATATTCGCCGCGGGAATATGCACAACCGTATCACCGAAAGTGAAATTCAATGAAGCGAAATACGGAAGAACGCAAGGCGTCAGGAGAGTGAGCCCAAAAGGAATCGCCGGAGCGAGCGCGAACAGGACTTTGTTCACATTCGCCGGAGCGTATTGTTCCTTGAAAAACAGCTTCAGACCGTCGCAGGCGTTTTGCACCCAGCCGAAAAACCGGACTTTCCCAAAGAACGGAAGCTTGACGTAGGAACGGTTCGGGCCTTGACGGTCCTGAATGAATCCGGCGCCACGGCGTTCCATCGGAATAAGAAGCAGAATGAAAAGCACGGGAACAAAGGCGAGGCAAAGCTTCGCCAAAGTCAGGAGCCATTCAATCCAGGTTTTGGAATCAATAATTTCCATCATACGGCAACTCCATCGAGCAATTCGCCCGTGCTATGGATCGCATCAAAAGAGAATTTGGCAAGAACCGGAGCAAACTCGCCCGCTTTCTGGTAAGCTACCGCGGCACTTTCCACGTTTTCACCGGCAAGGGCGAAAAGCACCTGATAAAGCGGAAGCAAGTCCGCGCTAGGAGCCGTAGGGGCCGCATTCAGTTTTTGCAAAATGGAATGCACGTTCACCATCGTGCCGTTCACTTCGGACCAATGATTGACGCCATAGACGATAGACGATTTTTTTGCGGTCTCGTCATTTTTTGCCGAAATAGCAATGCGGGTCGGAATCGTTTCCAAAGCGCTTGCCTTTTGAGCGTCGCTTCCCCACAAGTCGGCGGAAAGCGAAACCAGCGTTTTAAATTCGGACGCACGACGCGCCAGATCCTCTGCGGTCTGCGTAAAGCCGAAAAGCGCAAAGCCAGCGCGATTCGCCAACGGATCCCCGCTTTTGGAAATGCCGTCGGGAGATTTTACCGGTTCAAACGTGCCGACGAATACTTCCGCGCGATCGCCGAGCTTATGGACAAGAGTCTTAAGGGCAGCGGCATCTTCATTCGTCGCTGCGCCGCCGAGAACAAACGCGATTTTTCCATCGCCATTCAAGGCCGCCTGGACAGAATCCAGATTCCCGACAGGAAGACGATTTTTGGAAAATTCCTGAAAAGCCAAACGGCTCGTGTTCGAAATCCAAGTTCGATTCACCTGAGGATTGCAACGAGGCATCACTCGCCAGATAAATCCTTCATTGTGGTCAATCCAGATGTTCGCGCCCAAGGAATCGTCCATGGAAACGCTCGCCGTGCGCTTGAGCATCCAAGTCCGCTGCTGAAAACGGAAATACTTGGCCGTCAAAGCACCCGTCGGACAAATGTCGGAAACGCACAAATCGTATTCGTGATCCAGCTTGCTTCCGGGGAAAGTCGTGATGTAGGTTTTATCCGCTCGGGCAGCCAGTTGCAACTGCTCGTCGTGACACACGTCGCGCATAAAGCGGACGCAACGGTCACATTGCACACAGCGTTCTTCATCCAAAGAAATCCGTGGGCCAAGATCGATGCGCTTGCCACCGCGAAGCTGACCTTTGGTATCGTAGAATTGGTGATCGGGATTGCCGTGATAATTTTTGCCGATCTCCGGATAAAGATGCCCCGAAGCCTTGCCCGCTTCGACATAATTTTCCTGCAAAGAGCATTCGCCGGCCTTGTCGCAAATCGGACAGTCGAGCGGATGGTTCAACAGCATAAATTCGGAAACCGCGGAGCGAGCGCTTTTTACCCGTTCGCTGGAGCGCGGAGTAAACACCTTCATTCCTTCTTTCACCGGGGTGAAGCAGGAAATAATCAGCATTTTTCCACGCGGGCCTTCCGTTTCGACCAGACACTGGCGGCAATTGCCGGAAACCGGAAGATACGGATGGTAGCAGATGTGCGGAGTTTCGATGCCCACAGCTTTCAACGCTTCGAGCAGGTTCGTATCGCCAGGCACTTCCACATTTTTGCCGTCAACCTCGATAGTAACTCGGGGACTGTCGGCAGTCGGAAGGTGAGGCATGTTGTAATGATTGCTCATAATATTACCAGTATGCTCCCAAACGAACGGTTGATCTTAAACGAGGTTCCGCATGTTTCGGATTTTTTGCGATGTATTCTTCAAAGTCGGCACGATATTTTCTCGTGTACACGTTCAGCGGACCGCCCAAGGAAATGGAGAGCGGGCAAATCGTCGTTCCGCCAAAACCCGCGGAAATGCTTTGCAACAGCTCGATGTCGCCGTCGTGACCTTCGCCCTTGACAATGGCGTCCAGAACGCGCTTGGCAAATCCCGTTCCTTCGCGGCAGGGAGTGCATTGTCCGCAGGATTCGTGCGAGTAGAAATGCCCGAGAACGTCCAAAATATCGACCGCATTGTGCGAATCGTTAAAGACGATGATGGCGCCAGAACCGAACATGGTTTTCAGCGAAGCCATGCACTCATAGTCCAAAGTAGCGTGCTCGCATTCTTCGGGAAGAAGCGGCGGACAAGAAGAGCCGCCCGGAATGACGCCTTTCAGTTTTCCGATGACGCCCTGGCAGTATTCCTCGCTTTCGAGCATTTCCATGAGCGGAGTTCCCAAAGGAGCTTCGTAGATTCCCGGACGCTTGACGTCGCCCGAGACGCAAAAGACTTTTGTGCCGTGAGCTCTGGGAGTTCCCATTTTGGTGTATTCTTCGACTGGATGCGAAAAAATCCAAGGCAACGACATAATCGTTTCGACGTTGTTCACACAGGTCGGCGATGCCCATGCGCCAGCGACCGCCGGGAAAGGCGGCTTCAAACGGGGCTGTCCCTTTTGGCCTTCCAGCGAATTGATGAGAGCCGTTTCTTCACCGCAAATGTAAGCGCCGGCGCCACGATGGACGAAAATGTCAAAGCTGAATTGGGTTCCCAGGATGTTTTCACCCAGATAACCTGCTGCATACGCTTCGTTCAAAGCCTTGTTCACGCTTTCGATGCACGGCAGAAATTCGCCGCGAGCATAAATGTAGGCACTGCGGGCCCCCAGCGCCCATCCAGCGATAATCAGGCCTTCGATCAAACGATGCGGATCTTCCAAAAGCAAAAAGTGATCTTTGAACGTTCCGCCTTCGCCTTCATCGGCATTCACCACAATATAGACGGGCTTGCCCGTATTGCGGGGAACAAAGCTCCACTTCATTCCCGTGGGAAATCCCGCACCGCCACGCCCGCGAAGTCCAGAACGCTGCACGCGGTCAATCACTTCAAACTGGGACATTTCAAAAAGATGCTCGGAAATCGTAGAGTAGCCGCCGAGCTTCTTGTAGGCATCGATGCTCTGGGCGTTCTTTCCAAAATTTCCCGTACAAACTTTCATCGACTCTTGCATAATCAGACCTTCTTTGCCGTTACTGGTGCTGCGGAATCTTCGGGAAGCGGAGCCGCCTTGGCTTTAGAAACTGGAGAAGGCTTCGCCGTACGGGTTCCGCTCGTCGCAATCATCCGATATTCGTCACCGACTTTGCCCGAAGCATCTACAAACGTCTTGTCTTTAACGCCGGGTTTGCCGACTTCCGTCCAGGAACCGTTCATATTTTTTTCCACAGAAAGCTCTGTACATTCCGGAGCACTTTTCCAGGTAAGGGTCGCGCCGTTTTCATCGACAAGAGCGACGACATTCAAAACCGGAGCCGGAGGAGCATACGTCGGATTTTGCGGCTTTGCCGTCGCCCCGGGAGCACCCGGATGTCCGCCGTGTCCTTTCACCACGCCGCCAAGAACTTCCCGAGGAGGTTCCGCATTCGGGAATTTTTCTTCACGAGCGTAGCACCACTGCAAAATTTTATCAAAACGTTCCGGGGTCAAGCAAACGCCGGGCTTCATCACCAGTTCACCGTTTTCCACATCGGTCGCGTAGTCGTCGTTCACCAGCATCGCAGGAGCGTTTCCGCAAGCGGCAAGGCATTCCACTTCCACAATGGTGAAAAGACCGTCCGGAGTCGTTTCGCCCGGTTTCAAGTTCAGCGACTTGCGGGCGTATTCCAGCATGCTTTCCGCCCCGCGCAAATGGCAGCTCACGTTGTGGCAGAATTGCAAAAGAAATCTTCCCGTCGGAACGTGCTTGTACATCGTGTAGAAAGTCGAAACGCCGTAGGCGTGCGCCGGAGAACAGGCACAGACATCGGCAGCCCAACGAATCGCTTCGTGCGGAAGCCATCCAATAGCGTCTTGAGCAATCCACAGGACTTCAAGAAGCGCCCCCTGCTTCACAGGATAGCGGGAAAGCATATCGGCAACACGGGCTTTGATCGCCGCCGTTTCAAGCTTGGGGGCGATTTCTGCCCAAGTCGGCTGCTTTTGAATCGGATTAGCATGTCCAAATTGCTCTGCCGGAGACGGAAGCGTTTCGACCGGATTCGCTCCATGCGTATAGGCAAGCGTATTGTTCGCCACATCTTGAATGGCGCCTTTAATAATACTCATCTGTCCAATTCTCCCGCAATGATATTGATACTCGAAAGACAGGCAATGGAGTCCGCAATCAGATTTCCTTCGACCAGTTCATGGAAGGCCGCAAACTGCGTCAGGCAGGGCGGACGGACTTTTACACGCCAGGGATGACCGGAGCCATCGGAAATCAGGGTAAAGCCGAGTTCTCCGTTCGCGGTTTCGGAGCCGGAATAGTATTCCCCGGCTGGAATGCGAATGCCTTCGAGGACGCTTTTAAAGTGCCCCGCCAACGCTTCCATTTCTTGATAGATGCGTTCATGCGAAGGAATGCGGATGCGCGGGTCTTCGACGCTCACAGGGCCCGGAGCCAAGCGCTTCAACGCTTGCCGGATGATTTTCACGGATTCTTCCGCTTCGGCGAGGCGCACCATCAGGCGGTCATAAACATCGCCGTGAGTTCCCGTCACCACGTTCCAGTCGTAGGTTTCGTAATCCCAATACGGTTCGTCTTTGCGCAAGTCGCTAGCGACTCCGGTCGCCCGCAGACAAGGTCCGGTCCAGCCAAACTGAATTGCCTTTTCCGGGCTGATGTTTCCCACATCGACCGTTCTGTCCAAGAAAATGCGGTTTCTGTCAAAGCAAGCGTGCACATCGTGCAAGTTCTTTTCGACCTGTTTGCACACGCGAAGAACGTCTTCTTCAAAGCCTTCGTAAGTGTCGCGATAAAGCCCGCCGATTCGCCCATAGCTGTTCGTCAAGCGAGCACCGGTCAATTTTTCCCAAATGCGCATCGTCATTTCCCGGGAGTCGAACAGGTAAAAGAAACCTGTCGTCGAACCCAGGTCCTGCGCAGCGGCGGCAACGCAAATAAAGTGGTCCGCAATACGGGAAAGTTCATTGACAATCACCCGCAGCACTTTGGCGCGTTCGGGGATTTCGATACCGAGCATTTGTTCGGCTGCGCGGCAATAGGCAAAGTTGTTCATCATCGCCGAGCAATAGTCGAGGCGGTCCGTGAGCGGCAAAACCTGCTGCCAATTTCCCCGTTCCGCCATTTTTTCAAATCCGCGGTGCAAGTAGCCGATTTCGCCCACGGAAGCGACGATGTTTTCGCCGTCCAAAGCCGTAATGTAGCGAAGGCAGCCATGCGTGGCACCATGCGACGGGCCGATATTCAGCACCATCAAGTTCTTTTGTTCGCCATCAGGAGTGAGAACTTTCATTTCTTGATGCTCCCTTGCAAAAATTCAACTTCGTTCGGCAGGATTTCTTCCGGACGTTCCAAAATCTTGTAGCCTTTGGATTCCAGCCGCTTTTCCAGTGCCGGATACAGATAATCGTTCGTGGAAAGCCACTGGCGGCGATGCGCCGGATAATCCTTGCGGAGCGGATGCCCAACAAATTCAACATGGTTCAACAAGCGGCGCAAGTCCGGATGCCCGACAAAAGTCACGCCATACTGGTCATAAACTTCGCGTTCCTGCCAATTCGCAATTTCATAAAGATCGGAAATAGTCGGGATTTTCAAGTCCGCTTCTTCAGCAAAGACTTTCAAAATAAGACGCTTGGCCGGGTCATAGACGCTTTTGAAAACATATTCGACCGCAAACCGTGGTCCGGCGTAGTCTTTGAATCCCAAGTAGTCGATGCCGACAATGTCGAGCAGCATATCGAGTCCGAGTTCATCGCGGACAGCGAGAACCGCATCATGCAACCGAGCGCTATTCACGACGACCGTCAAGCTCCACGGATTTTTTTCGGAACGAACGCCTCCGAAATTTTCCAAGCGGGCAAGCGCCTGCTCTTCAAAGGACTTGCGGGCTTCGGCTGTCGCGACAACCGGTTCCTTCACATTTTCTTCAGAGACTGCCATTACGGATTCTCCTTCCAAAATTCAGCCTTGCGGATTGCGGAATCTTTGATGTTTTCCGCCTTTTCTTTCCATTCCCGAACTTTCTCGTGCGAATATTCCGCCAGTTCGGCTTTGGCCTGCGCCGTTTTAGCCTGCAAAGCTTCCCACTGTTCCTTCACACGTTCCTTGCGCTGCAGCATATAGGATTCGTCCGAAAGTTTTTTCTGGATTTCGAACATAGCATCGAAGAACGCCTCGGGACGGCTGGGGCAACCGCCGATATAAACATCCACAGGAATAATATTATCAATCCCGGGCACCGTGCAATAGCAATCGTAAATGCCGCCGGACGTTGCGCAGGCTCCCATAGCAATGACCCATTTCGGTTCCGCCATCTGCTCGTAAATACGTTTGAGAATCGGCGCCTGCTTGTAAGTAATCGTTCCTTGAACAGCCAGAACATCGGACTGGCGCGGTGTAAAGCGGACGTATTCGGACCCTATCCGAGAAAGGTCGTAGGGGCTTGTTTCCGTACTCATAAATTCAATCGCACAACATGCCGTTCCATAAGGGAAAGGCCACAGGGAGTTTTTACGTCCCCAGTTGACGATGAAGTCCAGTTTCGTTGTAAAGAAATTGGCTTCTTGGGCTTCAACTGCCATAGAGATACCTCGTAAATATCGGCTCCAAAATTAGCAATTTGAACGGCTTTTGCAAACGAAAACGCCAAAAATGTTCGCCCCGCATTCCTCGCTTAAAGAAACGTTCAAAATTTCCCTTTTCCTCTCCGGTTAAAATAGAGCCCCTCCTTTCTTGTGCACTGCACAAAATCGTTGCTATATTTGCACGCGATGAACAATCCCAATGAAAAGCCCTTGGCGGAACGTTTACGCCCGACTTCCCTCGACGAATTTTTAGGACAGAACAAAATTCTGGGAGACAAGAGCATGCTTCGGCAAAGCGTCGAAAGCGATTCCGTACCCAGCATGATTTTCTGGGGGCCTCCGGGCTGTGGAAAAACCAGTTTGGCCAACGTCATCCGGATGCACACCCAAAAGCGCTTTGTTTCCCTTTCCGCCGTAGAATGCGGCGTCAAAGAAGTCAAGGCGGTTCTCGCCGAAGCCAAAGCGAATTTGGAAATGGGCCTGAGGACGATTCTATTTATCGACGAAATCCACCGTTTCAATAAAAGCCAGCAGGACGCCCTTCTCAAAGCGGTCGAAGACGGAACGATTACGTTGATTGGCGCAACGACGGAAAATCCGGGGTTTGAAGTCAATTCAGCGCTCCTTTCCCGATGCCAGCTGATTCTATTCGCTCCGCTTTCGACGACGGAACTTTCCCAATTGGCGCTTCTCGCTCTCAAGGAACACCCCCGCGGGCTCGGGCTTCAAGACGTTGAAATTTCCGAAGAATCCATAGCAAAACTCGTCGCCCAAGCCGATGGCGATGCGCGTTTTCTGCTAAACCAAATCGAATGGATCGCCAAAAATTTGGGCGGGCGCAAAACCATCGACGAAAAAATGCTGGACGAAATCCAGTATAAAAAACCGCTCCGTTACGACAAGTCCAGCGAAGAACATTACAACCTGATTTCGGCTCTTCACAAGTCCGTTCGAGGAAGCGACCCGGACGCTGCCGTTTATTGGCTGCACCGGATGCTGCAAGGAGGCGAAGACCCGCGATTTATTTTACGCCGTCTTATCCGTATGGCGATGGAAGACGTGGGACTCGCCGATCCCAATGCGATTTTACTCGCTACCGCCGCCCGGGAAGCTTTTGATTTTTTGGGGGTTCCCGAAGGGCTCATCGGGCTGGATGAAGTTGCCATCTACTTGGCTCTTGCGCCCAAAAGCAACAGCGTAGAAGTCGCCAGCATGACCGCCGATCAGATTATCAAGCGGACGGGAACTTTGCCCGTACCAAGAGCGTTCCGCAATTCGGTCACCCAAGTCGGCAAGCAACTGGGTTACGGCAACGGCTACTTATACGATCACGACAGCCCAGGAGCCTATTCCGCACAAGAACATCTGCCCAAAGAACTTGTCGGCACAGAAATTTATACGCCGACAGAATACGGCAAAGAAAAAAAACTCGCCGACCGCCTCGCCGAATTAAAGGCCATCAAAAAAGCGAAGAGCGAGGAGAGAAAAAGTTATTAGTGGGTAGTGGCTAGGTGAAAGTGACCGCCTCATTCCTTACGCAAGTATGTTCAGTGTAGTCGCTCTTGCGCATCTGAAATGCGCCAAGCCTCTGTTAATCACACTCACATAATTGCGACTTTATGAAAGAATTTTGAAGCATTTTTTTGTTAGCAACCGTCATTTTTAACGACTTAACATCGACAAAGCTGGAACGATTTTATAACTTATTAAAATTTACAGTAACTTTTCATTTTTTAACGAGAATGCTTTATAAAAGCAAGATTATTGTTCGCATTGTTTTCTGCAACAGCTTTTGCAGAAACGGATTATAATGACGCCGTAAAATCTTTTAATAATTATCCTTCAAAAATTACAGAAGAAGTTCAATGGAATGTTCCTTATGACGAGACTTATTTGCCTTACAATGTTTGTGAGAATGTTGGGCTTCATTTGACAGACTGGAGTCCCTTCGACAAAACCGTCTGCGGAATTGCGTTGCTTGTTTCCGAAGGAAATGTGATTTTCGGGAAAGCACCTTCCGTTGAAGAATGCAAGGCATACGATGCGCCCAGTCTCTTGAATCTCCAGTATGTATGGAGGATTTGACATGAAGAATCTGTGCATTTTCCTTTTGGCGTTGCTTCTGTTCGCCTGTTTCGACGAATCTTCGGTAACGCAGGCCTACAGAGAGAAAGAATTCGATCCGGATTTTGGCTGGCGCAAGGGGGATTTCATCCCGGTGCTAGACGAATCCAAGTCGTTTGGAGGCCTGAAATCTATTTATCATGTCGGCGACAGGATTGTTCTGGTTGACGATTACTGGTCCAGCAACGAGTATACTTCCCTGGAGCCTGGCACCAATACCCCAAGGGTGTTCGCCTCGAAGATCGGATCGACTCATTGGGACGCACTTGTCAGTTCCGAGTGGATTCGTTACGTGTACGGGGACTCCACCGGCCTTTATGCCGGGACCCAGCTTAGCGGCAAGGTTCTGAAGTACGATTTCGATCGCAGTACATGGGACGTGATATATGCGCACCCATTTGATTCGCTCGGTTTGTACAACGTCTATGGAATTGCCATTTACCAAGGCCGCCCCGTTGTATGCCTTGCCGGCTTCGAGGACCGTACCGATAAGCGCAACGAAACCATAAAGCTTGCGATGAAAATGCAGACGGATACCGGATGGGTGGATATCACGTATAACTACGATTCGCCCAAGGAAAACCCGATGCAGTTCCACAAGGGGGTTGAGCTAAATGGCAAGTTGTACACGATTAGCGGTGCCCGTGGCATGTGGCGCTATGACGGCAGCTGGAAAAAGATGGCGAAATATCCATACCCTAGTTGGGCAACATGGCTTGATGAAAATGATACGACAGAGATTGTCATGGACATCGTAGTGCATAAGGGTAAAATCTATGTTATAGGTCAATATTCTTCTACCAGCATCCTTGAATATGACGAAGCATTGGACTTGTGGAACCCTATAGACAGCGTCATTGAGACCTACGACGAGACTATTGACACGACGGACCCTTTTGCCGACCCCTATCGTGGGCATAGAGTTTATAAGAGCGGTCCGTTTAACCGTTTTTCCTTGGCGTCGGATGGAAAACATTTGTTTGTTGCAGGTAGTAATGCGGCACCTTATGTTTACATGGGTGACTATGGAGAACCCTATGGAAATGAGGAAAAGGGCTGGCGATGGGTTTTTGGCAACTTGTGTTCCCACCTAAGTTGCCTTGTTCGCGACGCTTCTTTTGATATGGTTGCCGTCGGTGACACCCTGTATGTGGCGAATTGGGAAGCCCTTTTGAAGTTCCCGTTGAAGGATTTGGACGAAGCCATTTCGGATCAGGAATCCTATCCGTCGATTGAATAAAGTCTAACAAGGGGAAGCTCTGTCGCCACCTTATCCACCAAAGGGCTAGTGAAAATAAGAAAGGGCGACTTGTCGGCAGTTAGGGCGGTCTTCCGACTTCAGCCTTATTCCATCTTTTCTTTGATTTTCTGGCGAAGATTTTTCAATTTCCAGCGGGTTCGCTTGTCTTCGACGACAAACGTCGGGCGAACTCCGCGTTTTAAAGCTTCTTCGACCATTTGCAAAGCTTCCTGATAACGCTTTTGGTCCGTTCGCAATTCCGCAATAAAGAGCATCGTATTGATGTCCTCCGGTTCTTTTTGATGCGCCATCACTAAATACTTATCTGCCAGATCTTTATCGGGCCAGTTCAAAAGAATGGGAATGTAAGGGAGCAACTGATGCGCTCGTCCCAAAAACTGCCAGTTTTCCGCTTCTGTGGAAAGATCCCGCACTTTTTTGGCAATGCCTTCTTTAACCGCCTGAAACGCTCCATATTCGTTCGCCCACAGCGAAAGATTTTGAGCATAAAGCGAAATGATAACCTTGTTTTTCGGGTATTTCGCATACATTTCTTCGCCGAATTTTTTGGATTCGGCAAAAAGCTTCAAACGGGTCTTGTGATCCGAAACCGCATAACAGCCCTTAAAATAATAGGCATACAAAAGACGCTCTGCCGCTTTTTCTTGCACCGAAGAATCTTTCAGCGCACGTTTATAAGCGTTGATCATCTTTTCAACAATGGAAGAATCCGCATGGTCGTTTTTGGAATTTTGCGCTCGGTTATCAAACCAATAATTTCCCGTTTCCAAATCTTTGTTGGCAAGAGCGATTCCCGCCAGCAAAAAAAGGCAAACAACAATGCGAAACATCGCTTTCCCGGCTAGATTTTCCAAGTCTGAAGAAGCTTGTTCACCGAAGCAATCCGGCTTTTTTCTTCTTCAGTTCCATGGAATGCCTTAAAAAGAAGGTTGCGATACTCCATAAGAGCTGTGCGGATGATGACTTTTTCTTCTTTCTTGAGCATAGTAGCTATAAATTAAAAATCTTTGTCCGCTTGTTTGTTACGATTTATTGCTTTTTACGTTTTTGTTTTCCGTTAAAGTAATCCAATTGCCGAGTAGAGCCGAGAACGGCGTGCCAAAGCGGGCTATCGGGCTTGATTTTACGGCGTTCGCTGACAGCAAAGTCGATAGGAACATGCGTAAATTTTCCATTCATGCTGCCCACGACCATATTCGTTTTGCCAGCCATCCCCGCATGGACGGCATTTTCTGCAAGCTGATGACAAAAAATGGCATCGGTTCCTTTGGCGGGAATACTGCGGACCGTGTAACTTGGGTCAAAATATTTGATGTTGATTTCCATTCCGATTTTTTTGAAATGCTCATCGATTTTTTCCACCAGATAGTCGCCGATATCGTATTTGAGGATATTTCCCGAAGCATCCTTTCTTTGCGGAAGACCTTTGAACAAATGCTGTCCCGCACCTTCGGCGACGACAACAACGGCGTGCGTTTTGCCGATGGCATAGCGATTTTCCAAAGCGTTAAACAGCCCGCCTTCACCCTCTAATTTAAAAGGAACTTCGGGAATCAGGCAAAAGTTCACAACGGTCGTAGCCAAAGCGGCATCGGCAGCAATAAATCCCGAATCCCTTCCCATCAGCTTGACAAGTCCAAGCCCATTGTAAGCACCATTCGCTTCACAATGCGCACTATTGATGACTGCACAAGCGGCCAAAACAGCGGTTTCAAAGCCGAACGTCCGGTCCACCAAATTCAAATCGTTGTCAATGGTTTTAGGAATGCCTATCACCGAAATCGGCTGATGACGGCGCTTGACTTCTTTAGCGATATCACGGGCTCCCCGAAGAGTACCGTCCCCGCCAATGCAAAAAAGCATATTGATGTTCAAGCGCATGAGCGTATCCACCATCACTTCAGAACTTTGTTCGCCACGGGAACTGCCCAAAATCGTGCCGCCGTCTTCCTGGATATTATCGACAATGTCCGGATCCAAAATCTTGGGAGCGTATCCATAATCCGGATTCAATCCGCGATATCCGTAAGGAATGCCGAAGATATTGCGCACGCCATAATCAAACCACAGAACACGAACAAGGCTTTTAATCACATTGTTCAAACCGGGGCAAAGCCCGCCACAAGTGACAATCGCCGCCCGAGTCCAAGACGGGTCATGATAAATCATTTCGCGAGGTCCCGCCGCTTCCAGCGAAGGAATTCCTTTGCTCGAATGGACAAATTTTTCCAAGGACTCCACATCCGTTGCCAAACTGACGCGTTTGCTGTCGTCAACGAATTTCAGTCCTTTCATCGGGGAAACCAAAGTGCCTTTGCCAACGGTTTCAATGGAAAGATCGTAGTTGTCCGGGTTTTCGAGAATGTCTTCCTTTGTCATAAGAGCCTCGCTTTTCTGCTTGGAAATTTAAAAAAAGATGGGCGACAAAGGTATAACCATTTTGAGATAAAATGTTTGCTGGATTTTTTTGATTCTTAAAAGGTCTTCGGCCAAGATAAACGGACATTCATTAACAAAAAACAGAATTACAATTCCGAAGACAAAACATTCTCTCTGGCCGCAGAAATGCCGAAGCATTCTCTTCAAAGGCTCGCCGATAAAGTTCGTTCACGTCTAAATGCCGGTCTTAAATATCCAGCATCGGCAAGTGCAGTTTTGTCCGCAATCCGGGATTCGCATTTTCAATTTCCACCTTCATATTGGTCTTATCGCAAAGCTTTTTGACCATAGAAAGGCCGATTCCCGTTCCCGACGTCGTACGCGTCATTTCGTTACCCACCCGATAAAACTCGTCAAAGACGTGCTCCATTTCCTTGGGCGGAATGCCGGGTCCATAATCCCGAACCACAAAATACACATCGTTTTCGGCAACGCGCAACTCCAGCGCAATCATCTTGTAGGCAGAATTTCTCGCAAATTTGAGGGAATTGTCCACCACATTCATCAGAACTTGCATCACGGCGTCTTTATCCAAAGTCAGCTGCATATTGCAAATATCGCTCGTGACCGTCAAATCAAATCCGTTCTTTTCCACGTTTTGCGTGTAGGTCGAAACAAAAGTATCGAGAATCGTCTTGGGATTGATCCGGGTGAATTGCACGTTCCAGTTTCCGCGTTCCAATTTGGAAAGGTTCAACACGTTCTGAATCAACCGGGAAAGCCTTTCCGTTTCGCCCACAATTAAGCCGTAATATTTCTGGCGTTTTGTTTCATTGGCGACCCAGGAATTTTGCAGCAATTCCGCATACATCCGAATCGCTGTCAGCGGCGTTTTCAATTCATGACTTACCGCCGAAACAAAATCCTGCCGCTTGTTGGCAAGCTGAAGCTGGCTCCTCGTCGAACGGAAAACGGCGATAAATCCCCCCGCCAAGACAGTGAACATCACCAGACCGATTAAAATCAAAAAGAAACAGCTGTGACTGGAACCCGCATCCGTCAAATAAACGGAAAGCAGCATTTCGTTCAAAGGGAATTGCAGCGGGATTTCCAGCAAGACACCTCGGGAATTGGCTTTGCTACCAAAAGTCACAAAGGGTTTTTGCTTGGTGCCAAATTCCAAGGAAATGCCCTGTTCCGCCGGATTGAACTGCAATTCATTGATGACCAGATTTTCCAAGTAAGGACGGACTCGCACGGCATAACCTTGGATAAACTGTTCGTTGTTTCTCCACACGTTACGATAATAGACGATGTAATTCTCGTTAAGAGTCGCCTGGAAAGGATCGATTTCCACTTCAAGGATATTGGGCACCTGAAGAGAATCGTCTTCGGTTTCTTCCCGCCCGTTTTCCGAAATGCGGAGAATTCTCGCCGATTCCACATCAAAAAGAAAACTTTCCGTTTGGGAACTTTGCTCGTAACGCCGCTGGAATTTTTTGGAATCATTCAATTTGACGGCGAGTTTCAGATTTTTTCCATAAAGGCGATCCAAACTGTCTTGGGTGCTGGCCTGCACCTGCGTCCGCCGCAAACCTTCATTGTGCAAATCCAATTGCTTCAGCACATTCTGGATGCTGTCCCGCACGATTTCCCGTTTCGCCCGATCTTCCACGGGGATTTTTTCCAGAATCCCATCCGGCAAAACAGGTGTGTGCATTCCACCGTCCGGATCCAGCTGAAAATAGCCGATCATGCCGCCATAATGACTGCGAATGGGCATTTCCGCCAGCTTGGAAATGGTGACTTCCTCGCCGCCGATAATGGGAACCGCCCGAATAAAACGATATTCCGAATACGAGCGTTGCTCTTCGATAGCCAAATCATCGTAAATACGCTGATTCAGCATTTGCAAAATAAAATACGCCTGTTCCTTGTAAGCGTATTGGGATTCCGTTTCAAAATGCTGATAGGAATTAACTAAAAGGATAGCGACCGGAATCGCTATCACCAAAAACAAGAAGATGAAAATCAGCTTGAGCCGATTCATCAGTCCGGTGTTTCTCTGAGTTGATAGCCTTCGCCGCGGAATGTGACCAGCAGGCACGGATGCGACGGGTCGTCTTCAATTTTTTTGCGAAGCTTTGTAATGTGGATATCCACGGTTCGAGTATCAACCGATTCTGCGTTTTCGTAGCCCCAGACTTTATTCAGCAATTCCGCCCGGGGAACCGCACGATCCCGATTATTCCACAGATATTCCAGAATTTCAATTTCCTTTCGCGTGAACGACAATTTTTCGGAACCGCGGAAACCGCTGTATTCCCGGAAATTCACCCGGAGATTCCCCGCGACCAATTTGCCATCGCCTTCCATAGTCTGGCGCGCACGGCGTAAAACCGCAGAAATACGAGCCAGCAGCATGGGGACAGCAAAAGGCTTTGGAACATAATCGTCCGCTCCGTATTTGAGCCCGTCGATAATATCTTTGTCGGTATTTTTTGCCGAAAGAATGATAATCGGAATATCCTTGTCCTTTTCGCGGATTTTATCGCAAACGGTAAAGCCGTCCATGCCGGGGAGCATCAAATCCAAAAGAATCAGCCCGTATTTGCCGCTCAAACCTTCTTCCAAACCTGAAATGCCATCAGCGACATGCTTTACACGATAGCCTTGAAATTCCAAAAGATCCACAAGACCTTCTGCAATCGCAATTTCGTCTTCTATAACGAGAATCGTCACATTTGAATTCTTTTTATCCATGAAAACTCCAACGATTAAAGAGCAAAGCCTACGCCGGCTTCCAAAACAAAAGAAGAAGCGTCAACGGCAGAATCATAGTCCACACCAAAATAATACTTTCCATTCACATAAGCCGCAATCGGAATAATCGGCAGCTTGGCGCGAACACCCACAAGAATGTGTCCGCCCAAATTCGTATTCAATCCGTCGTCCTGCAATTCTTCGGAAAGATTATGAGCCAGCTGTTTCATCTGATCTTCGGTCATCGTTCCTGCAAGGAATGCCGTTTTAAGTTCACCATCAAGATGGTCCGTATATTTTTTGATGAATTTTGTCGTCATCACCGGAGTGCTGAGATAGTAAGTAATACCGCCACCGATATAGGGTCGAATGATCGGAAGACTCGTGATCGGATAGGTGATAGAAAGGTCGCCGTTCATCGCAATGAATTTCGGAGAAGCCTTGCCGAAAGGAACCCCGTCAAATTCCAATTCGATATCCTGTTCTTTTACCGAACCGTCTGCACCGTTTAAAGTCAGGGTCGAACTGTAGGAACCCCACTGCAAATTATAAGTCGCTTCCACATCGATAATCGGAAGGAAGTCCACCCAAACTTTAATACCGAATCCCTGAACGCCGCTAAAGGAGCCGTGGCGATAATCCACCGAACCGAGAGAGAGGGAAGACTCGTCTTTGCTCGCGGACAAATCGAGCAAATGTTCGTTCTGTACCGCATCCATGCTAGTACCGAAATTCGGAGCGTAATGAAAACCGATTCCAACAATGGCAAAAGACGGGGCAACACAAAGGGCTGCAACGGCGGCAAATATTTTAAAATTCATTCCGAAAACTCCTCGGTGAGTAGGTTTACCCCCAAAGTATATTAAAACGGCGAAAAACGGATAATTTTTTTCCTTTAAAGCACGGCTTGTATCCTGCATCAATACGAAAATGAGCAGAAAAAACGCAAAATACGCCAAAATGAAAAACTTTGGCGTAAAAAAGCGGAGCATCCACCCCGCTTTCCGCGCAAAAGAATTAGGCCTGTGCTTGAATCGAAGTCAGAGCGATGGTATATACGATATCTTCGACGAGCGCACCGCGGGAAAGGTCATTCACGGGTTTAGCAAGTCCCTGAAGCATAGGCCCCACGGCGATAACTCCCGGAGCGGAACGCTGGACAGCCTTATAGCAGATGTTTCCCGCCGAAAGATCGGGGAAAATGCACACAGTCGCCTTGCCAGCTACCTTGCTTTCTGGAGCCTTCAGCCTTGCAACGTCTTCCGTGGTAGCCGCGTCGTATTGCAGCGGTCCATCGACAGGAATATCAGGGCGGGCTTCCCGAATTTTTTGCGTCGCATTAACGACCAATTCCACATCATCGCCCTTGCCGCTTTTTCCCGTGCCATAACTGAGCATGGCGACCCGAGCCGGAATACCGAAAGCCTTGGCCGTATCGTAGCTCTGGATAGCAATGCCTGCGAGTTCTTCATCGGTCGGATTCAGGTTGATTGCGCAATCGCCAAACACATAAGTCTGCGAAGGGAGGCACACAAAAAATACGGAACTGATGGATTTGACGCCAGGCGCGCACTTGATAATCTGCAAGGCGGGACGAACCGTATCAGCAGTCGAATGGACGGCACCCGAAACCAGCCCATCCACTTCATTTTTCTTGAGCATCATCGTACCGAGGAAAACCGAATCTTTAAGAGTCTCTCGGGCTTTTTCTTCGGTCATCCCTTTAGCTTTGCGAAGTTCCACCAGCAGCGGCACATATTTTTCAGCCAATTCCGCAGTCGGTTCAATGATTTCAAATCCATCGGGAATCGTCAAGTTCTGCCGGGCGGCTTCCGCTTCAACATCGGCCTTTTTCGCAATCAAAACGGGAATGGCGATTTTGCGATTGTAAGCTTCTATTGCCGCCTTCAGCGTACGAGGTTCGGCTCCTTCTGGAAGAACGATCCGTTTGAGATGGTGCGAAGCCAACCGAATCAGATTCCGACGAAATTCCGCTTGGGAAATCCGATGCTCGGTTTCATTGTCCAGAATTTTCTTTACCGCTTCCGCATGGGCGCAATCGCCCTCGGCACAAACAAAAGCCACCCGAATTTTTTGCAGAGCAAAGTCGGCAGCAACAAGAGCTCCCGACTCGTCGGAATCCGCAACGAGAACGACATCCGCATCAAGAGCCGCAGCCAACAGCATATTTATTTGCTCCGCGCGGACGCTTTCCTGAAAAGAAACCCCGGCAACGACCAACGTCTCTGCAGAAGATTCCTGAACAATCCCCACAATGGCTTCCATAGCAGAATCCGCTTCGACAGATTGGAGAATCGCGGGCACTTTTTCAGCGGCAACCCACATTTCAGCAGAGGCGGATTCCTTTTGGACGGTTTCAAAAACGGATTTTGTGGCGTAAGCCAGATCAATGCCGACAGCAGCCGGCGCAACGAGAAAGATATGTTTCATTTTTTTACTCCGAGAATTTTTCAATCATTATTATAGAAAATTCAACCGGACATCGCACAAAATTCGCCAATAGAAAAAGCCCCGACAAATGTCGAGGCCTAAATAAATTCGGCAAAATCAGGCGAGCCGAGAAATCATATATCCCGCACAAATCGCCGTTCCAATAACGCCGGAGACATTGGGTCCCATCGCGTGCATCAGAAGGAAGTTCTGCGGATCATATTTTGCGCCTTCCACTTGAGAAACCCTCGCCGCCATCGGAACCGCAGAAACGCCCGCGGAACCAATCAAAGGATTCACCGGATTATTGGGCGAACACTTGTTCATAATTTTGGCAAGCAAAAGTCCACCAAACGTGGAGAATCCAAAAGCGACAACGCCCATCGCGATAATCATCAACGTCTTCGGTTGAAGGAAAATATCGGCGGACATCGTAAGCCCAACGGAAGTTCCCAAGAAAATGGTGACAATGTTCATCAGTTCATTCTGGGAAGTTTTCACCAAGCGATCCACCACACCGGACTCCTTGAAGATGTTTCCCATCATGAGCATGATAATCAAAGCCGACGCATCTGGAACGACCAAAATGCACACAACCATCACCATAACGGCAAAAACGATGCGTTCCAATTTGGAAACCTTGCGCAGGCTTTTCATGCGAATCACGCGCTCTTTAGGAGTCGTCATCGCCCGCATAATCGGCGGTTGGATTAAAGGAACCAAAGCCATATAGGTATATGCAGCAACCGCGATCGGTCCAATAAGATGGGGAGCGAGTTTATTCGCAGTAAAAATGGATGTAGGTCCATCCGCGCCACCGATAATGCCAATCGAAGCCGCCTCGCCGAGAGTAAATCCGCCAAAGGCAACCGCGCAGAACATCGTGATAAACACGCCGAATTGCGCACCGCCTCCGAGAATCAGAGTACGCGGGTTGGCAATCAGCGGTCCAAAGTCGGTCATGGCACCGACACCAAGGAAGATAATAGGAGGGAAAAGTTCTAGATGGATGCCTTGACTGATATAGTAGTAAAGGCCCGCTGTCGGAGTAAACATTCCTTCAATACCCCAGCCCCCTTCGTAGAAACCTCGGCTTGGGATGTTTACGGCGAGCGCACCCAGCGCAATCGGCAAAAGAAGCAATGGTTCATACTTCTTGACGATGGCCAGATACATCAGCACAAAACAGACAATCCACATGATGATCATCGGTCCGGTAATCATGGAAAATCCCGTACCGGACGAGAACATCTCTGCGACTGAGTTTAGGATACCGCTCATAGGTAAAATTCCTTTAGGCGATGGTCATCAGAACCTGGCCTTCGGAGACCGATTCCTGTTCCTTGACAGCGATAGATGCTACCGTTCCATCGCAAGGGCTGATGATGGAGTTTTCCATTTTCATCGCTTCGAGAACGGCGACTTCCTGATTCTTGGCCACCTTGTCGCCGACTTTGACTTTGAGTTTGAATACAATGCCCATCATCGGGCTTGGGACCGGGGTGCCGCCAGCAGGAGCTGCGGGTGCGGGCGCGGCAACCGGAGCAGGTGCGGGAGCAACTGAAGCCGCGGCAACAGGAGCAACAGCAACAGGAGCAATTTGATTGTTATCGAGAACTTCGACTTCGACATCGTAGCTCTTACCTTCAAAACTGATACGGAGGGTTTTCTTCATGGTGTTTTCCTCTTGAGCTTAGAGCCCGTTGGTTTGTAGTTCTGCACGACCTTGAGCTGTCCATGCCCATTCGGTCGAATTTTGGGGTTTGAATTTGACGACATTCACGGGAGATCCGAGAACTTCGGCGGCAGCAACAGCAAAAATCATTGCCAGCTGTTCGTTCGTAAGACCCGGATGAATATCCAAAGCGGAAATGGCCGCAATGCTTAAGAAAGCCTGCAACTGCTTATTCGTAAATCCAGGATGAACACTCGGAGCGTTCGGATCTAGAGAACATTGAGCAGGAGCCATGGAAGCCTGCGCAGGAGCAGCCGGCGCAGTAGGGGCCGCAGATTTTTTGGTGGTAATCGGAACAACGAATTTGTTCACGACATAGCCCATCAAGTAGGTGAGAATCATGATGCTGATAATGACAATCATCACGATAATCAGACCCGTCGCCTGAAATTCCACGAGCTTTCCGAAAGAGAACGTCTGCACTTCACCCTGTTCCGTCATATACTGGGAACCGAGTTTCGCTTTAGCAATCGGCAAAACATTGCCAGAACCATTTTCCGTTCTAATGCTGTCTTGACGAGCGTTCGCTTCACGAGATTGCGCATTCGTCTTGTAAAGGACAGAAGTCTTGTGCCCGCCTTCGTAAATTTCGAGAACCGTCGAATCGGGCATTAAGGTCAGCTGCTCTTTAATGGGCGCGCTAATCGAGTCAGGCATAATCGCTAACTGTTCCTTAAACCGTTCAGGAACGGGATAAGGGCCGACTATGCTTTTTTGTTGTTCTGTTGTTGTCATAGGGGACTCAATCCGTGTTTTTTATTGGGACGTTTTACCCGCTTCGAAAGCAAAGTCCTCAAAGCGAGAGAAACTTTTGCCTTTGTTTCCGCGGGATTGATAACATCAGTGATGATTCCAGATTCCGCGGCCTGGTAAGGCTTCGAAAATTTTTCGCGGTAGTCGGCAACGAGAGATTTATACAGCTCGTCTTTATTTTCAGCCGCGGCAAGCTCTTTCTTGTAAATAATCTTTGCTGCGCCTTCCGCTCCCATCACGGCGATTTCCGCTGTGGGCCAAGCGAAAACGACATCGCCACCGAGATCCTTTGATGCCATAGCAATGTAAGCTCCGCCGTAAGCCTTGCGCATAATCACCGTCACCAGAGGAACCGTGCAAGACGCATACGCATAAAGCATTTTCGCCCCATGACGAATGATACCTCCGCGTTCCTGAGCGAGTCCCGGCATAAAGCCCGGCACATCCGTCAAAGTGACAATAGGGATATTGAATGCGTCGCAGAACATCACAAATTCAGCGCCCTTGTCCGACGAATCAATGTCCAAGCAACCCGCTTTGTAAGTCGGCTGGTTCGCAACGATGCCCACGACCATACCATTAATGCGGCCAAAGCCCGTAATGATATTTTTCGCAAAGTCGCGCTTGACTTCAAGCCATTCGTTCGGATCCACCAGACGTTCGATTACTTTGTACGCATCAAGCGGATGGTTAGAATCGGACGGAATGATTTCGTTCATGCCGGAATCATCGTCTAAAACGATGTCGGTGAGTTTGTGCGGAGGCTGCTCCGCATTATTCGACGGCAAGAAGCTGAGAAGCTTTTTGATAATCTGGGTCGCGTGCTTGTCGTCGTTCGCCACAAAATGAACGTTGCCGGAAACCGTGGCATGCGCCGTCGCCGAAGCAAACTTTTCAAGAGGAGCCTCTTCGCCGGTAGAAGCTTTAATCACCTGCGGACCGCAGATGAACATATTGGAATTGTCCTTGAGCTGAATGCAGAAGTCCATCAATGCTGGACTGTAGGATGCACCGCCAGCGCAAGGTCCCGCAATGACCGCGATCTGAGGAACGACTCCCGATGCCAGAACATTCGCCCGAAAGACTTTCCCATAACCAGCAAGGCTCTTGACGCCTTCCTGGATGCGCGCTCCACCGGAATCGTTCACCGAAATAATCGGCGTACCGAGTTCAATCGCGCGTTGCATGGCTTCGGACATTTTTTGCGCATGACGGCTGCCGAGGGAACCTCCACTCACCAAAAAATCCTGAGAAATCACGGTCACCGGCCGACCATCCACATTGCCTATTCCTGTCACAACGCCGTCACCGGCAAGATGCTTTTTTTCAAAGCCGAATCCGCGGACATCATGTTCCACGAACATTCCCGCTTCTTGGAAGGAACCCGCATCTACAAGGTCATCAATCCGTTCGCGAGCGGTCAAAAGCCCTTTCGCATGACGAGCTTCCGCTTTCTCCGGACCACAGCCGGAGGAAAGAGCAGATTTTCTGCGTTCTTCAAGTTGATCCAGTAATTCTTGTCTAATTGCCATTTCATGTTCCTTTGAAATTTTGCAGTTTCAAATGAAAAATAGAATTCCAAAGAATTTTGTTATTCCTTCATGGAGCCGTCGGAAAGAAAACGCAAGTGCATATTGAACGCTCGGTCAAGAGCAATGGGAATGTGCTTTCCTTTGGCGGACTTCACACTATAGTTTAAATAATCATTTAATTGTTGGCGGTAGTCGGGGTGCGAACAGGCGTCAATTATGCGATGCGCACGAGCAACGGGATCCAGTCCGCGCAGGTCGGCCAGCCCCTGTTCCGTAACAAAAATGTCAGTTTCATGGTCGGAATGGTCCAAATGCGAAACCAGCGGCACAATCGCACTGATGGTCCCGTTTTTTGCCGTAGAAGGCGTCATAAAGAATCCCAGCAGGCAATTTCTCGAAAAGTCAGCAGAGCCGCCGATGCCGTTCATCACTGAAGAACCACAGATATGGGACGAATTGACGTTCCCGAAAATATCGCATTCGATTGCCGTATTCATCGCAATAACGCCCAATCGCCGAATGACTTCGGGATGATTCGACACTTCCTGAGGGCGCAAAACAAATTTCCGTTTAAGCGCAAACGCATTCGCCAGAAAATATTCCCGAGCTTTGGCGGAACACGTCAAAGCAGTCCCGCTCGCACCGATCAATTTGTCCGACTGAATCAATTCAAAGACGGCTTCTTGAATGACTTCGGTAAAAAGGCTTATCGGCTCTTGCAGCGGATTGCGCGCCATCGCAGTGAGGACGGCATTCGCCACGTTGCCCACCCCACTCTGATAAGGAAGTCCCGATGGCAGCCGTCCCTTTTTTCTTTCGTGCGCAAGAAATTCCAAAATGTGCCCGGCAATGGTTTTAGAAATTTCGTCGGGTTCTGTAAAAGGGTGCACACAGTCGCCCGCTTGCGTGTGGACAATCGCCACAATTTTTTCCGGATCGACTTGCACAAAATCCGTTCCGACACGATCCAAAACATGAGAGACGGGAATAGGACGAGCGTGAGGAGGCATATCGGGTAAATAACAATCGTGAATGCCCGCCAAAGCATCGCCGTAAAGGGAGTTCAACTCGACGATAATGCGGTCAGCCATTTGCAGAAATTCCATCGAATTTCCGCAAGAAGTGGAAAGCCGAATTTTTCCGTCATCAGAAACTTCCGTCGCTTCTATAATGGCTGTCGTCGGATGCGGCAAAGCTCCCGAACGAATCCAACGTCCCATTATACCCAGATGGGCGTCGGTATAAAAGATTTTTCCCTGATTGATAGCGGTGCGCAAATCTTTATTCGATTGGTAGGGCGCGCGATACCGAATAGCGTTGGCCCGAGCGAGCGCACCATCGCATTCGTCCCCGGTCGAAGCCCCTGAAAAAAGGGATACTTGAAACGGCTTTCCTTGAGCGTGCAGGCGTTCCGCCCGTTTTGCAAGCGCTGTTGGAACCGCCTTGGGATAACCGGCAAGGGTAAATCCCGAAACGCCGAGAATTTCATCGTGCCGAATCAGTTCCGCGGCTTCTTCTGCGGACATCGTTTTACAAGACAGTTGCATCACCCCGAATGTATATATTTTTCCGCAGTATATTGCGCCTTCTTGTTGTAAAAAGATCCTATCGCGCGTATTTCAGAAAAGGGGATTCTTAGACAACCCAGCATCTTCCTCTGCCACTTGAGCGATTTTTTGCGCAAAGCTAGATGGTAGTTTTTCAAAAAGTTCCGAAGCCGGAACCCAGATTCCATCTAAAACCGCATTCGGTTTGATTTGTACTTTTAACACTCGGCAGCGAATCTTGTAACGGGTAATGGAATGCTCTACAATTCCAGCCCAACTGCACTGGTCGATTTTTTCCCAAGGAATCTCGGACTCTACAATTCCAGGAATCCGATTGCGAAACGCGTCGGCGTATTCAAAAAGCGGGAACATCAACTGATTTTTAAGAAACGGAGAACGAGGAGAGACTCGCAACAAAAAATTTTCATTTTTGTCGCAAACGACAAGCGCAAAACCCGTCCACGATTCGTAGCGGACTACTTTCTTTTTCGGAAATTCATTTTGCCGATTTTCCTGTTTTGCCTGACAGATTTTTTGAAGCGGACAGTTTTCACAATCCGGATTTGAGCGTTTGCAAATTTTCCGTCCGAGTTCCATCAAAGCTTCGTTTGTTAAAAACGCCTTATCCGCTTTCGCCCAACGAAACGCTTCATCCCAATAAAAATCTTTTTCTTTTTTCCCTTCGGCGGGCAAAAAATCCCACAAATGCAATCTGGCAAAAATGCGGACAAGATTGCCGTCCAAAATCGCTTCAGCCAAATGAAATGCAAGGCTTAAAATGGCTCCCGCCGTATAAGCGCCTATTCCCGGCAACTGTTCCAATTCTTTGCGCGTCTGCGGAAACATTCCTCCGTTTTCCGCAAGAATTTTTGCTGTCCGTAAAATATTTTTCGCCCGACTGTAATAGCCAAGCCTTTGCCAATGCTGCAAAACATCGTTTTCTTTTGCCTTTGCAAGCGTCAATACATCCGGAAAATCCTGCATCCATTTTTTGAATGCCGTTTGCACCGCAGAAACCTGCGTCTGCTGCAACATCGTTTCGCTTATCCAAACCGCATAAGGATTTCGAAATTCGTACAAATTCTCCGAACGCCAAGGAAACGATTCCCTGCTCTCTACAAACCACTTGCACAGGGATCTATTTGCCGAAATAATACTCGTGATAAACCTTTTTATAAAATTCCCATTGAGCGGCTGCCGCTTTTTCCAACGTAAAATCCTTACTGCGCTTATAAGCGTTTTCGCGCATCGGCAAATAAGACGACTCGTTTCGACGCAATTGAATACATTCGTCAAGCTGATTCATCCACGCCGTCGCATCATCGCTGGGAAGGATGTAACCGCAGTCCTTGCCAAAAACAATATCTTGCGGGCCGCCTTTATCACTTACAATGGCAGGCGTTCCCGAAGCAAGCGCTTCGACAACAACATTTCCAAAGGTATCCGTGGTGCTGGGGAAAAGCAAAAAGTCCGCATCGGCGTAAAGACCCGCCAAAATTTCACCGCCCTGAACACCTGCAAAATGCACTTCCGGCGCACCGGCAAAATCCTTTTTAAGCTCTTCCAAATACCAGCCGTCACCGACAAACATCAGCTCCGCATCATCATGAGACTTTCTAAATTCCAGCCACAGATTTTTGAGCAGCGGAAGATTTTTTTCTTTGGAAATTCGACCGACATAGACAAAGCGAACTTTGTTTTTGGAATCCGAAAAGCGTTCCCACGTTCCCTTACCACGAAAATCCGGGCTGTAATTGTCCAGGGGGATTCCGCGCCGAATAATTTCAATATCTTTGAATGGAACTTTGATGTCCTTATTTAAAATGTTCATGTAGTCTTTACACGGGCTAATGACCGGGCGCGTAAAACCGTAAAAAATCTGCATGAGCATTAAAACGTAACGGTGCATCCACTTCGCTTTGACCAGCGTCTTTGTGTAAGTCGGAACGTCTGTGCGATAATGGCTTATCACCTTGATTCCCGCAACTTTGGCGCACAAAGCAACCGCCCACGCTCCGGGACTCGGCGTTTCCACTTCAATCAAATCAACGGGATAACGCTTCAGCAGACGAAGTGCCGGCGCAATATGCGGAATGGCCAGTTCGCTATTTGCATAACCCAGCTGTTCCATGCTAAAAATGCGAGGCAAAAGAATGACGTAGCCATTTTCCACCACTCCCCTTTCCCGCGTATTAAAAGCGTTTCCGACAAGAGCCGCCTTATAGCCGTGTCCTCGCATAAAAGAAATGACATGGCGCAAATTATTGGCAATGCCGTTCACTTCATCCAAATTGTCCGAGTAGAACGCGACACAAATATCGTCTGCAGAATGTTCCGCCCGTTTTTTTTTCAAATAGAAGCGGAGCTTTAAAAGTTTCGGCAAATTTCTGAGAATTTCCCAAAAGACAATGGGCGGAATCATGCAAGTGCGAATGTTGCCCGGCGGCTGATGTTTGAACGAAAAAAACTTGGGAAAAACGCTCGTGACCGTTCTTCCGAAAATCGAAGGCCTAGTGTCGGTTGTTGAATTGAACGCATTCTGCATAGCGAGTACCTGTTCCGCCAAAAATATCCAAAGAACTGCCGATTGTCAAATCCACCCGTCCACTTGAAATTTCATTGCAGCGGATTAAATCGTCAATACTTTTTGCTCCGCCGGCATAAGTCACAGGAATCGGGCTTTTTTGAGCGAGAAAGCGGATGAGCGATTCATCCATTCCTTTTTCCAGGCCTTCCACATCGGCTGCGTGAACCAGAAATTCGCTGGCGTATGCAGCAAGGGATTCCAAAAGTTTTTCGTCCACTTCGGAATCGGTAATCGTCTGCCAGCGGTTTGTGGCGACATTCCAACCGTTTGCGGTTTTGCGGCAGCTCAAATCCAGAACGAGCTTTTCTTTTCCGACGGCAAATGAAAGCGCCTTGACTTTTTCCATATCCAACTTTCCGCCGTTAAAAATCCAGCTGGTGACAATCACATGGCTCGCTCCAGCATCCAAAAATTCCTTGGCATTTTCCGGAGTAATGCCGCCGCCGACTTGCAACCCGTTCGGATATGCTTGCAGAGCTTCCTTGGCAGCTTCTGCGCAGCCCTTGCCGAGCATAATGACGTGCCCGCCCTTCAATCCGTCTTTTTTGTAAAGATGGGCGAAATAAGCCGGAGAATGTTCGCTGGTAAAATGCGTCAGGGGCGTTTCCGAATCCGAAAGGGTCCCGCCGACAATCTGTTTAACTTTGCCTTGATGAATATCGATACAGGGACGAAATAAAGTCATATTTAAAATCCTGTAATGCTCCAATCAAAAACATTGCCGTTCGCCTTGGAGCGTCCGCGCCAAAAATAGATTTCTCCGCCGAGCATCAGTTTTGTCGCTTTTTTGGCAAACCAACCATCAAAATTTTCGAGCATGGAAAATTTCTGCCGGGGCTTGGTCATATCTATGGTCAGCGTATCCGGCGCATTTTGCCACAGAACTTGAAGAGGCGATTTAGGAAAATTCTTGCCGTTGTAATCTTTACCGTCTGCAACAATTCTTTTCGGAAAAAGAATCTGCGTTCCGTCGGTCGTTTGCTGCAACAAATACCCGAAAGGATTTCCCTTCTTGTCGATTGCGATACGACCGGCATAAGTGCCTTTTGTCGCTTCGCTCAAATTGAATGCCCGAACGGCGATGTCCGTCGCATTTCCCGATTGCCAGGTATGCTCCATATAGCCATAGCCTTTCACTTCCAGCGTGTCCTTGTCATGAGCGATTTTTCCACTCACCCGTCCGTAGGGAATCAAAATCGCCGAGCCATACTGGTTATCGCCGACTTTCCAATTGCCATTGCCAGGAACCATTCCCTTGTGCGCGCTGGAAAATGTCACATTCAAAAGAAAGGAACCAAAATTTTCCTTGTTCGCCGTAAAGAGAACCCGATGTCCTTTACCAGGCTTATTCTCCATCAGATATTCCTCTTTGATGGAAATGCGAACTTTAGATTTGTCTTCGGAAAAACGCTCCAGCGGATATTGCCGACCGATATTGGAATTCTTGCCTTTTAGCCCGACAAACGCAATATCGCAACCGATTTTCTTCCCCGAAGTCGGAATGATGATCGTCGCATAATTTACATAGGCGCGCGTACCATTATCAAATACGAAAGAATAGGTCCACGCTTCGGTGGATTTTTCAGACTTCATCGCTTTAGCAAAAAAATCCGAATTATCCGTATGGCGAAAATTGCCGGAGGGCTGTTGAATTTCATTTCCGGCTGCTGCCAAAACGATTCCTGCAAAAGCAAAAATAAAAACGAAAGAATTTAAAATTCGCATATTCTTAAAATTAGAAAAAGTGAATGTCCGTTAAGTTATTATATTTCTCTGTACACGTTCTATCACCATACGGAGGATTCATAAACTTGAAATTATGGGCTAGCTGCGGGGCGATTATCGCATCCGCAACTTTTGCACAAGATGCTTCATACACACAGACGGCGCCCGTACAAGGCGTTCAAATGGTGCCCGTTCAAACAGCGCAGGGCATTCAAATGATGCCCGTCGCTCAACCGGTTCAAGGAACGCAAATGCAAGCCGCTCCTGCCGCTCAGCCAACGCAAATGCAGACCGCCGAACAACCGCAAGCGGCGCAGATGGTGCCCGTTCAAACGGCGCAAGGCGTTCAGATGATGCCTGTCGCCCAGCCGGTTCAAGGAACGCAAATGCAAGCCGCTCCTGCTGCTGCTCAGCCGACGCAAATGCAGACCGCCGAACAACCGCAAGCGACGCTGATGGTCCCCGTTCAAACGGCACAAGGCGTTCAGATGATGCCTGTCGCTCAACCGGTTCAAGGAACGCCCACACAAGCCGTTCCAGCCGCTCAGCCTGTCGAAGAAAAAAAGCTTGAACCGCTCAGCCCATTAGATGCCAAGCTATCGGTTCTTCGCGGCAACTCGTACAATTTCGTGGGAAACGAACTCGCTGCACCCACCGTCGGCCTTCGTCTCGGACTTCCCTATATGATGTCCTTTGACCAATTCCTCTATGTGGAACCTACAAACAATAAGGGATATGTTTCTTTCAAAAAGGGATTGACCTTTTATGGCGGCCTCGACAATTCCGTTGGAGAAGTCGGCCTGATGACCATCGGTATCGCTTCGCCTTCTTTCGGCTTAGGTGTGGATATCGGCATTTCCAAAAATTATCGTACCGAAAAACCGGACGGCGGCGATGAAGTGGAAACGACGACCATCAACGTTGGCGACGACGTAGGTTTGAATTTCGCTATGCCCATCGGTGGACTGGCTCTTGCCATCAGCGCGGATTGGCTCACCACAGGCGACGAAGAAACAACCGATGAAGAAGAAAATGATCTTTGGCGTCTAAGCGGCTCTATCGGCTTGACAAATAATCCCAGTGCCAGAGATTTCGGCTGGTCCGCAGGATTGCAATTTTTACGGAACACGGAAACACAGGAGCTTACCTCTGGCGGAAAAACGGTGGACATCACCTCTCCGAATAGCCGCATCGAAATCGACCCGTATTTCAACTTCGCCTTTAAAGTTCTTCAAAACGATATGGCCCGCGTAATGCTCGGTTCCAATAACATGTTTGCCGTGCAAATCTTTGACAAAGGCGACGCCGCTTCGGACACTTATAAAGAACACATGGAATTTGGTCTCCAGATTACGCCGAATATCTGGGCGGACGTTGCCATCACAGACAACTGGTTCGCATTCGGCGGCCTTTCCCACAATATCCTGGTGTTTGGCTATGAAACCGTCAAATATGACGACGATTCCGAAGAATCGCTGATGCAAATCCACTCCTCGCAAACCAAAGCCCAACTCGGTCTACGCTTCCAGTGGAAGATGCTCGCCGTAGAAGCAAGCCTCGAAGACGTTGTCTATGAAAAGTCTTTTGCGGCGGCATTCAATGGCGAAAACCTGTTCCTCAATATGGGATTTTTCCTGAACTTCTAAGGAGATTGAAAAATGAAAAAAACAACGATTGCATTTTTATTCCTTCTGTCTCTTTCTTTGTTTATCGCTTGCAGTGCCGACGTTGTATCCGGAGATTACAACAAATCCGGCATTGTCAACGAAAGCGGTTATGTAAGCAGTTCGTCTGCTGATACGGATGATTCTTCGGAAGATTCCGAAGAGTAATCCCTATCATCACGCCAAATAAAGTCTGGCGAAAAGCAAAAATCCTTGAAAAAGCTCACGACTTTTTCAAGGATTTTTTATAAGTGGAATAAATCGCGACAGAGATATTTTTAAGAACACGGCGAAGGTTTAACAGCAAACAGACACTGGCCGGAACGCACTTCCATCGAGGGCTTCGCAAAGACCTGCGAAACGACGACATCTTCGTCCGCGACAACGGGGATTTCCGTCTTCATGCTTTCAAGGACAGCCAGAGTCTCGCCAGCCTTGACACGCTTCCCGGCTTCGCTGACGACAAGTTTCCACAGGCTTCCGGCGACCGGCGAATAGACACCTTCTTCGCCTTCGGAAAGCGTCACCTCGGCAACAGGAGCCGATTCGGCACTGTGGATTTCAAAGGTGAATTGCCCCGTGCGAATCCAGCGTTCCTTTTCCTCTTCAAAAGCCGTTTTCCGCTTGATTTCAAAAGCGGCAATCGATTGAGCGTTGTCCGCGAGAAAATTCTCGTATTCCGTGATGTCGAACGAACTTTCCTCGATTTTGACATGGAACTTACCCGCGACGAAATCCTTCCGCATCTGCAAAAGATCATCTGCAGAAACTTCGTAAAAGCGAATCTGGTCAAAAAAGCGCAGCAAATACGGCAACGGAAAGTCTGCAGTCTTTTTGAACCGGTTCCACATTTGCACCGTTCTTCCTACAAATTGATAACCGCCCGGGCCTTCCATTCCATAGACGCACATGTAAGCTCCGCCGATGCCCACGGCATTTTCCGGAGTCCACGTGCGCGCAGGATTGTACTTGGTCGTCACCAGGCGATGTCGCGGATCGAGAGGAGTCGCGACAGGCGCACCCAAATAGACATCGCCAAGCCCCATGACGAGGTAGTCCGCATCGAAAACGATTTTCTTGACGTCTTCAATCGAATCGAGTCCATTTACGCGGCGGATGAACTCGATGTTGTTCGGGCAGCACCAAGGCGCGCCGGGGCGAACTGTTGTCACATATTTTTCAATGGCGATGCGAGTCTGCGGATCATCCCAAGAAAGCGGCAAATAAACCGTTCTTGTCGGGACCTTCGTCACCTTGTTCTTTTTCAAATGTTCCGAAAGTTCCTTGAGAATTTTTAGAACTTCGCCTTGGCGAATCTTCCTGATGTCATAATGAATCTGGATGGAACGAATGCCGGGCGTTACATCGATAACGAAATCCTGCATCCGATCTTTTACGGCAAGCATCCAGGCATGCGCCGTGAAACGGAGCCGCAAGTCAATTACCGCGGGTCCGAATTCGAGCAGCAAATAGTCGTCGCCATCGGCGCGGACGACAATGCGCTCCATCTCGTTTTCTTTGTGAAATTCGGCAATAATGGGTGTCGTCACCGGCACGGCTTCGAGAGCAGGAATTTCTGCAGAGGCCTTTTCCGGATTTTGCAAATTCGCTTCCCGGGCCAACCGGATTTCTTCTGCTTTTTCCACGGAAATGGGAACAAAATGAACTTTGTCTCCACTCTTCAGCTGACCCATTTTCCAAAGTTCCGCTGAAACGATAGTCACCGGGCATGCGAAACCGCCGAGACTTGGTCCATCGACACCGAGAATTATCGGCATATCTCCCGTAAAATCGACAGTTCCGACGGCATACGCGTTATCATGCAAATTCGAAGGATGCAGGCCCGCATCCCCGCCGTCCGGGCGAGCCCACTTCGGTTGCGGTCCAATCAAGCGGATGCCAGTCCGCGACGAGTTGTAATGCACTTCCCAAGTCGCACCGAAAAATTCTTCGATATCCTTTTCCGTCAAATAATCCGGAGCGCCATGCGGACCATATATCACGCCGATATTCCATTCGGAAGTCAGTTCAGGAATCGCCTTCGGAGAGGGGTTAACCGGATGTCCATCCATGTCGTTTCCAATATGGAGAATATCGCCCGCCGAAAGAGCGCGACCGCCATGGCCGCCAAAACCGCCTAGCGTAAACGTCGATTTGCTGCCCAGATAATCCGGCACGTCAATGCCACCTCGAATTGCCAAATAAGCGCGGTTGCCACATTTCGTCATGCCGAATTTCAGAACATCGCCTACCGAAATTTTGACCGGAGCATTTTTCGGACACGCCTGTTCATTCAGTTTCGCCGGAAAATCGCCGCCCGTCCAAGCGATAACCGTTTCCGTATGAAAGCACACCGAGCAACCGGAAATCGTCATTTCAATACCGGCAGCGCCTTCCGCATTGCCGACAATTTTATTCGCCAAGCGGAAACTGTAATTGTCCATCGGGCCAGAAGGTGGAATGCCAACATCCCATAGTTTCAAGCGACCCGGATAATCTTGGACAGTCGTTTGGAGGCCCGGTGCGAGAATTTCGAACGTGCGATTCTTGTATTGATAATCGTTCAGAATCCAAGTAGAAACATTTCCCGTGACAAAAGCGGCCATTTCAAGAACATCTTTCAAAAGCTTGATATTTGTTTCAAATCCGCAGAGTCGCACTTTCGCAAGAGCCAATTTCGCCCTTTCGATATTTTCGTTCCGATCCTTGCCAGCGACAATAACCTTCGCCAGAAGCGGATCGTAGAATGCGCTAACGTCTGTCCCGCGCAAAACCCAGGTATCAATGCGCACGCCTTCCGGGAATGAGACTTCCGTCAAAAGACCGCTCGAAGGGCGGTAATTTTTGCCGGGGTCTTCCGCATAAACACGAAACTCCATCGCATGCCCTTGAGGGGCAAATTTCTGTCCGATTTCAAACGGGCGGATTCCCGCAGCCTGCTCGATCATCCAGCGAACAAGATCAACATTGAACACGGTTTCAGTCACTCCGTGTTCCACCTGTAAGCGGGTATTCACTTCCAGAAAATAGAACTTGTCATTTTTCGCATCGTAGATAAATTCTACGGTTCCCGCAGAACGGTACTTGACTCCTTGAACCAATCGCAATGCTGCAGCGTGCAAAGCTTCACGCGTCATTTCCGGCAGATTCGGAGCCGGAGTTTCTTCGACGACTTTCTGGTTGCGCCTTTGCACAGAGCAATCGCGTTCACCGAGAACAACGGCATTTCCTTCGCCATCCCCAAAAATCTGCACTTCAACATGGCGACCGCGTTCCACATACTTTTCGACGAAAAGTCCAGAGTCCTTAAAGTTATTTTCGCTTAAATGTCGAATTTTGTCAAAGCTATTTCGCAGGTCTTCTTCGGAACGGCAAATCGTCATGCCGATGCCACCACCACCCGCCGTACTTTTCAACATTACCGGATAGCCGATTTCATCTGCACCACGAATCGCATCTTCAATGTCTTTTAAAAGACCTGTTCCGGGAACCAGGGGAACGCCGAATTTCTCGGCAAGTTCCTTGCTGCGATGCTTCATGCCAAATTCCACAAGCTGTTTCGGAGTCGGTCCAATAAACGAGACTCCATTTTCTTCTAGAGCCTTCGCAAAATCCGCATTTTCACTAAGGAATCCATAGCCCGGATGCACCGCTTCGGCTCCAGTCTTTTTAATCGCTTTCAAAATGGCTGGCACATTCAGATAGCTTTCCTTGGCTGCAGCAGGCCCGATGCAAACCGCTTCGTCCGCCATCAGAACGTGTGCCGCAGATTCGTCTGGATCCGAATAGACGGCAACGGATTGGATTCCCATCGTTTTCAACGTACGGATCACTCGGCACGCAATTTCGCCTCGATTGGCAATCAGAACTTTGCGAAACATACAAACTCCTTGAATAATGAAAACTTTTTAAGAAACGGAGAGAATTCTCAACAGAAGAGTTAAAATGCCATTCGGATTTTCTAGCTCCTCGAGAATGGAAAAATGATTTTTGCCGGGCAATTCGGCAAAATAGCCGGGGATTCGTTCATGGGATCGCAACTCTGCAAATTCCAAGCTTTGACGCCGGAGTTCCGGAAGTTCATCCGCACCGCAAGCGACGACAACGGGCTTTGCAATGCAAGGGGAACGCATCGGGCTCAAGTTTTGGATTTCGCACTCCGAAAGGGACAGAGATTTATTCAAATACGACTTGGAAATCGGAAGCAGATCGTAAATGCCGCTGATAGCGAGAGCGCCGCACACATTTTTCTCGGAGAGAACGGAAACGGCTAGATGCGCCCCGGCGGACCATCCCGAAACAAATATCCGGGAGACATCGGCGGCGAAACGTCCCGCATTCTTACGAAGAAAATCCAACGCAGAACGGATTTCTTGGACAATTTCCGGCAGCGATGCATTCGGTGCGAGAGTATAGCCAACCGATGCCACATGGAAACCCAAAGAAAGCGGCCCCTTCGCCAAAAAACGAAAAGTTTCCTTTCGCCGCATTTGCCAATACCCGCCGTGGATAAAGACAAGAATCGGACTTCCTGGATTTCCCGGAAAATAGTCTATTTTCTCACGCGGAAGCGTTCCGTACGGAATATCCATCGTGTCCGGAAACGCTGCGGCAATTTCTGCGCTGCGCACTTCAAATCCTTCCAAGATTTTTGCACTTTCAAAAACTGCACGCGTATTGTCGTATGCAGCGTCCAAATCTTCTTGGGAAAATTCTCTATAGATAATTTCACGCATCGAAAACGACCATCCGGATGGGAGTCGGGTTGTAATCATTGCACGGATTGTTTAATTGCGCGCAATCCGAAAGCAAAAAAAGAACATCCATGTCCGCGCGCATTTCGATATACTTTCCCGGTCCCGAAATGCCGTCCGCAAATTCCAAGCGTCCTTTGTCGTCCAAAATGACCTTTGTGAAAAAATTCAAATTGCAGACCTGATCACGCTTGCTCATCCCGAAATCTTCAAGAGTCCGGACGAATGTGTCGCGACAACTGTGCATATATCTCGTCTTGTCCGTATAACGCACAACATTTCCTTCGGCAGAGCATCCGCTGCCGAGAGTATCATGCTCTCCGCAAGTGTCCGCAATCACGGTGAGCATCGGATTGTCGTCGTTGGAACGGATGACCGTCCCCACCTCAATCATCGTATTCCTTTGTGCGGTTATCGTATTCGGAGCGCTGTAACGTTCTGCCGTATCGTGGGCGTTGTAAATTTGAATGTCTCCAGACTGATTTCCTTCCACATCGATCAGCCGAAGAACCTGGCCCTTCCGAAGCGGGAGCATCTTGCCTTCGCCCGCATAAACGGTCACATCATAGACCGCTTCTTCCAATTTCCGATCGCTTTCTTTCAGCTTCATAGATCCTCCTCGTCCCAGATGAGCATTCTCACCGGAGTCGGGTTATACGCGTTACAGGGATTGTTCAGTTGCGGACAATTGCTCACAACGGCATACACATCCATTTCCGCTTTCATTTCCACATACTTTCCCGGGCTCGAAATGCCATCTGCGAAATTCAAATTTCCCTGTTCATCAAAGGGAACGTACATGAAAAAGTTCAAATTGTTCACTTGATCTCGCTTATCAAATCCAGGCTTCGCAAGCAAAACCTTGAGAAACGATTCACGGCATGCGTGCATATAACGTTTGTCCAAAGCATAGCGGCAAGTGTTGCTTTCGCAAGAGCATGCGCTCCCTAGCGTATCGTGATCGCCGCAGGTATCCGCAATAACGGTAAGCATCGGATTGTCGTCATTTGAATAGAGCTTCGTGCCGACACCCACCAAACAATTCGCCTGACGTTGCACAGTTTGCTGCACACTGTAGCGTTCTTCTGGATTTGTAGCGCTGATGAATAGCGTATCAACGGCCTGATTTCCTTCGAGATCCAAAATGCGGAAAATCTGGCCTTTTTTAATTAAGTGCATCCAGCCTTCGCCTGCAGGCACATCTTCCGAATAGACGGCGTCTTCTTCCCGAAGGGAGCTTTCCAAATATTTCGTCACCATTTTGAAACCATCCTTTTAAAGATTGTAATCTGCCGTGTTGGCAAACCCACGACCATTTTCTGGGCACCAGATGAAGCATGGATCATCTGCCACCGAAAATTCGCAAGGCAAGAGTTCCACCTTGACCGGCTTCCGCAGATATTCCTTCGATGGATTCAGCGGGTGCATTCCCGTGTCGATAACGACAAGCGTATCCATTTCGGCGCGTAGTTCCACATAATCGCCGGGTTTTGAATTGTTTTCGACAAACGTCATCTTGCCGTCCGATGTCACCACGACTTTCGAGAAGAAGTTCACGAGTTCCGTAAAATCGCGCTTGGTCATTCCATATTTGCCGATTTCCACCAAAAGGGAATCGTAACCATTTCGGAAAAAATCATTTTGATAATGTTGATAGTCGTGCTCACCAAAGCGTTCCTTGATCAAGTTCGCGTGCGTACAACCGCAAAGCGGATCATGCCAGCCGACTGTATCCTTGACAACGCTTAAAAGAATGCGTCCCATATCGCTGTAAAGGCAGCAATTCTCGGCAATGCGACAGACATGTTGAATTTTCAAAGAATCGCCCAAGTTAAAGCGTTCCGTAAAATTCTTTGCGTTGTAGCAAAGGAGCGAAGCGTTTGCGCCGCCTTCCAAATCTGTAAGTCGGATTTTCTGACCGCGTTTCACAATGCGGGAATAGTTCCAGCCACCCGCAATCGTTTTTGAAGTCAAAACTTTTTCGTTTTCCATAGTATTTACCTCTTGTTGGAATTTTGTTGGTGAATTTTACTTGGTCGAGTTTTTCTTTCCGACCATGTTCACGATGTTAAACGTTTCCACGGGAACCTTGTTTTCCACCGTCGGATGAATCAGGTCTTCCACATACTTCCGCGTTTCTACGAATTGCGGAAGGAACAGGCTTTCTTCGTTCCGCGGACGCGGCACATCGACTTCTACAAATTCTTTTACCTTGCCGGGGTTTGCCTGGAGAGTCAGAATCCTGTCCGAAAGGAATACGGCTTCGTCCAAATCGTGCGTCACAAAAAGAATCGTGATGTCGATATTCTTCCAGACTTCGAGCAAATATTTTTGCATTTGCGAACGCGTTTGTGCATCCAGAGCGCCAAAAGGTTCGTCCATCAAAAGAACTCGAGGTTGCGGGGCAAGCGCACGGGCAATGGCGACACGTTGTTGCATACCACCCGAAAGTTGCTTCGGATAGTATTCCGAATACCTGTCAAGCCCGACGATTTCCAGCCATTGCCTCGCCGTTTCTTCCGCTTCATCCTTCCCGAATCCCGACGATTCAAGCCCGAACATCACGTTTTGCTTCACCGAAAGCCAAGGGAAAAGCGTGTATTTTTGGAACACCATTCCTCGCTCGGCTCCCGTACCGGAAACCTTCTTGCCGTCCAACAAAAAGCATCCGTCCGTCGCCGTTTCAAGACCGGCAGCAATGCGAATGAGCGTTGACTTTCCACATCCCGATGGTCCGATGATCGAAAGAAATTCGCGACGTTTCACTCCAAAAGAAATTCCGTCGAGGACGCGACGCAAGCCGCCATCGCTTTCAGCGAAATCTTTCACGATGTTTTTCGCTTCAATAATGAAATCAAAGTTTTCCATTATTCTTTTCCTTCAATTCTTTTTCCGCTTCTGTCAAGCGAAAGGAAAATACGTAGTTCTTTGGAGCGGTTAGTTCCCGACGCAATTTCACGAGGAAACTCACGCGCCCATCTTCCCAAGCGAACAAGTCCTTTCCTATTCTTGAAAGAACAAGATCGCAACCGAGTCCGATGATTCCTAAAATGACAATCGCCGCATAAACGTTATCGAAATTCCGATACTTCGCTTGTTGATTAATGAACCAGGTAATGCCGGAACTCGTACCGACTACTTCCGCGACAATCAAATACGTCCAAGCCCAACCGAGCAGGATTCGCATATCCTTGTAAATTTTCGGCGCAATTTCTGGAATAATGACTTTTATCAGCACGCGTAAAGGAGACGCACCCAAAGTCCGCGCCGCTTCTGTCAAAGCCGGATCCGCATGACGCGTCGTTGCGGATAGCATCGGAACTTGTTGAAAAAAAGTTCCAATAATGATAATTGCGATTTTCGGGGCATCGTTAATGCCGAGAACAGCGACAGCGAGCGCCCCAAAAACCGGAGCTGGAAAATACCGAAAAAACTCGATAAAGGGAGCGGTCAGCCTTTCCACAAAAGGAATGGAACCGCTGAGAATGCCAAGAGGAAGTCCGACAAGACTCGAAAGGAAAAACGCTAGGAAAACGATTTTTATCGAATGCAAAATACTTTCGTAAAACCAGACGTCCCCATCGCGTTTCGGCGGCGTGCGGAAAGCGGTCACCAGCGCTTTCGCTACAGAATGGGGAGCCGGTAGATAAGCGGGATTCACGCGCACGCCTTTCATCGGAGCCTCTCCCTCTGCAAGCAAGTTCGCACTCTCTTCCTCAAAATTTTCTCTGGCGATTTCATCGCCCGGTTCGCAAAACATACTTCCGCCCGCATCCGTTATTTGAATCAGCGGATGATAAATAAACGGGATATAGCTTACCGCACACCAAAGCGCGAGCGGCAAGGCGAACGAAAGAATGGCCAAAATTATTCTTCCGCGCTTCCCGGCTTCCTTTCGTATTCCAATTGGACAGTTCATGTTTTACGTCCCGGGTTAATTTGTCTTTTCTACTTTCCGTTAACGAGCTTTTCTGTGAACGAAGGATTGATATAGCGGTTCACATCAACGTGTTTGTCATAGACTTTGTTCTTCACAAAGAATTCATCGACTCGTTTACTCGAACCGTAAATCGACCCGTAAGAAGAATCCTTCTTGTTGAAGAATTTGATCGATTCGTTCAGCCGCAAGAAACGCGTTCCGCCGATAAACTTCGCATATTGCGATTCCGGAACACCAACGCGATCCGCCAGGATTTTGACCATTTCCTTCTTGTTTTTAGGATCATTCATGTAGGCGACCACATCGTCCCACGCAGCAACGACTTTCATCCATTCGTCCTTGTACTTCATCAGCGATTCTTGCGAAACGGCCAAGACATCATAGATAATGCCCGGTTCGTCAGCACTCGTATAAAGCTCCTTGGAACCCGTCACCTTCTCAAGCGCATTTACGGAATGCGGAACCCAGGCAACAACTGCCGAGACTTCGCCACTTTCCAAAGTTTGGAGCGCTTGGTGAGTCGGCATGTTCACCAGAGTCACGTCCGATTCCTTGAGACCATTCTTCAAAAGGGCGTTGATGAGAAGTGCATGGGAAAGGCAACCGATTTCCACGCCGACTTTCTTCCCTTTTAAATCCTTGATGGAAGAAATTCCCGGAGCTCCAACAATTTTATCATTTCCGTTACTATAGTCATTTATCAAAATCGTCACGTTCCGTGCACCCGTTGCATTCAAGACCATCGCATCGCCATTCGCCACTCCAACCGCATCGACTTTCTTCGCGGCAAAAGCATCCATAGACGGCCCATATTCGAACCATTCGAGTTTTACATTCACGTCGTGCTTCTTGAAAAATCCCTTTTTGTCGGCAATTTCCCAAGCAGTCCAGCCTGGCCAATCGCTATAAGCAATTTTCAAGACCGGCTTTTCAGCGTAAAGTGTCGCCGCAAGACCCATGGCCGCGGCAAGAAGGATTTTTGGCATTTTCATAAGTACCTCGCGTGAAGAGTTTTTGCAGTCCACAAAGCAAAAGCAATGCCAAAATCGAAAAGTTTCCGTTTTTTCAACGAATTTCGCCGCTTTTTATTTTTTTCACTCCGACTTTATAAAAACTTTTTATAAAGTCCCGACAGATTTGTAGAGAGAAAAAACATTTTAGCCCTTTTTCGTCGTTTTCCCAGAAATCAAGCATACTTTGTAAAACATTTTTATAAAGATTTTTCTCATTACGTTAAAATTTGAATTTATCTTTTAACCAAGATGTCCTCCAATTCCATTATAAAAATCAAACAGCAAAACATTTTGCAAATCAAACGGGCACTCATTGCGCTCGGTTCTGCGACAAAACCCGAAATCGCCAAACGCACGGGATTGACTGTCGCCACTTGCGGAAACCTGCTAAACGAAATGGCCAAATCCGGAGACGCTGTAGCGGAAAACCTCCGACTCTCCAATGGAGGACGCCCGGCACAAGCTTACCGCTACTGCGCCGAGAAAACGCAATTTCTCAGCCTTCTCGCCATTTCCGAGAATGGTACGGAAAAAATCTACTACAGAGTTGTCGATGTCTCTGAAAAAACGCACAGCCAAGGTTCCTCCCTCGTCCACCAAGTGAATCTTCCCACCTTGAAAAAAATGGCAATGGGAATTTTGAAAAAGAATCCGGCCATCCGACTCGTCACCCTCGGCGTTCAAGGCTGCATCCACGAAGGAATCGTCGCCTTTAGCGATTTCCCCGAATTAGACGGGCGCGCAGTCCAAAGCGAATTAGAAAGCGCGCTCAAAATTCCCGTCTTCGTCGAAAACGACATGAATTCCATCGCACTAGGCTACTCGCGTGTAAACCAAAACGAAAAAGACATAGCCATTCTCTTTTTTCCAAAAGGCAACCCGCCTGCCGGAGGATTTCTCGTCGATGGGAATATCGTCCGCGGACATTCGAGTCTTTCCGGCGAACTTTCCTATTTCCCCTTCCCCTTTCCCAAAGGGAGCCAGCGGCGATTTTTCGACAACACAAAGCGAGCACTGCCCGGCATCTTGCAAGTCGTCCAAGCGACAATCGTCTTCTTCGACCCCGCAGTCATTCTTCTCACCGGCTGCCTCTCGGAAGATCTAAAAAAGCTGAACTTTGAAAAACGTTTGCAAATGCGATTCGCTAAATCAAAATTGCCCAAGCTCCTCATCCAGCCGAATACGCAAGAAGAATACTTTGCCGGAATTGCGCAACTATCCATTCAAAGGCTTTTAAAAATCTGATCGGGGCTTGTTTCAACATTTTTGAACGAATTTGAAAATCGATTCACATTTTTGGATCGATTTTTTTTGCATTTCTCTTTATTTTTTCTCTCCGCAAAACTACTTTATAAAAGGTTTTTATAAAGTCAAGAGGTTCCTAATGAAACTAGACATCCGCTCATTGCTTTCTGCCTATCGCGATGGATCCACGACTCCCGAAAAAGTTATAACCGAATTAAAGAAAAAAATCGCTGAAGCGCCGGCTTCCATTTGGATTTCGCATACTTCCGACGAATCCCTTTCCCGCTATCTGAAAAACCTGCATTTGAAATCTCCCCGCGATCTTCCGCTCTACGGAATTCCCTTCGCCATCAAGGACAACATCGACCTCGAAAACTGCGAAACGACAGCCGGCTGCCCAGCATTCGCCTACACCCCAAACCGTTCCGCAACCGTCGTGGGCAAGCTCATTCGCGCAGGAGCCATTCCCCTCGGCAAGACAAATATGGATCAATTCGCCACAGGTCTTGTCGGAGTGCGTACTCCCTACGGCGCAATCCCCAACCGATTCGCTCCCGAATACATTTCTGGAGGATCTAGCAGCGGATCCGCAGCAGCACTCGCCTATGGACTTTGCTCTTTTTCCCTCGGAACGGACACGGCAGGTTCCGGGCGCGTCCCTGCGGCATTCAACAATCTTTATGGCGTGAAACCGACTTGTGGACTTTTAAGCACAAAAGGAGTCGTCCCCGCATGCCGAAGTCTTGACTGCGTTTCTCTCTTTGCGCTCAATTTAAGCGATGCAAAGCGGCTTCTCGAAATTGCAAAAGGCTATGACGAAGACGACGATTATTCGCGAAAAGCTCCTGAAAACTTGGCGCACCTTCCGGGAAATTGGACGTTCGGCGTTCCCGAAGAATCGGAACTTAATTTTTTTGGAAACGAAAATTATCGGAAACTCTTCGAAGACTCCATCACAGCTGCGGAAAAAGCCGGCGGAAAAATGCGACGAATCCATTTTAAACCTTTTCTCGAAGCGGCTCGACTCTTGTACGAAGGACCTTGGGTTTTTGAACGGTATTCCGCTGTCGGAAAATTCATCGAAGAGCATTCCGCACAAATTCATCCCGTGACACGCAAAATTATTATTCCTCCATCAACGCCGCATCCGTCGCAAATCTTCGACGCATTTCACAAACTGCGCCACGCAAAAGCTCTTGCCGACCGGGAGATGGATCAAGTCGATTTTCTTATGACGCCAACCGTCGGCACCTGCTACAAGACAGCCGAAGTCGAAGCCGATCCGATCCGCCTCAACTCGAATCTCGGATACTATACAAACTACATGAATCTCCTCGACTTTTCGGCGCTAGCCATTCCTGTGGGATTTGCGGGGAAGTTGCCATTCGGTGTCACTCTCGTCGGTAAAGCCTTCGCGGAAAATGTCCTTTTCTCCGCCGCAGAAAAGCTCCGTTCGTTCCTAGCGCCCAAAATGGCGATTGCTGTTTGCGGAGCGCATCTACAGGGAATGCCTCTTCATGGGGAACTCGAAGACGCCGAATTTCTAGGGACCCAAAAAACTGCTGCGGAATACACCATGTTCGCCCTTCCTGGGAACATTCCCAAACCAGCACTCGTCCGTGCGGAAAAAGGCGGAAGTTCCTTCCATGTAGAGCTCTACGCGCTCCCAGCGGAAGAATTCGGAAAATTTATTTCCCAGATCCCCGCGCCACTCAGCATCGGGAAAATCCGCTTGGAAAACGGAACGGAAGTTTCCGGATTTTTAGGAGAACCAATAGTGCAAAAAATCGGCAAGAATATTTCCGAATTTGGCGACTGGCGAAAGTATTTCCTCAGCCTTTGAATTGCCTGTCAAACGAAACCGAATTTTCCTTGCGACCGTTCAAATTAACCAAGCGCGAAGGATTAAAGCGTATTCCGTTGCTTTGCGCAAATTCTGCAAACCTGTCCGCATTTTCAAAAAGCTCTTCTAAGCTCTGGCTTGTCAATACCCGCTGCCGAAATTCCGACGAGTCCGGTTCAAAGCCCTTGCATAGTCTGGCCGCCAGCTGTTTCAATCGCCCAAGCATTCCAAAAGGCGAAGATTCGCATTCTTCCGCCATCAATTCGTAATAAATTTTGAAAATACCACAAGCTTCTTGTGCGGACACATCCCGCGCAGGTTTGCCTTCTAATGCGTCCGCAATTTCACCAAAAAGCCACGGATTGTGCAAAGCTCCTCGTCCAATGGAAACTCCGCTAATCGCATATTTTTCCAATTTTTCAAGAGCGGATTGAACGCTGGAAACATCGCCGTTGCCGACCACAGGAATCCTTGCCGCAGCAGCAACTTCGCCAATCAAGTTCCAGTCCGCAAAACCGTTATACCCCTGCACTCGTGTTCTGCCATGGACCGTCAGCATATCAGCCCCTTCCACTTCTGCAATTTTCAAAGTTTCCATGACATTGATGGAATTTTCATCCCAGCCGACACGACATTTGAGCGTCATCGGAATCGCTATCGCCTTTTTGACTTCCGAAAGAATTTTGGCCAGTCGCGGCAAGTCCTTTAAAAGCCCCGCGCCTCCACCCTTCCCAGCGACTTTTGGAACAGGACAGCCCGCATTGACTTCAATGTAATCGGGCCGCAAAGATTCAAGAACTTGAGCCGCATAAGCCATCCGCTCCGGATCCCGGCCAAAAATTTGAATTCCAAAGGGGCGTTCTTCCGGGTAAAAATGGAGCTGTTTGCGATTTTTCAAAACAAACGGCGAAGTTCCATCTGTCGATACAAATTCCGAAACCAGAAGTCCCATTCGATTTCCGGACAAAATCCGACATAATCGGCGAAAAGGAGCGTCGGTCACGCCGGCCATAGGAGAAAGCACCGTACAGGGAGAAACGCCGACTCCGGCAAACTGAAATTCATTTTTCAACATTTCTTCACATTTATCCACGAAATAGCCAACAATTACAAGACAAAAAAAGAATTTATCTCGCAGCAAATGTAATTTTTTCGGCCAGAGGTTCTTATATTTTGAACGTGGCGAATAGAACAAAACAAGATTTAATTCAATCGGTAAGCCGATCCACAGGCATTGTCAAAAACAAAGTGCGTGTTGTTGTGGAACAATTCCTGGATTTCGTGGGAGAATCCCTCGTCGAGGGAAATTCCATTGAAATCCGTGGATTTGGCACGTTTGCCAATAAAGTTCGGAAAGCCCGTCCTGTGCGCAACCCTCGAACGGGCGAACCGGTATTTTTAAAATCCAGAACCATACCGACATTTAAATTTTCCGCGGAACTCAAAGCGGCTATCGCACGTTCAGTGGAACTTCAAACAGAAAAAGTTTCCACAGCAAAAACAGTCTGACACCAAGACAATCGGCGAGCTATCGTTTTAAATAAACAGGGCGACTTCTTCCGGAGTCAAGTTTCGCCATGCGCCTTTTTCAAGCGAAGAGTCCAAGAGCAAGTCCCCAATCGAAATCCGCTGAAGCTCTTCCACGTGATTTGACACGGCGGCAAACATCCGGCGCACTTCGTGATACACGCCCTCTGCAATCGAAATGCGCACGAGTGTATCAGAAATTTTTTCCAATTTTCGAGCAATGAAAGGCTTCTTTTCTCCTTTCAACAATACGCCTTCTTTCAAAATCCGAACTTGCGCCTCGGTAATCGGACGGGCCAGCCGCGCTTCATAAGTTTTGAGCATTCCTTTTTTCGGACTTTCCACCCGATGGATAAACTGCCCCTGATTTGAAAGCAAAAGAAGACCGTGAGTGTCCGCATCCAAACGCCCAACACAATTCAAACCCATTTCAATCCATCGGGGAGGAAGCAAGTCAAATACGGATTCATAGTCTCTTGGTTGATGGCTGCATTCATATCCGCAAGGTTTATTCATCATCAAATACAGCTCTTCCGCGGTCGAAACCTCTTCACCATTGACCTCGAGGATTTCCGGCTTCTTTTCCAACTCTTCAAATGGATCTTCGATAGTTCTTCCGGCGATGGCAACCAATCCAGAGCGCACCAGTGCCCTACAATTTTTCCGGGTTCCAAATCCCAAGCGGGACAGCAATCTTTCTACGGTTAATTTTTGCATACAAATTCTCTATTTAAGGGGAAGATAAAAAACGAACAATCCAACGCCGCCAGAACACGAGCCGAACGCTCTCCGGATTTTTCCGATATCGCCGTCGATTCCAAAAATAATACATCGTCAATTCCGCAATCGTTTTAGCGCTGATAAAAATAAATCCCAAAACTCTAGCAATTGAAAAAGAGGCTACAAATCCGCCTTCAATCCTCAAAGGCTTTTCGCCCGTCCAATCCGCAAGAAAAATCCAATTTTCAAAAAACGGGACAATTCCACTCATCGCATTCAATCCACCGACCACATAGCCCATTCGTTCATAGTCCTCATTCCAACGGATTCCCTCCACAACAGTCGGCTCAAAGCGGCAATGAAATAAACGAAAAAACGACCGGCCCAAACGAAAAACGCCTTTTAGAATTTTCTTTTCAAAAACCGGTTCGACAATCAAGGTCAAAAATTCTCGATCCGAATTTTCTTTTTTGGCTTTTCTTCTTTTCGTTTTTTTCTCTTTATCTACCTTTTTTTTTGTCGCTGAAGTATTTTTTTCAGCAGCCGAATCGCTCTTCTTTTCAAAAGAAGGCGGGCTGCAATTTTCACCGGCATCAAGCGGACGCGTTGTCTTTTCTTCCGACAGGGATTCCTTCCATGGATTTTCGGAATCGAAATCGTCCTTTTTGCTGGCCAGCTCTTCGAAATCCTCCGGCAATTTCAAATCCGAGTCGGCATCTTCCTCGGAAATCTTTTCCGAACCGAAAGCATAAATTTTTTTGCGAAAAAGGCGAACTTCAAATTTTCCTTCGTTCCTTTTGCCCGCAAACAAAAAGCGGACTTTTACCGGAAACAGCAACAGTCCGCCCAAAAGAATCGTCGTCAGTATGACAAACGCATCAAAAATCATTCTTCGTTTTCGTCGGCTTTCTTTTTGACTATTTCAAGAAGTTCGGCAAATGTCTTAGTTTTCAAAATCGTGGAAAACTGTTCCTTGTAATTTCTCGCCGTCGAAAGGTCGTCGATGACCAAATCCCAAGCCATCCACACGTCGCCCACCAGGTTCATTTTATAAACAAGAACCGATTCCTTGCCCCGATACCAAAGATGAGCCGTCACATTCGCTTCGGCGTTGTTCTTTTTCATTTTCGGAGCTTCGTAAACCGTGCTATCCGTGCGGTACATTTCCAAACGTTTTGCGCTGGAATTGCGAACCATCCTCTGAAATTCCGAGGCAAACTGTTTTTTCGCCGCCTCATCAAGACCGTTCCAAGTTTCTTTCGGCAACGATTTTTCGGCCAGAAGATTGAAATTGAACACATCGCTCAACAATCCCTTGACCTTTTCCTTGTCCTTTTTGGAAAGGCTCTGTTTTTTCAGCAAGACTTGCAATTCCTTGTCATTTTTAGAAATCGCCGTCACAGGATCTGCCGCAAAGGCAACAGCAAACGGAAGAAAAACGGCGACAAGAAGAGTTTGAATTTTCATACATCAATTCCCCGGATAGAGTTTATGGTATTCGGACAGGGATAGTCCCATCCGACGGATAAGTTCCGCAAAAGCAATGTTGTATTTGCAGACCGCATAGTAATAAGACTTTTTCAACTGGAGATTGTCTTTGTAGGCAGAAACCAGTTCTCCCGCATTTGAAGGATCCAAATCGTATTTCATGGCGGCACTTTTCAAAATCGATTCGCTCGCACGCAAACTAGAACGCAGACTTTCCAACTTTTTCTTGGCTCCCTGGGTTTGCACATACTGTTCTTCCATTTGCAGCAAAACACCGTCCTTCGCATAATTTTGTTTTAGTTTCAGTCCGCGAAGTTCGGTTCGAGCAGAAACATAAGAACTCCAGCTGTTCCACAAATTCAAATTGTAACGGACCCCAAAACCGACTGCCCCCGAAATACTGTTCACCGCATCCTGAGCAAAGGCATTTTTCTGTACCGCAGTCCGATTTCCCGCCCAAGATTTGACATACGAAAATTCGCCCATGATAAAAAACTGCGGGCCGAGCTTTGCCGAAGCGAGATCCAGCTGGTGAGTCCGAGCTTCCAAACCGGCGACCAGGCGCTTCAATTCGGGATTGTGCTGAATCGTCATGTCTTTCGCCTCTTCAAGAGTCGGAAAATATTCCGCCCTCTCTACAAGCGAAGAATCCATCGCCACAAAGACCTCCGTCGAATCCAGTCCAAGCGAGAACCGAATCGCCAGCTGCACGCGAGTCATTCCATTTTGTGCATCGATCACCGCTTCGTCCAACGTATGGCGTCCCGCCTTGATTTTCAGCAAATCCGTTTGAGAGACATTCGGTTCGTCGTTGTCCAAAGCTTCTTCCAATTTTTCTTCGGCGCGATCCATTTGTTTTTGAGCGTCTTCCACCAATCGATTCATCTCCAACGCCAACAAATAATTGTAATAGTACGTTTGCAACTCGACACTCTTTTCATGCTCCTTGGAAACGACGTTCATCTCCTGCTGCCGCAAATCCGCTTCCGCAGCCTTTTTTCCCGCTTTATACTGGCCGTAATTTAATGGCTGAATCGCTTTTATTTCCGTGCCGAAAAACGGTCCCATTTTGGTGAAGTCCCAAGTGTCCACGGTATCTCCCCAGTCGTCCACATCGTCTTTTAAACCGGGAGCCGGCCCCACCATCATGGAAACTTCAAATTTGCTGAGAATCGCCGAAGCTTTGATTTCCTGAATTTTATTTTTCTTCGCTTCCGTCGAAAAACGGGATTCCGCCAACAGCGGGTCTTTTAAAAGTCCCCTTTCCACAAAGCCTTCGCAGTCATACCGCACTTCTGTCGAGAAAGCGACCGCAATAAGCAACAAAGGAAGAACTTTAAAAATCATTTTGCAAAATTTAGAAATCCTAGAGTCATTCTCCGATTTGTTCGTAGATAAGCCGCTTCAATTTCCGATATTTAGCCAAAACCTCTTCGTAATAATTCGTGGGAATCGGGGAACGGGAACGAATTTTCGTATCCACACCGCCCTGTCCAATATTATAAGCAATAATGGCTTTTTTCAAATCCCCATATCTACCGACCAGCCGCATCAGATAAGCACTCCCAATAACAACGCTTATTTCGGGGTGCATCAAATCTTCTGCATTTTCAATTTCGATTCCAAAACGTTTTCCAATTGCTTGAGCAGTCGGAAGCTTGAGCTGCATCAAGCCATAAGCTCCCGATTCCGCTCCGCTACGAAACCGGCCTTTCGCATTCGGATTTCCCCGGCTTTCCTGATACACAATCGCCGGAATCAACAGCGGGTCAAATCCATAATTTCTTGAAATCATCCAAATTTCATCGCTCAACTGGATTTTCTGTTCCGGAGGCATCTTGTTTTTTGAAAGAATCCCCAAAGCCAAATAAATCCTGACATAATCCAACGTCCAATTCTGGTATTTGGCAAGTTCTGAAATTTCCTTGCCGATTTGCGATTCTTGTACCGCAACCTTTTTCAGCTGCGTAGAATTATACGCCCAAAAACCGACAAAAGCCAAAAGGAAGGCGCAAAGCAAAGCCAAAGCGGAAAAGGCGAATAGGGAAGACAGGCGGAAACTACTTTTCACGCCGCCGATCCTCCAGGCGATCCAGATATTTGGTCCAGTTCCGCACCCGAATTTCTGTTTTTTTAGAAGTCGTGGAATCCACAATCAAGCCCAAATTTTTTAACGGGCCTATGACCGATTGCAGATAATCCAATTCGTTCTGCATACTTTGCGCTTCTTTGTCCATTTCTAACAAACGTTCTTCCCGAAGCCGAAGTTCCCTGTTTTGATTTCGGATAATCCCATACAGCGCAAAAAAATGCCCCACCAAAATTCCTATCAAAAGCAAGGCGATCAGCGGACTTAAACGGATTCCCGTCTGCCGACTATAAGACACTCCCATTTTTTTTAATGTGGCAAAAATTCCCGACTGCCTAAAATTTTTCCAATTCTGCGTTATCGTAAATATATGGGCGTAACTGCTGAAAAAAGCTTTGTTCTCTTCGCCAGAAAAAACAAGAACCAGTTCCGTTCCATTTTGCTTCGCCTTTTCCAAAAAAAACAGAAACAGGGACTGGTATTCTTCATCGCAAAAACGAGCTTTATCAATATCCAGGAAAAAAATTTTGCCCGGTTTATTTAACAAGCCGGTTACTTTTTCGCGCAACGATGCCAACTGGGTAAAGCCAAACGTCCCACAAATGCGAAGATACAGGCCGTCTTTTATTTCTTCGATGAATAAATCTATCTGTTCCGCATTCATCTAAAAAAGCCCCGTTTCGAAAAATTCATGGTAATCTTGAAACGTTCCTCCGTCACCGAAGATAATTTCAGATTCCAAAAAAAGAATATGCGAACCCCCTGCACAATCGTCGGAGCCGCAGTATCGTGCGAACCCATAATCCAGCTTAATAGGACCTTGGCCGGCTGTGAAAAAGAAATGCGGCACGCCTGGGACAAAAGGCCGTCTTTAATCAAAATTTCTGAAACTTCCGGGAAAATACACGGCAGCGGAATATCGGGGTCAATACTTCTCCCGTCTATTTTTAATTTATACGCTCGACCCTGTTCAAATTTCCGCACCCCAAGATTTAATTCCGTACCAAAATAGCCGTCCAAATCGGCAAAGGTCCCGTTCGCTATCGAATAAGAAAAATCCAACTGCGAATCCGACTTGCCCAAAGAAATATCCTTGTCAATATGCGTCACATGATTTTGCCCGTTCAAATCGACAATCTGTTCCGAGCGCAACCAAATGCCCAAAGCATTGTCCTTTCGCTCAATCCGATATTCATAAGGAGCGTTCAGAGCTCCCAGTCCATCGTTTAAAGCGGCCTCTATTTGCATGGCATCCGATAAAGACGGCGAAAGCAAATGATCGACAAAGGCGCGAGGCACATCTCCATTTTGCTGAAATGCACTGACCCAATTCACCCGTGCCGGTTTATAAATTAAGGAACGAAGGGATGCTCCGCTGCCCTGCTCCAAAAGAAATTGCAGGTTTGCATTGTTCACTAAAATTTGACGGCTGCCGGTTTTCAAAAAATCGGAGACTTCGACTCGACGCCCTTCCATCTTTGAAAATTTTTCAATCTCTTCCTCCACTTCTACAATCATCCGATGCCCCTTCCAACGGACCAACGGACTCCGTACACCCTTATTGTCATAAAGATCCGCATAATAGACCGGCGACATCAGCGGAAGCAATTTCGTCTGCACGCCATGTAAATCCTTGCCCTGCAAGAGCGATTCCGCATGAGAATTGGCAATCAGCAACGATTTGTGCATCAAATCCGCTTCTGGACGGCGCAAAAGCAATTCCCGGCAGCTTTGCGCACCGACAGGAAGGCCAAGATGGTTTCCTACTGCGCTCATTAAATTGACTTTTCCTTCGGAAGGTTCGTCCAGCCAATGGAATATCGGCCATAACTGGAAGGGAAAATTCAGCAAATTAGATTGCAATCTCTCAAAAAAAAGACGAATCGATTCGGTATCGCTGACCGGCACTGATTCTATTGCAATCCAAGGATCCTTATTTTTTATCAGAGATTCCAATTTTGCCTGCAAAAGAGCAGAGTCCAGCAACAACGCCTGGCTTAAATCTTCTGCAACAGGAAAAAGCTGCATGACGAAATCCCCGAATTCCGATGTAAACCAGCCCGTAACGCGGGTCGCAAGTCCTATACATTCCTGCAAACTTTTTTCCGAAACAAGAGTATAGCGTAAATTCTGCTTTGCTAAAACTTCTGTCAGACCAATTTCCCAAGCCATCGAAGAATTGAAATAACCGATAGGTTCAACCTGGAAAATTCTTTCCATCAGAGCCGAGTGCATTTGCAACTGCAACTTCTGCAAGCCAGCAGGGAAAAGAGGCAGCATGGAATCAAAAAAGCTGCCGCCTAAAATTTCCAGCTTTCCATCCCGAATCGCTTGGCGCATATACACGACATCGGCGATATTCCGCCTGTTCCAGACCTCCGCCACCCTTCCCGATAGATAAAGGGAGAATTTTATTTTATTCGTTTCTAAAAGGGTTCTAATCTCTCGTGCTATTTGTGAAAACTGTTCGTCGAAAGCCGATTCTTCCAGAGAGAAAGGCTCCGTCACAGAAAGCAGGATGGAAAGTTTAGCAGGAGTCATGTTTAAAAAATAGCACAAGGGAGCGGGGACAGGGAGGGCGTCCCCCGCGCAGGAGGTCCCGGACGGCGTCCGTCCCGGGCGTTTAAAACAAGGAGGGCCCCCGCGCGGATGCGCAGGGGCCCGTGGATCCGGCGGCGACCTACTCTCCCGGGCCCGAAGGCCAGGTACCATCGGCGACAGGTGGCTTGACTTCCGTGTTCGGAATGGGAACGGGTATGACCCACCGTCGATGACCGCCGAAATTGAAAACTCTCAGTACGGGATCCCAGAGAAGGAAAGTGCGGGGCGCGAAGCTCCGAACGGGCGCCTGCAGGGACCAAGCCGCCCACGCGCGGCAAAGCCACATCGCCGAAAAAAAAGGAAAAGCCTCACGGGCTATTAGTATCGCTCGGCTCAACGCGTCGCCGCGCTTACACCTGCGACCTATCGACGTCATCGTCTATGACGGCCCTTCAGGGGGTTGCCCCCGCGAGACCCTATCTTGGGAACGGCTTCACGCTTAGATGCTTTCAGCGTTTCTCCGATCCGCACATGGCTACCCGGCGGTGCCGCTGGCGCGACAGCCGGTACACCAGAGGTGCGTCCGTCCCGGTCCTCTCGTACTAAGGACAGGCTCCCTCAAGTCTCGTACGCCCACACCGGATAGGGACCAAACTGTCTCACGACGTTTTGAACCCAGCTCGCGTGCCGCTTTAATTGGCGAACAGCCAAACCCTTGGGACCTTCTCCAGCCCCAGGATGCGACGAGCCGACATCGAGGTGCCAAACCTCCCCGTCGCTATGAACGCTTGGGGGAGATCAGCCTGTTATCCCCAGAGTACCTTTTATCCATTGAGCAACGGCCGTTCCACGCTGTACCGCGGGATCACTAAGCCCTACTTTCGTACCTGCCCGGCGTGTCCGCCTCGCAGTCAGGCTCCCTTTTGCCTTTATGCTCTGCGCGCGATTACCGACCGCGCTGAGGGAACCATTGGATGCCTCCGTTACCTTTTGGGAGGCGACCGCCCCAGTCAAACTGACCATCAGACACGGTCCCCCGCCCCGGTCAGGGGCGCGGGTTAGGCCTCAAGCCTTGCAAGGGTGGTATTTCAAGGGCGGCTCCGGAAGGGCTGGCGCCCCGCCATCAAAGCCTCCCACCTATCCTACACATCCAAGGCCTAAAACCAATGTCAAAATTCAGTGAAGGTTCATGGGGTCTTTCCGTCCAGGTGCGGGATGCCGGCATCTTCACCGGCACTGCAATTTCGCTGAGTCTCAGGAGGAGACAGTGCAGAAGTCGTTACACGATTCGTGCAGGTCGGAACTTACCCGACAAGGAATTTCGCTACCTTAGGACCGTTATAGTTACGGCCGCCGTTTACCGGGGCTTCGGTTCAGCGCTTCTCCTCGCGGATGACGCCTCCCGTTAACCTTCCGGCACCGGGCACGTGTCAGACCATATACTGCCCATTGCTGGTTCGCATGGCCCTGTGTTTTTGGTAAACAGTCGCTTCTGCCATTTCTCTGCGGCCTCCCTCCGCTCGCCCTGCGCGGGGTCACGGAAGGGGGCTCCCCTTATCCCGAAGTTACGGGGTTAATTTGCCGAGTTCCTTCTCCTGGGTTGTCTCAAGCACCTTGGGCTTCTCGCCCCATCCACCTGTGTCGGTTTACGGTACGGGCTCCCTCTCGGCTCCCTTAGGGGGTTTTCCCGGCACCGGCTGGGATCTCTCGGACTCGGGCCGAAGCCCTCCCCCGGTCCGGAGTCTGGGGCATGTGGAGGGGGGATTTGCCGCCCCTCCGCCTTGCGCTCCTTCCGCGGCGTCCATCTGCCGCTCGATCCTGCCCGATGCGTCGCCCCGTCGGTCGTATCGCCTCGAGGGAGGCCGGGGACTCTTGACCCCGTCTCCATCGGCTACGCCTCTCGGCCTCGTCTTAGGTCCCGGCTGACCCCGGGAAGATTAACTTTACCCGGGAAACCTTGGATTTTCGGTGCGCGGGCTTTCCACCCGCGTTTTCGCATACTCATGCCAGCATTCTCGTTTCCGGTACCTCCAGCGGGCATCGCCACCCGCCTTCCCAGGCCTGCGGAACGCTCTCCTACCGCTCCTTGCGGAGCCCACGACTTCGGTGACGCGCTTAGTCCCGATAATTTTGGGCGCGGGACCGCTCGACCAGTGAGCTATTACGCTTTCTTTAAAGGATAGCTGCTTCTAAGCTAACCTCCTGGCTGTCTGAGCAGTCCCACATCCTTTCCCACTCAGCGCGTACTTGGGGACGCTTAGTCGGTGGTCAGGGTTGTTTCCCTTTCGTCCGCGGATCTTATCACCCGCGGGCTGTCTGCCGCGAATCGGTGCGCCGGTATTCGGAGTTTGGTTGGGTTTGGTAAGCGGGTGTGCCCCCTAGTCCATCCAGTGCTCTACCCCCGGCGGCCTGTCGCGACGCCATACCTAAATATGTTTCGGAGAGAACAAGCTATCGCCCAGTTTGATTGGCCTTTCACCCCCACCCACAGCTCATCCGAACACGTTTCAATGTATATCGGTACGGCCCTCCACGGGGTGTTACCCCCGCTTCAGCCTGGCCATGGGTAGATCACTAAGGCTTCGTGTCTGCCGCGTACGACTGGACGCCCTGTTAAGACTCGCTTTCGCTGCGGCTCCGGCCCTTAGGGCCTTAACCTCGCCGTACACGAGCAACTCGCTGGCTCATTAAACAAAAGGCACGCCGTCAGGAGGATGAATCCCCCCTCCGACTGAATGTGCGCACACGGTTTCAGGCTCTGTTTCACTCCCCTCTCGGGGTGCTTTTCACCTTTCCCTCACGGTACTCATCGCTATCGGTCATTCGCTCGTATTTAGCCTTGGAGGGTGGTCCCCCCGGTTTCAGGCAGGGTTTCACGTGCCCCGCCCTACTCAGGATGCTGCCAAGCGCCCTACCAGGTCCCTACAGGCCTGTCACCTGCTGGGGGGGGGCTTTCCAGCCCGCTTCGGTCCCCGGATGGGCGTCACGCGGCAGTCCTACAACCCCGGGATCGCTCCCGGTTTGGGCTCCTCCCCGTTCGCTCGCCGCTACTTGGGGAATCTCGGTTGATGTCTTCTCCTCCAGCTACTTGGATGTTTCGGTTCGCTGGGTTGGCTCCCCGTGGCCTATGTGTTCGGCCGCGGGGTGCCCGGGTCGCCCCGGGCGGGTTGTCCCATTCGGATCCCCGGGAGTCAATGGCTCCGTGCGCCTCGTCCCGGATTTTCGCAGCTTGTCGCGTCCTTCGTCGCCGGCGAATGCCTAGGCATCCCCCGTGTGCGCTCTCTCGCTTAATTCCTCGTTCCAGCGACATAGCTCTCGCCTCGCATGAGCGGCTCGGGCCCCGTCTTCTCGACGCCCTCGCTCGAAATTGCTTCGCTTCTCGCTTGTTTCTATTCTCTGGAATTGCTTCCCGTACTGTCAAGTGGCTA
>NZ_FUWU01000009.1:56322-73074 GCF_900167415.1 Fibrobacter intestinalis | reverse complement strand
TACTACCAGAAGAAAAAGGCTCACAAGCTTTTTTGCAAGAGGGCTGGCATCGAACCAATCAATGGTCACTTGAAGAGCGACCACCGCATGGGTCGCAACTTCTACAAGGGAATCTTTGGCGACATGCTCAACGCAAAGCTTGCTGCGGCGGCGTTCAACTTCAAGAGGGCCATGAGGCGCTTTTTTGTTCTGTTGGAATGGCTGTACTGTTTTTGCCTTCTGTGGAACGGAATGAACAAAAAATGCGAACGTCCTTATCTTGCGTTCGCAAAGTGACTTTTTAAGGGCTGACTATATACAATCTTCCTCCAAATACCCTCAAATAATTTTTTTTCAAAGCGTGAATTTCCTTTTCAGAAGGGGAATTTCTTTTCGCAGACTGCGAGGTGCTCGCTTTAGCAAAGGCTCCCTTCCAGGGACAATTCGTCTAAAAGAGTAAAACTCTTAAGACTCATGGGCGGCCCCTTTTCCCTTCACCCTATCCCCCGCCACGCTTTGTAGTTGGAAGTTTTGGTTTTGTGGGGTGGAATTGGATATTGCGCCATAGCGAGAAGGGGGAATTTTTTCAAACGGGGCTTTTTCTTCCGCAAGGGGGAACTCGGTTATCAGTAATCAGTTCCGACTCCCAATCGGTCCCTGAGCCCTTCGATAAACTCAGGAACCGCTGGTTGGTGCACCTCGGCAAGCTCGGTAACCGCTTGTCGAACCACGGCGGACAATTTTCACGTGAAAACGCGCTAAAACTGGCACTGGATTGAACAGTGGCTTCCCCATTCCACATGGTTCCTGATGGATCTCGCCACCCGCTACGACGAGACGCCCTCCAAATTTTTACCGCTTCCGTTAAAAACGATTCCGCAACGCCCGACGTTCTCGGTCGTCGTAAACGGCAAGACCCTGCGGATGACGCATTCCTCCAAGAGTGCATCCCTTCGGATTCTTGACATCAACGGCAAAGAGTTTTACAGCCAGCCTTCGATTTCCACAAACGAAAGCATTTCCGTCCAAAATTTCAGGCCGGGAATTTACCTGGTGGATATTCCCCGTTTCGGCATCAAAAAAATCATCGTCCGCTAATTTCACCCGGCCATTTCAAAACGCTAAATCCACAAGCCAGCCTATTCGCCAAGCGGGCTTTGTTCGCTGTCACATTCCATTTCGCTTCGTCACCATATTTTAACCGAACAAATTGAAAAAAAACACATCTTTTTTATATTTTGCGCGATTTTTATAAGGAGGATTCGATGAATCTAAAAAAAGTAACGTCCGTAGTGCTTTTAGCGGCTGCGGTTAGTATGGCGCAGAGCGGATTAAAAGGCGGAAGCGATGGGCTTCATCAGCAAAACGCTTGGACATTGGGTCAATGGGGAGTCAGTGCCGGTTTGGGAATGAGCGGAACTCTCGACAGCTGGGCAATGTCCCGCGGCGGTATTTATTCCGTAAACGGAAAAACCTACGCAATGCCCAAAAATTCCCCATCCTTTGATTTTAACTTGTATGCGGCAGTCGGCCTGCTCCCCTTCTTGGATGTCGGCCTTTCGATGCCCTACTACTACGACCATATCGACGATGGAATGGCGGGGGCGGCAGAACTCTGGGCGGCAGGTTTCGGCGATTTGGAACTGTGGACCAAAATCCGCGCGCCCTTCCTGAAAGAGAGCAATCCGTTCCAAGTGGCTTTGCTTTTGCAGATGTCCGTTCCGACCGGAGAAACCGGCTACGGTGCCAGAGTCCGTCACGTCTGGTACATGAACGACGGTGCGACGCAGGCATTCACCGCCGACCAGATCATCCTCTCGGCGAGCCTTATCGGAACCGCGGACTTGACGAAAATCGACGTTCCTCTGCGCTTCAACGCCTACGCGGGCTATGTCGCGACCATCGACTACGGCGCAAACACCCTGATTTGGGGAGCCGCCGCCAACTACATCATCAACCCCCTGTTGGATGCCTTCTTGGAATTCAACGCGGAAACCCGCATCGAAGAAACCCACATCCCCAGAATGCCCTATGATCTGGATCCGATGGTGCTGACTCCCGGTGTGCGCTTCCATCTGCCTTACCATATCGATGTTGCTCTCGGTCTGGACATCGGCCTGAAGAATTTCAACAACCCGACATTCGATACCGAAAAGGAAATGGAGCAGGGACACGGCTTCTCCATCTATCACGAAAGCGAAGACGGCATCAAATCCAAAACCTACGTCCAGAACGAAGCGCATTACGGCGTGTCTGCGTTAATCGGCTGGAGACTCGGCGGCTCCACGCCCAAGGATAGCGACGGCGACGGTATCGACGACAAAAAAGACCTTTGCCCGCACACCCCGAAGGATGCTCCTATCGACGAAAAGGGCTGCCCGCTCGACAGCGACAAGGACTCGATTCCCGACTTCCAGGACAAATGTCCGAATACGCCGCAGGGCGTGGCGGTCGATTCCATCGGTTGCCCGCTCGACAGCGACAAGGACGGCATCCCCGATTCCTTTGACAAGTGCCTGAACACCCAGGAAGGAACTTCGATTGATTCCACAGGTTGCCCGCTTGACAGCGACAAGGACGGCGTGCCTGATTCCGCCGACAAATGCCCGAACACCAAAGAAGGCATTACGGTCGATTCCACGGGATGCCCCGCCGACAGCGACAAGGACGGTGTGGCGGACTCCTTTGACAAGTGCCCGAATACCAAGGAAGGCGTCTCGGTCGATTCCATCGGTTGCCCGCTCGACAGCGACAAGGACGGCGTTCCCGATTCCTTTGACAAGTGCCCCAATTCCAAAGAAGGCATTACGGTCGATTCCACGGGATGCCCCGCCGACAGCGACAAGGACGGCGTGGCGGACTCCTTTGACAAGTGCCCGAATACCAAGGAAGGCGTTTCGGTCGATACGTTGGGATGCCCGCTCGACGGAGACAAGGACGGCGTGCCCGATTCCTTCGACAAGTGCCCCAATTCCCAGGAAGGCGAACCGGTGGATTCCACAGGATGCCCGCTCGACAGCGATCAGGACGGCGTACCCGATATTTCGGACAAATGCCCGAATACCCTGCCCGGCGTAAAAATCGACAACAAGGGATGCCCTGTAAATAAGAAGCAGGACCTCAGCAAGTTGAAACAGGGAATCCAATTCAAATCCAACTCGGCGGAACTGACAAAAGCGTCCTATGCAACTCTGGACGACATCGTTCGCCTGTTGAACCAGATTCCGCAAGCCAATCTGGAAGTACAGGGACATACGGACAACACCGGCTCCGAGGAATTGAACAACAAGCTTTCTCAGGAACGTGCGCAAACAGTCGTCAATTACTTCGTCAAGAAAGGCATTTCCAGCGACAGAGTGCGCGCCGTCGGCTTCGGCTCCAGCAAGCCGATTGCAGACAATAAAACCAAGAAAGGCCGCACCCAGAACCGCCGCGTGGAACTGGTACCTTTCCAGAAAGACTAATCGCATATCTTAAAAAGGAAAACTTTGCCGGTCCCGTATGGGACCGGTTTTTTGCGCCCTTTTGTACTTCTTTTAACCCAGCAAGTGTTCGTGCAACTTATTTCCTGCAAAAGAAATATCCAAGTCCGCGAGAAAAATTTTTATTGCGAAAGAGAAATTCACGTTTTGAAAAAGATGACTTCCCCACTAAAAAATGCCATTCCCACCCCAAAGCTTTCCTTTTTTAATAAATTTTACCCGCCTTTTCAAGGAGTTGAAATGAAGAATATTTTCAAAACAACTGCTGCCATCGCTTTTGTCTTTTCCGTGAACGCATTTGCAGCGGATATCGCCGAAAACTTTGCCTTTAAAGGAAATATCCAGACGCAGGCGGTCGCCAACAATAACGACGACGGTCTGGAATCCTTCTGGTTCCGCGCCAATCTCGGCGGAATGTACAAATCCGAAAATTTTGACGCCCAAATCATGATTCGCATGTTCGGTCCGCATTTCGGGAATAAAATCGACGGCAAGGAATACGACAAATTTCTCGCCGACCTCTATTGGGCCAATTACAAATACCGTCTCGGGGATCATGCGCTGAACCTGAAACTCGGGCATTGGAAAACCGACTGGAGCAATTCCGGCAATTTCGGTACCTATGTCGATCCGGCACTCAACCGCCGCGGCATGATGATGCGCGATTATTCGCATGACGCTTTTGAACTCGGCTGGAACTTCGGACCGTCCGCATTCAAGGCGATGCTCGCCACTTCCGACAATCAATTCAACACCGGCTATGTCCGCGTGGAAGAACGCCTGAAATTCAGCTTCCCGCTGGAAATCGCCGTCGCCTACCGCGTAAACGCCCTTGACGCCATGAACCAGCCGGCCACCCAGACACATCGTGTCTCCGGATACGTTTCTTATTCCTTCGTCAAAAATCTGCGGATCTACGGGGAAATCGCCTACATTAAAACCACCGAAGACAGCGACGTGAACGCAGAAAGCATCGCCGCGGGCAACGCCATCAAACCGGAATACGCACAAGGCTCCGAGCATCTTCCTTTTTACGTCGGCCTGGAAATTCCCACGATGGGATTCCTCGACCATCTGATGTTTGAATTGGAACACGTCGGCAACCGCGACGAACTGAATGCCGATGCGGACGATTTCGCCTGGACGGTCGGACTGGTCAAATCCTACGGACGCACAAAAGCGCAATTCAATGTTTTCAGCGAAAAAGAACTTGACGATGTCGCCGTCGCCCTGCGCTTTACAACGACCATCAAATAACGAATTTCAAAATGACAAACGGCCTGCGCAACGGACTTCCGCGAGCAGGCTTTTTTGTTTGGCATAAGACGTTTTTCGCCCTCGCGCCCTTCACCAAGAAATTTTCGCAACACCCGATAAATTTCTATTTTTAAAAACATGATAAAGATCAAAATTGCTAAACACGTTACCGACAATACAGACGCCCACGCTCTTTTCTTCGTCAAAAAAGCGATCCAATTTTCTTCTGTGCTGAGCGAAAATGGAGAAATCCAGGTTTCCCATTTTCTTTCCGAAGTCGCCAAAGGCATTTCCCAGGACTCGGACATTGCCGACATCGACGGACACAAGACCATTTTCATCGACGCCGCCAAAGACCGCGGGCTTTCTGCGCTGGATCAACTCCGGATGGCAGGCTACAGGCTGGGGAAGCGCGCAAGCCAAAAGCAATTTAAAACCGTCAAGCTTCTTCTTGCCGACGCCGACGACGAACAATTCAAAGCGATTCTCCACGGCATTTATTACAGCGATTATCATTTTTCCAAATACAAAAGCAAAACTCCGGACAATTTCTGCGTCACCTATGAAATCGAAGCGGACTCCCGGGCCAAGGATTTTGAAAAGATTGCCGCCGAAGTTGCCGTAGAACAGCATTACATCGGCCTTTGCAAAAACTGGGTGAATACGACCGGTTCCGAATTGAATCCGGACGCCTTCGCCAAAACTGCCATTCAAGAGGCTCACCGGGTTCCGGGACTCTCGATCACGATTCTCAATTCTCGAATTCTTGCCAAAAACGGATTCAACGGCCTTTTGACCGTAGGCAGCGGCAGCCGATTTGAACCCTGCATGATCAAGCTCAGCTACAATCCCAAAAACGCCGCGGACAACGTCCACTTGGCCCTTGTCGGAAAAGGAATCACCTTTGACACCGGCGGCATTTCCCTAAAAACCGCCCGCGGAATGCAGGAAATGATCAGCGACATGAGCGGAGCGGCTGCTGCCCTTGCCGCCATCTGCGCCGCAGCCGAACTCAAACTCCCCGTGAAAATGTCGGCCTATCTTTGCCTTGCCGAAAACCGCATCGGTTCGGGAGCCATGCTGCCCGGCGACATCTTTACGACCAAGAACGGCAAAACAGTCGCCATTGGCAACACGGATGCCGAAGGCCGCCTGGTTCTTTCGGATGGTCTTTGCGCCGCAGCCGAAAGCGGTGCGACCCACATTATCGATTTGGCAACCCTTACCGGAGCCATGGTTCGGGCTCTTGGCCCCAGCATCGCAGGATTTTTCGCCAACGATGACGAATTGGCGAAACAAGTCATTCAGGCAGGCAACGCCGCTTGCGAAAAGTTCTGGCAGATGCCGCTTGAAGACGAATACTTCAAAGAACTCGAAGACCATTATGCGGACCTTTCCAATGTGGGAAAAAGCGCCGGGGCAATTCTCGCCGCCCTGTTCCTGCGGGAATTTGTTCCCGAAGATGTCAAATGGGCGCACTTCGATATCGCGGGTCCCGCCTACACGACGCAAGCCTGGAAATACACTTCTTACGGAGCGACGGGATTCGGCGTGCAGACCCTGCTCGAAATGCTTCGGCAACTCGGAACCTCCCAAGAGGAGTAATTTTCTATCGCGGGCGGCACTTCTTTTGAATTGCCGAAACGTCCGGTGGATATAAAAATAGCGAAACTCCGTGTTTCGCTATTTTCTTTTATCGGAAAGTTTTTATTCGCCCAAGCACGCATTCAAGGACTGGACGATTTCCGCCTTATCCATGCGTTGCCCGATAAAGACAAGACGGATTTCACGGTCGCCGTATTTTTCATCCCACATTTTGCGGACTTCGGGTTCCTCTTCCAAGGCGCGTTCCTGTTCCCCCTTGTTCAGCGAGGCAATCCAGCGTCCCAGACAATGAACGCTCGCATCCTTTCCCGCCTGTTCAAAGAGATAAGAATAGGTGCGGTCATCGTCGAACCAGAGAATCCCCTTGGTCCGGATAATGCTGTTCGGATAATCGTCTAAAAACGCTTCCAGCTTTTCCCGGTTGAACGGACGGTGTTCCCGATAAACAAAAGTGCCGATGCCATATTCTTCGGACTCCCCTTCTTCCTCTTCTTCGGGTTCGTTCAACTGTTTGACCCACGCCGCCGAATTGGAAACCTTGGCAAAATCAAAAAGCTTCGTATCCAGAATATCCGCCATTTCCACCTTGCCAAAATTGGTTTCGATCATTTTGGCTTCGGGCTGCAAGGCGCGGACGACGGCGCGAACGTGCTTCAGATCTTCCGCGGAAATGCTGTCCACTTTGTTCAGGACAATCGTGTTGCAAAATTCAATCTGCTGCACGAGTAGGCTGGACACGTCTTCTTCGTCCATATTCTCGTCCAGAAGTTTTTCCCCGGCTCCAAATTCCGTCGCCAGTCGCAATACGTCCACCACGGAAATAATCCCGTCCAAGTGGCACGGCAGCGGTTTGCCGTCCCGACTTTTCAGCTTGGAACCCATCAGGGTAATCGTCTGCGCAATGGGAAGCGGTTCGCAAATGCCGCTCGCTTCAATCAGAATGTAATCGAACTTGCCCTGTTCCAGAATCTGCGCAATCTGTTCCAAAAGATCCGTTTTCAGGGTGCAGCAAATGCAACCATTGGAAAGCGGGACGACGGCGTCTTTCTGCTGCACGTTTCCGCCTTTTTCAATGAGCGTCTGGTCAATGTTCACTTCGCCGATGTCATTGACGATGACCGCGACCCGATAACCCTGCTGGTTGTTCAAAACATGGTTCAAAAGCGTGGTCTTTCCGGCTCCGAGATAACCGGCAAGAAGAGTGATAGGAACGGACTTCATAGAATCTCCTTGATAAACAAAATCACTTTTTAAAAGAGGGATTGCCAATGGCGAGAGGCAAATGTCCCGCCGGATCTTCGGTCTGGCAATTTTTGGCATTTTCCAAATTTTTCTGAAAGTGCGCCTGCAAATTTTCCAAATTGAAAGCGGGAACTTTCGCCTTGAGCAGATGCCTTTGAGAAAGGGAATCCGAATACGCCGAAAGCGGCACGGCATGATAATTCCCCACTTCCTGCTGCGTGACAGAACCTTCAAACAGAGCCTGCGTAATTTCGATTTTCGAAGAATCCGCCGTTTGGATTTTGCGCACGGTGAATTTCGCCACGCCGCCCAGATTTGTTTCCAGCTGCTGCTGGTTCGAAACGAAATTGCCGAGAGACCAATAAACCAGAGCGCGGTTTCCCGACTTTGTCGTATAAACGCCATAAGGCTCAATCACGTGCGGATGCGTTCCCACGACAATATCCGCCCCCGCATCAATCGCGAGTTCCGCTTGCCGCATCGCTTCGGGAGACGGCAATTCCACATACTCCGTTCCAAAATGCAGGAACGCCACGGTGACTTCCGCAAGGGAATCGGCGCGTTGAATTTGTTTCAACCAGAGATTTCCGGAATCCAGAAGGTCCACCAGATAGGGGCGATCCGCAGGCAGCTTTTGCCCGTTCAAACCATAAGTGAAATTGACAAACGCAAAACGGATTCCCTTTTTGTCCAAAACGAAAACGGAATCGCGGTCCGCTTCCGTCGCATGAATTCCCAACGCCTTGGCGGGCTTGTCCTTCCAAAAGGCGATGGTGTAATCCACCGCTTTTTCGCCCCGGTCGATTGTATGATTCGTCGCGTGCGTCACCAAATCAAACCCTGCAGCGATTTCCGCAAGCCCAACTTCTTCCGGAGAACCGAAACTCGGATACGACGCATACCCATCGCTGCGCGGGACAAATATGGTCTCCTGATTGACGACCGCAATGTCCGCAGCCGCAATATCCTTTTCCCACGGAGCGAACACATATTCAAAATGGCAAAACGCCGAATCTTCCTTGCAGGCTTTGAAAAGGGGCGTGTGAAAAAGCACGTCGCCTATCGCCAAAAAGGAAACCTCCGAAGTGTCCGCCTTGTCCGTGCGGGTTTCTTCTGGAGCGGATGCCGGAAGCTCCGGAATTTCTGCGGGCTTCGGCTGCTCGACAATCGGAACGGAAGGCGACTCTTCTGCGGGAACTTGCTGCTTTTTAGAATTGCTGCACGCCGCAAGTGTTAAAACGACCAGCCACACGGCCCATTTGAAAACGGAATGCCATTTCATAAAGTCCCCCGTCCCATTTACCCCAAAGAAGTTTCCCGGAACTGGAGATTCGGAAAATTCTTCATCGCCAGACTCAGGCGGTATTCATTCGGGAACAGGCACACAAAGCGTTCTTCCTTGTCCCGCATGCAATCGATGCCGTTTTCGTCCACGAACTTGTCCACTTCGGCGGCATCCCCGACAATCCAGCGAACCCCGTAAGAGGGAATGCGATCCAAGGAAACGTCTGCGCCGTATTCCGACATCAAGCGGAATTTCAGCACGTCAAACTGCAATTCACCGACGACGCCAATTACGGGAATCGCTGATTTAAAAGGCTGGTAAAGCTGGGTCGCGCCCTCTTCCGTCAATTCCTTGAGCCCTTTCGCAAGCTGCTTCGACTTGAGCGGATTCAAAAGGGAGACGCGCGCAAAATGTTCCGGAGCAAAATCCGGGATGCCCGAAAAATTGATTTTTTCGCCTTTCGTCAGCGTATCGCCGATATGGAAAAGCCCGGGGTCGTTAATGCCCACAATGTCTCCCGCCCAAGCGGTATCGATGACTTCCTTGTCCTTCGCCAAAAACGCCGTCGGGGCCGCCAGCCGGATTTCCCGCCCTGAACGCACGTGAAAGACCTTGTCCCCGCGCTGAAATTCCCCGGAGCAAATACGCAAAAAAGCCGTCCGGTCGCGGTGCTTCGGGTCCATGTTCGCCTGAATTTTAAAAACAAAACCGCTGAAATCCGATTCTCCGGGTTCCACCATCCGCTTGTCCGTTTCCCGCGGCATAGGCGCCGGCGCTAGACTCGCAAAAGCGTTCAACAGCTGACGGACTCCAAAATTGTTCACGGCGCTGCCAAAGAAAACCGGGCACATTTCGCCTTTCAAAAAAAGTTCATGGTCAAAGGGGTCCATTCCTCCCGTAACGATGTCGTATTCTTCCCGGAACGGCTTCACCCAGTTTTCACCGCACAATTCCACAAGCCTCGGATCGTCGGGACCCGTCATCTGGAGAATTTCCTGATGCCCCGACTTTTCATCATACACGTTGAAAGTGTTGTCCGCAATGGAATAGACGCCCTTGAAAAGCTTCCCGACGCCAATCGGAAGGGTAAAAGGAATCGCCTTGATTTTCAGCACCGATTCAATCTGATCCAGCAAGTCCAAAACGGGACGACCATCCAAATCCATCTTATTGATAAACGTAATGATGGGCGTATGGCGCATCCGGCAGACTTCCATCAGCTTGATCGTCTGCTTTTCCACACCGTTCACGCTGTCAATCAGAACCAGCGCGGAATCGACGGCGGTAAGCGCCCGATAGGTGTCTTCGCAAAAGTCCTGGTGCCCCGGCGTATCGACCAGATTGAACCAGCAATCTTCAAACGGAAAATTCAGAACCGAACTCGAAACGGAAATGCCGCGGTCCTGTTCGATTTTCATCCAGTCGCTGACCGTATAGCTGCGATTCGCCTTGGCGCGGACATGGCCCGCTTCCCGAATCACTTTCCCGAACCACAGGAATTTTTCGGTAATGGTCGTCTTGCCGGCATCCGGATGGCTGACAATGGCAAAAGTACGTCGTTTGGCAATTTCGGGATGAATAGACAAAATAGGCCTCGTATTTTTTACGAGGCCAAATATAGAAAATTACATTCGGTTAATTGGGATGCCTTTCCAAATCCAGAATCATGGACTGGAGGGTTTCTTCAATGCTCTCCCGAAAATCCCCGGACCCCAGACTACAGCTCTTTACCGGACGCTCCACGTCCGTCCCCTGAATGATGCGGACAACAGGAAAACCGCCTTCGACAGAAAAAAGAACTGAATACCCCATTTTGAGCAACTTATCGAGAAGATCGCGCATAGTATAAAACTCCTTAAAGGAAAATGTGACGTCCGTATCTCCAAAAAAAGAGAAAACCCTTGGACAAAACTATTCTTTTTTTACAGAAATGCAACTTTTTTTGGCGTTTTCGGCTATCCCCTATCGACAATCGCCGTAAAAAGCACCAGATCGTCAATTCCCGTGTTCATGATTTTATGGCGGGAACCTTTGGGGCAAATATGGCAGCAGCCCGGATAAAGGGCTTCCTCTTTGCCATCGACATAGGCGGTTCCCGTGCCCGAAATGACGTAATTGATGTCGTCACCCAGTTTCTGTTCGTGAATGCCGATGGATCCGAACGGGTGTATTCGCGTGATGACGAATTTTCCCTGTTCGCAATCGAACACCTGTGCAGACATTTCCCCGGAACCGTGGTTCATTCCCGGTCCGCGAATCGCTTCGATTTGATTAAAGTCTATGAGCATACATACCTCAAATGTTTCGCTTCTTAAATATATATCCGATTTTCAAAGCAGGAATGTTCTTTCATTTTTTAGAGTGCGAGAACGTGTGGTTAGGTGAAAGTTGGGAGTTGGAAGTTGGGAGTTGGAACTGATAACTGAGTTCTCCTTGTGAAAAAGATGATATCCCCTCTCGCGACGTAACACATTTCATTCCGCCCGCCAGCCTACAAGGCATCCCTGAAACTAGGAATCTCCGATTCCGTAGTTGAAGTATCCCTGGAAGAGACAATTCGTCTAAAGGAAGCGGAGCTTCCAAGGCTCATGGGCGTAGGCAAGCGCCTCGCGGTCTGCGAGAAGAATTCGCCTTGAGAAAGAAAACGCCTCGTTTTGAAAAAGAATTCTCTTAGAGAAAAAGAAATGCTTGCTTTGAAAAGAAGTTCACTCTTTGAAAAAAAATTATTAAGAGTATTTAGTGGAAGATTGTCCACAATTCCCTTTTTTCCTTGGGAACTTTCCCGACCGGTCTTCCGTCATCCTAGAAAAACTTGCTATCTTTGATGCCGAAATGCAAGAAAACAAATCCCTGCACAACGCTTTGCGTCAAGTTCGACTCCACGTAGGCAAAGTTCGACTTTGCGGATTTTCCGTTTCGGGGCTGGCAACGTATTTACAGCTTCCCGAACACAATTTTTGCGTGGATATGGGAGAATGCCCCATTTCGGCAATCGGCATCGACCATGTTTTTTTGACGCACGCCCACGGCGACCACAGCCGCTGCCTTATGCGGCATCACAGTCTGCGCCGGATGATGGGGGTAGAAAAGCCGTCGGTTTATTACATTCCCGAGGAACTCGTTCCCGGAGCGGAAGAGTGGATTCACGCCGAAGCTTCCTTTGAAGGCGTTCCCGAAAGCCGTTTTAAACTGCCCAAGATAATTCCCGTAAAAGCCGGAGAAAAGCAGGCCCTTGCTTACCGCAAGGATCTTTACATCGAAGCGTTCAACGTGCGCCACGCCTCGCTCGGCAAACATTTTTTGCCCGCTATGGGAATTACCCTGTACAACCACAAGAACAAACTCAAGGACGAATTTCTGGGGCTGGATTCCTCCAAGCTGATCGAACTTCGTCAAAAGGGAACGTGCATCACCCGGGAGGTTTTTGACCCGCTGATCACTTTCATGGGCGACAGTCTGGGCGAAAACCTGCTGGACCCGAACCTTCAATCCGTCTGGGATTCCGAAATCCTGGTCACGGAATGCACATTCCTCGACGACGAAGAAGAGGAAATGGCGCAAAAAAAGGGACACACCCACATTTCCGCTATCGCCGAAGCTCTTCAAAAATACGGCGACACGATGAAATGCAAGCACGTCGTACTCAATCATTTTTCGATGAAGTATTCCGCGGAACATATTCTGGAAACCCTCCAAAAGAAAATTCCCGAAGAATTTCAGGAAAAAATCATCGCATTTATTTAAGGCGAACATGAACGAAGAAATCCAAAACGCGGCAAAGCCCAAAGAAAAAAAAGAAATCGTCATTCCCGAATTTTACAGGGACTTGAATCGGGACAAGGAATACCCTTGCCTGTGGCACTTTGTTCACCGCCATCTTCCCGGAACGCGAAAGCCCGTCCAGACTCCCGACAACCAGCCGGACAAGCACCCCTTGGACTGGAAAGAGATTTTTCCGAACCACAACGGGCACATCGAAATTGAAATCGGCTCCGGCAAGGGCGGCTTTCTGGTCGAATACGGCAAAAGGCACCCGGAAATTTCCATTTTAGGAAGCGAATGGGATTTGACCTGGGCGCATTACGCCGCAAGCCGGGAAATGCGAAACGGAGTCGGCGAGAACACGGCAATGCTCCGGGGCGACGTCTTCTATTTTCTGCGGGACAGGGTACAGAGCAATTCCGTCGATGCGTTCCACATGTATTTTCCGGATCCCTGGCCCAAGGAACGTCACCACAAAAATCGTTTACTGCGTCCAGAATTTCTGACGGAAGTCGCCCGGGTCCTCAAACCGGGAAAGCGCCTTTTCTTCTGGGGCACCGACCACAAGGAATACAACGAAGTGGCTTTGGAAACCTTCGACCATTTCTGCGGCGCGACCGTCCTGGAACGCAACACCGCCACCCCGACCGAAGGGATCATGACCAATTTTGAAAAGAAATATCGGCAAGAAGGCCGACCGATATATCGTAGTATCATTGAATTTGACAAGGCCGAATAAAAGCGGAAACCATGCTGCAGCAGCTCTCTATCCATAATTTCGCACTCATCGAAGAATGCACCATCCATTTTAAAACCGGCTTTTCGGCAATCACCGGAGAAACCGGAGCGGGCAAATCCGTTCTGATGGGCGCACTCCGCACCGTCGTCGGCGGAAAAACCACCCCGGCGATGATTCGTCACGGAGCGACCAAGGCGACCGTCGAAGCGACATTCGACATTTCGAAAAACGAAGAAGCGAAACGCATCCTGGACTCCCAGGAAATCGACGGAGACGACGAACTGATCATCCAGCGGGAAGTCCTTGCCGGCGGAAAAAGCCGGACGCGCGTGAACGGGACTGTCGTCAATCACGCAACCCTCGAAGAACTCGGCGAAACCCTGGTGCAGATGCACGGGCAAAGCGACCAGCTGCTCCTGCGCGACTTGCGGACCCAGCTGCACTTGCTGGACGCCTACAGCGAATGCAAAGCGGAAAGGGAAATCTACGCCCAGAAATACGCCGAATGGACAAAGCTGAAAAACAGCCTGAAAGAAACCGAAGACAACGCGAAAATCCTCGCCGAACAAAAAGAATTCCTGACTTTTCAAAAGAACGAACTGGAAAAAGCGTCCCTGCGTCTGGGCGAAGAAGCGGAGCTGGAAGCCAAGACTTCGGCGGCGGCAAAATCCGAAGCCAAAATGCGCGCCGTGCAAAGCCTGCGAAACATGTTCGACGGCGAAAACGGGCTCATGGCGGAATTTCAGACATTCCAAGCGAAAGTGCGGCAATTCGCCTCCGTCCTTCCCGAAACCGACGAATGGGCAAAGCGTCTCGGAGACGCCTACGACTCGCTTTCTTTCATTGAAGAAGCCCTACAGGAAGTCGGCTCCGGCGAAGAAATCGATTCGGCGGCTCTCGACCGCGCCAATTCCCGCCTCGCCCTCATCCAGCGGCTCAAGCGGAAATACCGCACCGACGAAAGCGGGTTAGTCCAGCTGCTCGAAAAAAGAAAGCAGGAGCTTGAAAGCCTCGAAAATCTGGACGCCGACCTCGCCGAAATCCAAAAAAACATCCGCAAAGCGAAAGACGAATTGACACGCCTCGCCGATGAACTATCCCGCAAACGGCAAGCGGGCAAAGCGACCCTCGACGCCAAAGTCGAAGAAGTCCTGCATTCCCTCGGCATGCCCAAAGCGAAATTCGTGACCGACATTTCCGAAGAGCCCTTTTCCGCGACAGGCAAAGACCGTGTCGAATTCTGCATCGCCCCCAATGTCGGCGAAGGGCAAAAACCGCTCCGCGCAGCGGTCTCCGGCGGCGAACTCTCCCGGGTGCTGCTGGCTTTCAAATCAGTCATGGCAGAACGGGATAGCATTCCTCTCCTCGTTTTTGACGAAGTGGATTCGGGCATCAGCGGCGAAGTGGGGAACAACGTCGGGCATGCCCTGCGGGAAATCGGCAAATTCCACCAGATTCTCGCCATCACCCATTTGCAGCAGGTCGCCTGCCGAGCAAAATCCCACCTGGCCGTCGAAAAGCACGAGAACAGCGATGCGAGAACCGTTTCCACGGTCCATGTTCTGACCTATCCGCAACGCATTACCGAAATCGCGAGAATGCTCGGCGACGCCAAATCGCCCACTTCCCTCGCCCACGCCAAAGAACTTCTGGAGGAAGCCAATGCCTCTTAAAGAAAAACTGCGAACCATCCGGATGCACGGACGCATCTGGAGAATTTTCCGGGCGGCCCTTTTCATCCCCCTGATTGCCGCCATCTGGACGCAGCACAGCTACACCGCCGCCATGATAACGCTTATCGTCCTTATCATCTCGTGGCTCAGCAACTGGCAGCTGCGCACCCAGGAATTTGAAGAACCCTACTACCAGCTTTGGCTAAACGTCATTGAAGGAATCCTCTCCGTCACCGTCATGACCAGCATCCTTATCCGGAACTACTTCGTGGATAACGATTTTGAAATCCTGCTTTCGGTCGGATGCCTCTTTCTCTTCATCCGCGTCGTCGCCCACTCGCTTCTTTCGCTGAGCATCCTGCGAGAAGGGAAAAAACTTCCCGGGAAGCACGTCTGGTCAAAGCTATCGGCAACGACCATCAATATCACGATGCTCGTTTACATCCTCAACATCGACCCGTTCCAGCAGATTTGCGTCGTGGCCAGCATGCTTTTGATGGGAGCCGCCTCCGCCTCTTACCTCTACTGGTTCTACCGGGACCCCGCCCACCGCAAGCCGCTTTCCATCGCGAGCCAGCTCACGATGACCCGCATTGTCCTCACGCCTTTTTTCCTGTGGATTTTCTTTTACGACAACGACCTCAATTACACCAACAACCATCTCGTCTTTAAAGTCCTCGCCCTGGTGATGGTTCTGGGATTCATGCTCACGGATTATCTGGACGGGCACCTCGCTCGCAAATGGGGAGAAGTCTCGACTCTCGGCAAATACCTGGATCCGTTCAGCGACAAGATCTCGAACATGACCATTTTCATGTGCTTCATCGCGACCGGCTACGCTCCCGTATGGATGGTCGCCCTCATCTACTTCCGCGAAGCCAGCGTGGAAACCCTCCGCACTCTGGCCGCAGCCGAAGGCCTGGTCATGCCCGCCCGGCGCAGCGGGAAGTGGAAAACCGCCTTGCAGGGAATCGGCATCGTCGCCATTCTGGTCGGTGCGCTGGACCCCATCCAACAGCTGGAAGGATTCCAAAAGGTATGGCAGCATTTCCCGACAATCGTCATGGGCGTCATCACGGCGATTACACTGGGAAGCGGCATCGATTATTTCGTTTCTTCCAAGCACATTCTCAAAAAATACGTCTAATCCCTCCTATTTGAGGGACGACCCCTTGCCAAACCCATTTCGATTTACTATATATGGTTTCGTGCTAGAAATGGCACACACCTCGACGCGGGGTGGAGCAGTTGGTAGCTCGTTGGGCTCATAACCCAAAGGTCGCAGCGTTCAAGTCCTGCCCCCGCTACTAAAAGCCTCGGATAGAAATCCGGGGCTTTTTTTTTGTGGCTTATATATAAAATCCACCCGATTTGCTTGTAATCGCTTCTTTCCCATTCAAAGTCCAGCGGAGTGAGCAGAAGAAGTATTTGCTTTTGTTCTTACAGCGAAAAAGGATTGCTTCTACACTTCGAGTATAACTCCACTAAGGTAACAAAGTTACCAAGTGTCGTATATCCACATAGAGGATAACTCCACTAAGTCAATAAATTGACAAGTGTCGTATAACCCCGGCAGGGTTCGCAATGACGGGAAGAACGTTTGTAAAGGCGGAACAATCCGAGCTAGCGGCCCGTCATTGCGAGCGAAGCGCGGAAATCCTTTTCGTGGAGAAAGGCGAATTCGACATTCTATTCGTTCTTTCCTCGCCTGACGCTCGTTGGCTTTGC
>NZ_FUWU01000009.1:0-56178 GCF_900167415.1 Fibrobacter intestinalis | reverse complement strand
CATTCTATTCGTTCTTTCCTCGCCTGACGTTCGTTGTCATTGCGAGCGAAGCGCGGAAATCCTTTGCGAAGCACCTCGCGACCCGCGAGAAAAATTCACTTGGTGAAAAAATTCCTGTTTTGAAGAACCGACTTCAAAGACCATCCAAATACGATTGCAGAATATGCTGGGCGGCAAGCCTGTCCACAAGGCCCTTGTCCTGCTGCTTCTTTTTCTTTTTTAAGTAGCTCGTTTCCTGGAGTGCCGCGACAGAAGTATAGGCCTCGTCCTCCGTTTGAATCGGAATCTGCGGAAACCGCTCGGCGAGCCTGCGAACAAATTCTTCTACGACCAGGTTTTTCCCATCCGGGCGACCGTCGGGGCGAAAGGGCATCCCCACGACAAAAACGTCCACTTTATTTTCCTTGACCAGTTCCGAAAGGCGTTTCATCAAATCCGTCTTTTTCTGGTCGATGGTTTCCCGGGCAAACGCCCACTTGAGTTCGGAATCGGCAAAAGCAATCCCGACCCGATGTTCTCCGTAATCGATGCCTAGATAATTCACATTTCAAATATAGCTCTTTCCACGGATCCGGAAGGATTTACCCAAAGCGCGATTCGGCGAAGCCAGCCACACTGCCGAATACCGGAGAAGCGGTGGCATTCTACACGGACGTCTCCATCCCCTACCGCTGCTGTGCCAACCCGAACTGAACCAGGCGTGCCCCGCCTCGCGGCGGGTCGGGCTGTATTGCCCTAACCGGCAAAGCCGCCAAGGGCAACGGAGCCGCGCCAGTGCGTCTCCGCCCATCCGGGTCACCATCCCTCACGCAGAAAATCCATATACAGAGGGCAGCCACCTGCAGACGGAAATTTGCCCCCCCCCCCAAAGGGTCGAACGGGAGAAAACGGATAGCATTCCCGTTTCCCCGACCATCCCGCAAGTTCGCGGTTGTCCCTCACTTCAGCAGCACACTGCCCATGCCGTCGACTTTCAAAATGACGGGCAAAGCTTTTACGTGCAGAACATTGCTGCGGAAGATGCCGCCGCCGATACGCTTGCCGTTCAAATCAAAAATATCGTAGGCCTTGCCCTGCCCATTTTCAACAAAAAAACGTTTGTCTGTCAAAGGCCGCACTTTTAGGGGAACGGCCGCAAGGGCCGTTTGAACAAAACCCGATGTGGAATCTTTCAATACAGAGCAACATCTCCCCTGGCCAATAACCATATAAGGATTTCCATTTGCGTAAAGCATGCCATCTATATCGTCGCATGTACCATCACACCCATCTGGATTATCACAGTCAAAACGGCTATAATCAAATACTTTGGCAATGAACGCATTCACCATGGAATCGGTCGCCAATAGCACCCCATAGTCCCTGAGTCTGCCCAATTCCAATTTCAGGACTTCACTAAATGGAAGACTCCCCTTTTCCCCAACCACTTCCACTTCATGTCCAAGGTAATCCAAACATTCTTGATTATTACGTAAAAGTGTAATGCTTTCGATGTAAGTACCTTGAATAACGATGGAAATCTCAACTGTCGGATCAAATGAAGATTCATCACAAAAAACTCCCCCCCTCACAACCGCACAACCCTTGAAATCCGAACAAACCCCGTCATTATCCCAAGATGAACAATCCCTGAAACCTACTTTATTCCAAGCAATGGAATCCATAGGAAATTCTCCAGGCATAAAGACAAAGTCATTTGACGGATATCCCGTATCTGGCATAGGATCACGACTGGCAAAAGAGAATGAAATCATCAACGAAAACAACGCCATTAAACAGCGATTCATCTTGCACCTCCCAAGAAAACAACTTCGTAAAGCGCCGTCGGGTTGAACGGAACAATCTTAACCATTGCATATTGATGGACGGTTACATTCTTGCCGGCAAAGCGGCCGTACACTATTTTATTGGATTGCCCTAGTACCAGATCGGCGTTCGGCGCAAGAATCGTCCCCGCCCATTCCCCCTCGATAAACATTGTCTCGCTGCCGTGCTGCATAAGCATCGCCCCTCACTTCAGCAGCACACTGCCCATGCCGTCGACTTTCAAAATGACGGGCAAAGATTTTACGTGCAGAACATTGCTGCGGAATGTGCCGCCGCCGATGCGCTTGCCGTTCAAATCAAAAACATCGTAGGCCTTGCCCAGCCCTTTTTCAACAAAGAACCGATTGTCTGCCAAAGGCCGCACTTTTAGGGGAACGTCCGTAAGGGCCGTTTGAACAAAACCCGATGCGGAATCTTGTTCCGTGGAATCTACAAGCACCGATGAACAGCCTGGGCCTTTAACCGCTTCAGCAATACTATCATAAAAAACAATATTTTCAATATCATTGTAAATTCTAACAGCCAACATTTTCTTTATAATTGAATCCAACAATTCAGACAATGATGAGGAATCCATTTGCAGCAGCCCCAATTTTTGAAACCGATTCATTTCTTCTACCCAACCCCGACTTAAATTTAATTTTCCCTTTTTTATATCATCATCTCCACAAGTTTGAATTCTATGTAGATAAACTTCTGTTAAATAATTGTCTTCAAATGAAAATACTAAGAATATGGTTGTATCTATTGGGGAATAATAGGAAACAGTACTTTGTTCACAACTTTCAACTCCAATTTTCATGGCAAAATCTAAAATCGAGTTTAATTTATAGCAAAACGGCTCTATTTCCTCGCCATCTATTTGAAAAAGTTTATTATTGAAATACAATTCTGACCAAGGTCCATCTGCCAAAGATATAGAATATAAAATTGCACAAAGTAATACTATTTTCATTTTCCCCTCCCAAACAAAGCCACATCATAATATTCTTTAGGTGAATATGGGACTTTGTAAATAATTGCAAATTGATGAACGGTTACATTCTTGCCGGCAAAGCGGCCGTACACTATTTTATTGGATTGCCCCAATACCAGATCGGCATTCGGCGCAAGAATCGTTCCCGCCCATTCCCCCTCGATAAACATTGTCTCGGAGCCATGTTGCATAAGCATTACGCCGCGGGCGATTGTAGAATCTTGAACATTATTTTGTCGATTTAATTTAGCGCGCCATATACAGGATCCGTTCACATGGAATACACTTTTATACCCGGGATTTACATACTCAATTTGACTGCTGGCATCCATTTGCAATTCACCAAAATGGAATTCCCCCATGGGAACGCGCAACGTGCCACCGGGAGCAACAGAAAGTTTCCTGAATTTATCTCCACTTTGTAAAGTCAGTACTTCGCCATATTTCACCCTCACTTCCCTTTGACCAACATCTTCCATCGGCGGTAAATCAGCCATTGAAAAAGGCCACAATTGACTTAATTTTTTTATAACTAAGGAATTTTTGATATAAGCGTCCTTTTGAGACATTACAAATGCATTTTCATTTGGCAAAGTATAGAAACGAACATGACCATAAATAACAGCCTTATTTCTAATAAATACTGATGATTTTACAAACAATTCGTCAACAGTTACTCCCACTCCTAAAACAATACCAAAATCATTAGGAACATAATTCGAAGCAAACTTGCAATATTTCACTCCTTTAAAAGATAAGTCATAACATTTAACATAATCATTTAAACGTATTCTTCCATTAGCAAAGATTGTTATATCTAGAGGAATGTCTAATCTTATATCTACAGCACTTAAATCATCCTTTTCATCAAAAGGATTTTTTTCATTTTCTTCAAAAATACCATTGTGATTTATATCTTCCAAACCATCCAACAAACCGCCGTTATCAGAATCCTCATCCAGTTCTGCACGCAATCCATCCCCGTCGATATCTGCATAAATTTCTTTTTTTACACCCCGTATAGCGGAAACACTATCATCAGGTATTTTTTCTAAAAATGTATACGACATGATTTCCGTCTTGTCGCCAATTCCATCTCCGTCGGAGTCCACAAGATTTGGATTTGTATGGAACCGCACGATTTCATCGTAGTCCATCATGCCATCTTCATCGGAATCCACATGAACTCGTGGATCCGTCATGCGGACATTTCCGTCGGTTACATCGGGAATCCAGAATCCTTCAAATTCTTGCGCGCTCAACAATCTCCATTCGATTGTCCCGTTATTATCCGTATTTAAAAGTCGAATTTCGATTTGCCCATCAATCCTTTTTCTATAGGCATCAATAGTCATTATGTGAGGTCCATTGCTCATGTAAATGAGTTGCCGTGACTGCAAAGCGGATACAAGAAGATTTTCTGAAATTTTTCCGGCAATTCGATTGAGTGTATTCGTGTTCAAGGTCCATTGCAAGACTTCATTTATTGTTTCATTAGGCGCAGCACCTTGACTAAAATGTAAAAAAGCCACTAATTGAGGATTTTCCACATCATAAAAATTTTCATTGAATGTAACCCCATACATTTTTATTTCATCCTGCGTTAAATTTCCCCCATAATACCGATTCAAAATATTGGCTCCCACGGCCCAGCAGCGATAACTTTCCTCGTCATCATAATTTGGATGCGTTGCCATATCGGTATGGGGTCTGTCCCATTCTCGTGCTAAAGCCAATTCGCCCCATTTCAAATCCAGCAAGTAGGTATCCTTTCGCGCAGCAAGCTGCGGCGCGTTTAATTCCACTCTTTCTGCATACTTTAACGACTCCAGCAGAATCGTCAATCGTTTTTTCAAATATCTTCGCAAATTAGAAAAGACGCTTCCAGCAACCTTCAATTTTTTTGCGGCAACAGAAGTCTCATTGATAGCTCCCACACCCCAAAGGTAATCCCCTTCATCCAGCAAAACATCTTCCTGGGTATTCGTGGTCGTCTTTTCAAAAACGATAGAGGAATCTGCCGCCCGTGCCACCACCAATTGGTATTGTGCAGCACCCGGAACCGGATGCCAGGCAAAGTGCATGGGTTCTTTGGCCGCCTTAACCACCGCAGAACCATCCTGCAAAGAAATCGGTTCTGCATCGGGGAGTTCGCCATCGACCTTATCAAGTTCAGCCGCCCCATAGCGCAGCCAGTTATCCCCATTCCTGCCGGACATTTCGGGAGCGACCCTATAAAAATCTCCCGCGCTGTAATATACGCCAATACCTGGACTCGTTTTCAAGCACTCCGATTCCCACAATTCACTTTCTACTGCATAGTCTGTCAGCGCACCTTTACCGCCCCAGCAAACGTAAGCCACAGGGAAACCTTCGGCGACGCTAAACAAGAGTTCCCCATTCCTGCCACTAAAATTTTGTCCTAAGGAATCCAGCTTGTATGTGGCCTTTCCTCCAACAATCAGACTGTCCCCACTAACAGCAACTCTTGTTCCATTCCCTTTTTTGACAAACACCGAGTCCAAATGAATCGTGCGCAGGCCATCGTTTTTTATCGTAACAAAAGCTGGCTGCGTTCCGTTTTCCGGCTGAATCGCCACGAGACTAAGCATGACCGGAGATTCTTTTACACTGTTCGGGGTGAGTCCCGCCACAAGGGCCTGGTCAATAAACAGCGGAATCTTTTGTGTTTCGGAAAAAACACCAACTCCCGGATAACTGAAATCCTCGGATTTTTGCCAGGGCGACCAATCGGAATAATGCAGCCCTATACTAAATCCACTTTGATTGGGCATTTCGCCAGGCCGAAGTTCCCGAATCAAAATTTGCAAATAGGATTGTGCCGAATCCATCTTGACCAAGGCGGCCGCCCCCCCCAGCCAAATAATAATTTTCAAAGACTACCTGCTTGCCCTGCTTCGGAGCAAAATAATAGCGAAGTTCGACATTTTCAAATGTGTGTGGAGAATTGTTGACAACCTTGACTCTCAACGTAAGGGACGACTCGTTATCGGGCTGCTCATCATAGGCTTGAACGGCAAGCATTTCCTGGGAAAAAGAAATTGCGGTCAAAACGAGCAGTACCAATAGCGACTTTTTCATACAAAAAAAGTATATTTTTTTCTTCAGAAACAGAACGGAATTTACAACATTCTTTCGCATAAACGATTAGTTTCTAGAGAGATTGCTTTCGTCGCGATGAAGAAAACGATGGGAAATCAGAGAAATCTAGTTGCCGGCATTTTCCAAATAGCGGCACAGTTCCTAAAATCCCCCATTCCCGCCTGCACCTGAATTCGTACGCCGACAAAAAAGAACGGACAGCCCGAAAGCCGTCCATTTCCTTTTTGCGAAAGTTCATTACGCTTGCGGCGTTTCCAATTCGTCCTCCGCATTATTTGCTTCAACCGGCTTTCCGCGACCGCCCGAAGACGAGTTCGCCCGCTTAATCTCCGCCATACATTTGGCGATAAAAGCCGCATAATCAGGCACCAAAGCAAGAGCGCTCAAGTAAGGAATCAGCCTACCGTTGAGCAAGGCGAGAAGACTTTTCTTGACACTAGACGCGCAGCCGCCCTGCGCCACTTTCGCAGCGGTAAAGGCATCGTTCGCCTGATGAAAAGCATCTTGAGCGGAACGGAGCGAAGAGAGGAGTTCGCCGACACCTTCGAGAAGCTGCAAATCCGACTTTGCGCTATCCGAGGAAAAGTCCCCCAGCATACTTTCAATAAGCGAAGATTCCTCCGCATAACTTTTGACAGTGATCCCGCGTCCGTATTTTTGAAAAACAGAAAGAAGCCGAACCGCAGCAGACTTCTTTTCAGGAAAGGGAATCGACGCATATCCCGTCAGAAGATTGGAAATGTCCCTGACAATTTCGTCGCGGACGATATCCGCCTCGTCAAGAGAGCTTTCTGCCCGATCGCTCTTGATCGCAAGCGAAATTTCAGAAGAGAAATGCTCCACCTCCGCCATCAAAGCGGCAAGATTCCCGTCCTTCGCCAAGCTCTCGTTCTCTTGGATGCTGGCCCGATACAGGCGTACAAACGTACCGGAAAGCGTGTCCATTTCTGAAACACGCAATGTTGTCTTGATTTTATTCATGTTTACTCCCGCGGAAATGTGAACTGTTCCGATTGCCCATTTTGCCCCGCGAAATCAAAACGTCCAACCCCAAAAGCCTCCTCCACAACCGCAAAGACAACTTTTGTGCCATAAACATAGATTTCAAGACTATCATCCTCCAATAAAAATTATTTTTACAGGACTTCATGGAATCCGTTCCGCATTCCGGTGAAAATAAAACGACCGAAAAGCATAGCCACTCCCCACCGACTCTTGTATCATTTAACGAACTTCAAAATAGCGTCAAGAAATCCATGTTCCATTTGACGAAGACCGTCATAGCTTCGGAAAAGCCTTTATTCATTTAGTCGAGGCTCCAAAAGGCAGAAAAAACAGTTTTGTTCATTTAGTCGAGGCTCCAAAAGGCGAAAAAACGGTTTTGTTCATTTAGTCGAGGCCCCAAAAGACGAAAAAATGGCTTTGTTCATTTAGTCGAGACCCCAAAAGACGAAAAAACGGTTTTGTTCATTTAGTCGAAGCCCCAAAAGACGAAAAAATGGCTGTTGTCGTTTCTCCTATTTTCTCTAACCACTCATCACTAATCGCTAGTCGCTAATTACTAATCCCTAATCCCTTCCCTCCACTCAGCTCCTCGTACATCTTAAACAACTCCGCGACGATTTCGCTTTCGGTCATTTTAGGGTCGAATCCGTACGCTTGCATGACGGCGCGGTCGTTGGCCTCGTGGGCGTTTCGCAGTTCTACCGGCATGGTGGTTTCATCGTAGAGGTCGGCAAGGGATGAGTCCGGGTAGAGCGCGCGGGCATCGAGGATGGCTTGGGCGGTGCGGGAGATAGGAGAAGCGGCGTCCCCGCCGCTTGATGATGTTTTAAGATTAAACGGCGAGGAGGTTGCTTCTTCCGAGGTAGAATTGTTATTCAAGCGGCGGGACGCCGCTTCTCCTGTGTTTTTACTATTTAAGCGGCGGGACGCCGCTTCCCCCAGAGCCGCTTCTCCTATTTTTGCCAATTCGGGATTGTTGTCTATGATGTAATCGACGGTGCGTTCGAATTGGCGTTCGTTGCGGATGTATCTGTCCCAATACTCTTTTTGCCAGAGTGGGCCCGAAAGTTCGAGTGCTTTGTTGATGCTATGGGCGGTGAAACTTTTCCATGTGTGCAGGATGTCCGAGATGGTGTTACCCGGCATGGGAGTGAACAGCACATGCACATGATTGGGCATCACCACAAACGCGAACAGACGATACCTTTCGCCGTCGAAGTGCGCGAGGGAGTCTTCGACAATCTTGCGTATCTGCGGCTCTTGCAGCACGCACGAGCCGTAGTTGCTGTCGAGATAGCGGTTTATCTGTTCGCCAAAGCGCTCGTGATAGATGATTTCCGTTTCCATGTCCCATGGATCGGGGTTTCGCTTGAGCCAGAGTTCTTTTTCGGCGCGCCATTCGTCCAATTTTTCTTGCGGCATGGCGTCGGCAAGGCGGAAGGTGACAAAACACGTTGTTCCGTCCTGTTCCCAATGCGGCAGATTGGCCTGCTTGACTTTGATTTCGGCGCTTTTTTCGAGGTAGTTAGGAGAAGCGGCGTCCCCGCCGCTTGATGATGTTTTGAGATTAAGCGGCGAGGAGGTTGCTTCTCCCGGGGTAGAATTGTTATTCAAGCGGCGAGACGCCGCTTCCCCCAGAGCCGCTTTTCCCGGCCACGGGAAGTTGTTGTAGACGATTGTGTTCGAGTAGTTGTATCGCATCTCGAGGCGACCGCAAACTGCCCGCATCCACGCCATGTGAACGCTCGACACGAGCACGCCGAAGTGATAAAGAGTCGCCCCTTGCAAAAAATATATTTTGTTTCCAGGGATTACTTCTTTGGGTAAAAAATCGATAGGTATATACCGCCTACCCTCCGAAGAAACAGTAGGTAAGGCTACATAATCGCTTTGCGGCTCCCTTATCTCGTCAAAAAGAGTGGGGGTTTCGGCTTTCTTTTGGGTGGCGGGTTTTGTACTGCTTTGGCGGAATTTCCGCACGTTCTCTATTCGTCCAAGCAGTGAGTGGCACTTGCGCAAGTCGGAGGGGTTCGCTTCCACAAGCCAGAAGCACCAACGGGGTTTGCGGTCGATGAAATCCTTGCCCATCATGAACGGGCGCAAGAACTTTTCGGCCTGCGGCTCATTTTTGAGGTATTGCTCTTTTTCTTCATTCATCAGAATCAGGTTGCCGTCGTCCGTAGGTTGGCAGCCCCTGACAAACTGAGGCACATCGCACAGCGGCGTTGTCCGTTTGTCAATCCAAACGTTCGGCGCATTCAGCAGGTAGGCATTGATGTTGTCGGCGAACTCTACTTTTTCGCCGTCGAAGATGCGTTTAGGAGAAGCGGCTTCCCCGCCGCTTGATGATGTTTTGAGATTAAGCGGCGAGGACGCCGCTTCCCCCAGAGCCGCTTTCCCCAGAGCCGCTTCTCCCATGCTAAATCCCACTATCACGCAATGGACGTGCGCTTTTTGCGTCGATTCGCTGTCCCAGCGGAAGGTGCGGTAGGCAAAGTCGATGGTTATGCCAAGCTCTTCGAACAAGTGCTTCCAAACCGCCGTCACCTGCTCGCCTTGGCAGATAGAGTTTGTGGAAACGAAGGCGCAGCGCGTGGCCGTGTTTTGTATCAGCCGAGCCGCCTTGTAGTACCACAGGGCGACGTAATCGACGTTCTTGATTCCTTTGGGCATTATGGATGCCACATCCTCCTTTTGCCCCTTGCTCTGCAAAGAATATCCCACGAACGGCGGATTTCCCATGATGTAGTCGTAGTGGATTTCGTCTTCGGATTTTTCGGCGTCGGCAAAGATGCCGCCAAGACTTTCGTTCGCATTCAACGTCTTCCAGTCGATTTTCAGGGCGTTCCCTAAAACAATGTTGGCGTAATTCTTCAAGGGCAAAAAGTCCAATGCTTCGCCCAGGATGTCTTCCGTTTCCTGCAGCATTTGGCATTCGGCAATCCATAGCGCGGTCATCGCCACCGTGGCCGCGAAGTCGTTGATTTCGATGCCGAAAAACTGGTGGATGCTCACCTTGACGGGAGAGAACTCGCCGCCCAGCTCCATCTGTCTGCTTCCGTCTTGCAGTTCCCGCAGGACTTTGTTTTCGAGCCTGCGCAAGCTCATAAAGGATTCCGTCAGAAAGTTGCCGCTGCCGCAGGCGGGGTCCAGAAATTTCAGCTTCGAAATTTTGTCCCGGAATTTTTCCAGGGCCTCCCTCTTCGATTTCCTGCTTAAGCCCTTTTTGGAAACCAGGCTTTCAAATTCTTCGTTCAGGCCGCCAAGGAACAGCGGGTCGATGACCTTGTGGATGTTTTCGATGCTGGTGTAGTGCATTCCGCCGTTGCGCCTGGTTTCCGGGTTCAATGTTGATTCAAAAACGGCGCCGAAAATAGTGGGGCTGATGCCGCTCCAGTCAAAGCCGAAGCCGCATTCTTCCACCAGGACTTTTTTCGTTTCTTCGCTGAATGGCGGAATGAGTATGGAATCTTCGTCCAGTTTCCCATCGTCGAACAGCCCGCCGTTCACGTAGGGAAAGCATTTCAGCTTGTCTTTCAACAGGGGGCTGCGGGACTCTTCCTTCGTGTTCAAAATTTTGAACAATTCCTTAAGCCCCAAGTCCACGTTGTCCGCATGGAAACTATTGACATAGTTGCTGAACATGTCGTGGCCGAAAATGCCGGAATCCTCGGCATAAAGACAAAAGACCAGCCTGACGCACAAGGTGTTTATGCTGCGGTGGGTAACGATGGAATTTTTGTCCGGGAACTCTTTGAAAAGGGCATCGTAAATTTTACCCACCAGCTCCCCCGCCTGGATGGAAATGTCCATTTCCCTTTGCAGGTTCACTTTCGTCTCGTTCAACAGGAAATTCAGCCGGTTGTATTCCTTGGGCAAATCGGCAAGCAAAATTTCTTCGGGCTCCTTCCCTAAGGCGTCCATGTCATAGACCAGAAAGGACTTGAAGTTGCAGCAGACAATCCAACGGGGGTGTTCCGAAACCGGCAATTCGCTGGCGTATCTTTTCGCCTGCTGGTAGGGAGTCAAAAGCGTTCCGTCGCTTTGCTTTGCGGCACTTCGCAAATCCACGGAACCCGATTTCTGTTCAATGAGGACTTTGGCGGACTTTATCCGCGCATCGATAAAGCTGGTGTGGCCCAGCTTGACTTTATCTTCAAAAGAAATGTACTCGCTGACATTTTTTATTCCGAAAACATCCTGCAAAAGGTCTATCCAGAAAAGCTGACAGTGCTCCTTTTCGTCGTTTTTTCCGGACCATTTTTCCACAAATTCTTTCGCTCTCGCCTTTTGCTCTTTGGCCAGCATAAATCCTCATTGTATTTGATTTTTCAAAAGTATAAAAATAACGGGATTTACGGGCTATGTCCACAAAAAACGCCAGCGGCATGGCGGACGGAGAGATTCTCTCGGGAGAAGCGGCGGCACCGCCGCTTGGCGTTACTTTTCCGAGGGGAATCTACCGTCTAATTTTGAAAAAAAACTCTTTTGCACACCACCAGACTTTCGGACGGTCGGGAGACCGTCCCTCCTTGCACCACCCGACTTCCAACTCCCAACTACAAACTCCCAACTCCCCCACTCCCTAAACCGCGGCTTCCATTTCCTCGAAAAATTTCTAAATTTTGCCGCAAAATAAATCGGAAGCACCTTAAATAGGACATCCAAAATGGATCAGAACAAAATCAGAAACATTGCGATTATCGCGCACGTTGACCACGGCAAAACGACTCTCGTGGATCAGATTCTTAAACAATGCGGCACGTTCCACGAAAGCGAAGAAGTGAACGAACGCGTGATGGATTCGGGTGCTATCGAACGGGAACGCGGCATTACCATTCTTTCCAAAAATGCCAGCGTCAATTACAAAGGCTACCACATCAACATCGTCGATACGCCGGGGCACGCCGACTTTGGCGGCCAGGTGGAACGCGTTCTCGGCACGGTGGACGGCGTCCTTTTGATTGTCGATGCCTTTGAAGGCCCGATGGCGCAGACCCGCTTTGTCACCCAGAAGGCCCTTTCTCTTGGTCTTACCCCGATTGTCGTCATCAATAAAATCGACCGCGACGGCTGCAATCCGCACAATGCGCTGAACAAGGTCTTCGACCTCTTCTGCGAACTGAACGCGACCGAAGAGCAGCTTGACTTTTCCTGCGTCTATGCCAGCGGTCGCAAAGGCATTTGCCGCAAGGAAGTGAACGATCCCGATGGCGACATGCGAATCCTGATGGATCTGGTCATCGACAAGATTCCCGCTCCGAAAGGTGACCCGGCGGCAGCGCCGCTGCTTCAGATAAGCACGCTGGAGTATTCGAGTTTTCTCGGTCGTATGGCCGTGGGACGCGTCCAGCAGGGAACGTTCAAAACGGGTATGACCATTGCGCAGAGCTTCGTCACGGACGACGACTCCGCAACACCGAAGGTCAAAAATATCCGCATCCAAAAAATTCTCCACTACGACGGCATCCAGTCCATTCCCATCAACGAAGCGGGCCCCGGCGAAATCATCCAGATCGCCGGCTTGGAAATGTTCGACATCGGCGACACGCTTTCCTCTGTGGACAATCCCGTTCATCTTCCCCGCATCCATATTGACCCGCCCACCATTTCCATGCTGTTCACGGTGAACACTTCCCCGCTCGCCGGCAAGGGCGGCGGAAAATTCCTGACGGGAAACAACCTGGCGGAACGCTTGGAACGCGCACACATGGCCGACCCGGCGTTGCTCGTCGAAAAAGCCGAAGGCGCTTCGACATTCAAAGTCTCCGGACGCGGCATTCTGCACTTGACGATTCTCATTGAAAGCATGCGTCGCGAACTTTACGAATTTACCATCGGTTCTCCGCAGGTGATTTTCCAAAAGGACGAAAACGGCAAACTTTTGGAACCTGTCGAAAAGTTCAAGGTCGAAGTCCCCTCGGAATACAGCGGAGCCGTCATCGAAGAACTCGGGCACCGCAAGGGCGAAATGGTCGATATGCTCACGGACGACAACAACCGCGTCGCTTTGGAATACAACATCCCGAGCCGCGGACTCTTGGGCATCCGTTCCAAGCTGCTCTCGCTCACCAAGGGCTATGCGGTTTCGCAATCGCTCTTCCTGGATTTTGAACCTTACAAAGGCGACATTCCCGCCCGCATCAACGGCGTTCTCATCGCCAAGGAACCGGGACAAGCGGCCAGTTACGCGCTTTCCAAGCTCGAAGACCGCGGAGCGCTCTTTATTCCGCCGGCGACGGAAGTCTATCCGGGCATGATTATCGGCGAGCACAACCGCACCACCGACATCATCGTGAACGCGACCAAAGGCAAGCACTTGACCAATATGCGTTCCAAGGCGTCGGACGACAACATTCAGCTGACTCCCTATCGCCGTATGACGCTGGAAGAATGCGTCACCTTTATCAACGACGATGAATGCGTCGAAGTGACCCCGCAGGCATTGCGCTTGCGGAAAATCACGCTGGATCCGCACAAACGGAAGCAGGAATCCAAATCCCCCGTGGAAGAGGACGACGAATAATTCCGCAAAGCATCTTCGCGTACAAATTTACGGCGCAACCTCCAAAGGCGGCGCCGTTTTTTTATGGAATGGGAATCGGGATCAACCGGGAAGCGAACGGTAATTTTTCACAGGAGCTGTCAATTGTCACTGGGGATTGCAGGATATCCCTGGGCTATATGCTAGCGGACACTTTCATTGCGGTCGGTCGCATTCCCGTCATTCAAGGAGGGACGGTCTCCCGACCGTCCGGCAAGGCTTTTAGGCATCTAAATGCGCCGCATCCCCTGTAGGCCTTTTAAAATTGCTTTGCTAAAGAGAAATCAAGCGGGACCGAGCAAAGGCGGAATCGGAAAAATTTAGCACTACAGTCATTGCGAACCCCGAAGGGGTGAAGCAATCCTTGTATGCGTCCAGATTGCCGCGCTTCGCTCGCAAAGACGTGGGGCGAGACGTGGCGCAACAACGCAGTGCGACGTAGCGCAACCGATTTTTTGAAAATGAATTTTTTGCAGCTTTAGCGGATTGCATACAATCTCGTGCAAAACCCATTTTCTAAAACTACTCGTAAATTTCCATATAGGCGACGTCTTCCCGTGCGCCCTGACGCACCATTTTAAAACGCTCCGCTTTCGGATAATAAGACCAGACCATCCATTCGTTCGCCATATCCGCTCGTTTCGCCTTGATCATGACAGGCTTTTCGCCCTGAAAAAAATCCCGTTTGTGCGGAATCATGCGTTCCATCGGACGATACTTGTGAACTTGCTCCCCGCAATGGCGTTCGATCATCCCTTGGGAATCCTTGCTCCAGACGATTTCCACATCGCAGCCGTCCTCGTCCCGGATTTTTTCACAAGAAGCGGGACCTTCCGGACACCAGAGAAATTTTTTGAATTTTTGGCGGACTTCCGGATCTCGAAAAACTTCCACCCGATGGCGATATTCCTTATAGGCGTCATAGGTTCCCGCCAATCGGAAATTCGGAGCGTCATATTCTTCGCAACCATTTTCGGCGACCCGAACCTTGCGGTCAAAAAGATCGATATCCAATTTGCAGCCCGATTCGGCGTATTCAAAGCGGGTATGCCCAAAGTGCTCTTTGGCTTGAACATTGCCTATTGCGATTTCCGCCCGAGAAGCCCCTTCCCCATTTTGAATCCGGATGTTGAAGCGGCCCGGCGAATTCGGCGATTTGGAAAGCACGACCGTTCCCGTCTTGGAAGAATAGATGCCGCTCAAATCCGCGCTGCGCTCTTTGAAGCGCGCCAAATCGGCCCGGCGGACATATCCCTTTTTAGCAAATCGCGTTTTAACCGGGATGTATTCAGGCGGCTCCTGCCTGGGCACTTCGACATAGCGGACGACTTTTTTCTTCTTTTTGGAATGCCGCTGCTTTACGTATTTCACTTCTTTTTTCTTGATCGGCGGAATCGGCAATTCCTCTACTTGGTCGGAAGCGTTCAAATACCCTAAAATGCGGGACTGCGGATTTTCTTTTTGATAAACGGGCAAAGTCTGATCGGCAAAAAGAAAGGCGCACAAACTCAGGAAAAGGCAAATCCATTTTTTCATATCCATACTCCTATAGATTTAGATTTTTTTCTTTCCGCCAAATGTAAAAATATCGATGAAGACTGCTACTTCAAAATCTCCCCCGTCAGCAGTTCCACTTGGATTTGCGCCTTTCGGGCCGTTACCGCCGCCGAGAGCAACGCTTCCCGCACAGAACGCCACTGGCTCTGCGTTTCCCGAAATTCAAAAGCGGTAATGCGTCCCGCTTTGAGACGTTCCTCGCCGAGCTGCAGCAATTCCCTTGCCAGCGAATCATTGCCCTCCGCCACTTCCAAAGATTCTAGCGCCCGAGAATGCGACTCTACGGCATTCGCCACATTTGTTTCGACATTCAAGCGTACGTTTTCCACCTGCAATTCCGCAGAACGTTCCGCGATTTTCGCGGTTTCCACTGTCGCGTTGTCGGCAAAACCGTTAAAAAGATTCCACGTCAAATCCGCACCAATCCGAAAATACTGGCTGTTCGATTTCTCGGGATTTCCCTTGTCCGATTCGCTGGCTGTCGCATTCCAGGAACCCTGCAAATTGAGCTTGGGATACAAGGACGAGGACGAACCCTGCCGATGGATTTGCGCATAATTCATCTGCGCTCTGGCCGCAGCGAGTTCCGCATTGTTTTCGACGGCGCGTTGCTTCGCTTCCAAAAGTCCTTCCGGAGAGAGCCAATACAGATTTCTTTCTACGGCAACGGAATCCGGTAAATCCCGGGCATCCGAAATCACGTTCCCTCCCAGCAATTCATCCAAAGAACGGATCGCCGACGCCAGCTGCGATTTGGTGGAAAGGTTTGCCGCACTGTCGCTTTTAAAATCCATTTCCGCAGAGAGATAATCCAAGCGGGTAACGGATCCGGCGTCCAGTTTATTTTGGAAAAGTTCCCGGCGGGCACGAGAAACCTGAAGATTGGAATCGGAAAGAGCCGACGCGGATTTTGCATGAACGGCTTCGAAATAGGCGTTTAAAACTTTTGCAGCCAAAGCTTCCCTTTCTGCCCGAAATGCCGCCCTGGAACTTTCGATTTGAGCCTTGCTCGATTTGTAACTGGAAATATCCCGAAAGCCATCGAAAACGGTATAATTCACCGCAATCTGAAACGCATCGCTGCGCCCCAAATTATCGTCGATATCCGTAGCCACTCCAGCCTGCGTTTTGGAATAGGAATCGCCGTAGGTGTAATAACGGGAGAGCGAAAGATCCAGAGTCGGCAAAAGGCCTTTGCGCGCGCTTTTCTGAGCAACTTCGGCGTTTTTGACCTTTTCTTCGGAAATCAGCACGCCCGTATTCTTTTCGAGAGCCGTGCGCACCGCCTCTTCGGGAGAAAGTCCAGCAAAGGATTTCACCGGCAAAATCAAGAACGCGCCCAACAAGAGGGAGAGAGCCGGCGATTTCGCCAGACCGCCCTTTCCATTTTGGGCATTCGCTTTTTCCACAGGCTTTCCCGCAAAAAACGAATAGGCAGCAGGGACGACAAATAGCGTCAGGAATGTCGCAAAGGTAAGACCGCAGACGATGGTAACGCCCATCGCCACACGGCTAGGCGTTCCCGTCATAATCAGGGGAACCGCCCCCAGAACCGTGGAAAGGCTCGTCATGAGAATCGGGCGGAAGCGCAAACGCGCAGACTTTTTCGCCGCAGCCAATCGAGAGCAACCGGTTCTAGCCATAATCTGATTCGCAAATTCCACAATCAGAATGCCATTTTTTGTCACCAGTCCCAGCAAAAGAATCAGGGCGATTTCACTGAATATATTCAGAGTCTGCCCAAAGAGATAAAGCGAAATGATGGCACCCGCAATCGCCAGCGGCACGGTGAAGAAAGTGACGAAGGGCGAACGGTAGCTTTCAAACTGCCCGGCAAGAACCAAGAAAATGCAAGCCAGCGCCAAAAGGAAAACGATGTAAAGCCCCGAAGAACTTTCCTCGTATTCCTTGGAAGTGCCCGCAAGTTCCGTTTGAATATTCAAAGAATCCGGAATGACCTTTTTAGCGATTCGCCGCATTTCGGCAACCCCGTCGCCGATGGTCTTTCCCGGCATGAGACCTGCGGAAATCGTCGCAGCACTAAAGCGGTTGTAACGCGGAAGAGATGGAGACGCCGATTTTTCCACATAGGAGACGAAATTTGAAACGGAAAGCATTTCCCCTGCGCCGTTTCGCACGCTGAGTTCTTCCAAGTTCGTCGGCTCGGCGCGATATTCGTAAGGGACCGCCCCGATGACATCGTATTGCCTGCCGTCCTGATAAAATTCCCCATAAGTCTGGTCGCCCATCGAGAGGGCTACCGCTTTGGCAATGTCGTCCACAGAAACGTTCTGGTCGTGAGCCTTGTCGCGGTTAATCTGTACATGAAGTTCCGGTTTCGTGAATTTCAAGTTGGCATTGACCACGCTAAAAACATCGCTTTTTTCCGCTTCGGCGGTAAAGACGGGAAGCAAGTCCCGAAGGGTTTCGATATTCCCCGCCTGAAGTACGAATTGCACAGGAAGTCCACCGCGCCCCGTACTAATGCTCTGCGGTTCAAATACCATCACCCGCAAATCCGGATAGCTCGCTCCCAGAATCTGTACGGAACGGGCGATCTCGCTTTGCGAACGGCGTTTGGACTTGTCGCTAGAAAGCGTCACGCGAATCATGGAACTGCCGCCGGAACGCGCGCCCGCCTGAATTTCTTCATATTCCGAAGAATCCATCAAGGCCGTCATTTCTTCGACAAAAGCCTCGGTCATCTTTTTTGTCTGCCCGAGTCCCGTCCCTTCGGGAGCCGAGATGTTCACCATGAACATATTGCTGTCCTCTTGCGGAGCCATTTCGCTAGAAAGATTGTTAAAGCAGAAATAGGCTGCGCCAAGCAACAAAGCGATGATGACGAAAATCAGTCCGCGCACCCGCAAAAAACCGTTGAGCAACGTGTTGTAAAGCTCGTTCAGCCACACAAATATCGGTTCCGTTTTTTCGTACAGAAAGCCTTTTTTCTGCACGCGCAACACTTTGGAGCAAAGCATGGGCGTCAAAGTCAGAGCGCAGAATGTGGAAATCACGACGGTCCCAATCATCACCGCCACAAATTCCCGAAAAAGAAGCCCCGTCATTCCACCCAAGGCGAGCATCGGCACAAAGACGGCCATCAGAACGACAGAGGTTGCGATAACCGCAAAAAAGATTTCGTTGATTCCCGCTACGGCGGCTTGTTTAGGAGACATCTTCCGTTCGATTTTCTGGTAGATGTTTTCCACAATGACAATCGCATCATCGACAACCAGGCCTATCGCCAGAACCATCGCCAAAAGAGTCAGCACGTTGATGGAAAATCCGAAAAGATAGAGGACGAAAAAGCTACCGACAAGGGAAACGGGAATGACAATCATCGGAATCAACGTGGTCCGAGCTTCCCGCAAAAAGAAGAAAATGACGGCAACGACCAAGAGAAAAGAAATGAAAATCGTTTCTATCACTTCGCGAATCGAAGAACGGATATTGATGGAGGAATCCATGCCGCTCACGATTTTCACGTCCGAAGGCATATCCCGGCGGAGTTCTTCCACGCGCTTGTAAAAATCGTCGGCAATGGAGACATGGTTCGACCCCGGTTGGGCTATCAAGGCGACAGCAATCGTATTTTTGCCATTGCGTTTAAATCCCGTGCGCGTATCCTTGGGTTCATAATGGATAGTAGCCACATCGGAAAGCCTGACAATAGAGCCGTCCGAAGCCGTTTTTATCGGGATTGAATTAAACTCGGCAGGTTTTTCCAAACGGCCCAAGGTACGAATCGAAAGATCCATTGTCTGGCCTTCAATTTTTCCCGCAGGAAGTTCTTCATTTTCGCGGCTGATGGCCTGCGAAACATCGGAAGGGGTCACACCCAAAGCTTTCATACGAAGCGGATCCAGCCACAGGCGAACGACGGGCGTTCTTGCGCCCCAAAGGCTCACTTCGGAAACTCCCGCAATCGTCTGCAATTTTTCCTTGACCACATTCGTCGCAATCTCCGAAAGCTCCATCGCATCCCGCGTATCGGACAAAAGGCTCACGATTAAAATCGGATCCGAATCCGAGTCCGACTTATAAACCACAGGAGCGTCCGCAGCATCGGGCAATCTCCGCGTCACCCGGGAAACCCGGTCCCGAATATCATTCGCCGCCGCTTCCAAATCCGTTCCCACTTCAAATTCCGCACGAATTGTGGAGCTGCCATCGGAACTGGTCGAAGTGAGCGACTTGATGCCCGCCGCGCTGTTCACCGAAGCCTCGATGATTTCCGTCACTTCTGATTCCACGACCGCGGCATTCGCCCCCGTATAAGTCGTGCGAACAGTAATAATTGGCGAATCCACATTGGGATATTCCCGAATGCCCAAATTCATCGCCCCGAAAGCCCCGACAAGGACAATGCCCAAAGCCAGCACCGTCATCAATACGGGACGACGAATTGAAAGAGTCGAAAAACTCATTCCTTTACCCCGTAATTCATGTTGTTCACAATGTCCTTGATTTCCAAAGACATTCCGTTACGGACATTCATCAAACCGGAAACAACGACGGTGTCTCCCGCCGAAAGGCCGGAGAGAATATTCACCGTTATCGGCGTGCGAAGCCCCGTTTTTACGCGGACTTCCTGCGCTTTGCCCTCTTTGACGATAAAGACAAACGCCCCGTTCGCATCCAAAGTCACCGCTTCGGAGGGAATCGGAAAGCCCGCGACGGTTCCGTTTCCAAAATTCAAGCGAACGCGGACATAGGTTCCGGCGAGCAATTTTTTATTCGCATTATCGACAATCGCTCGAACTTTGCGTGTGCGACTGGAATTGGAGAGCGTGGCATCCATGAAAGCGATTTTCGCAACAAAACTTTCGCCCCGTTCCGAATCCATCAGTTCCACCTTGTCCCCATTTTTAACGCTATACGCATAGCGCTGCGGCAAATCAAAATCCACTTTGAGTTTTCGCTTGTCCGTGAGAGTGGCAATTTTAGAACCCGCAGTAATCCAAGCCCCCTCGGAAATATCGACCACTCCCAAAACGCCGACGAAAGGCGCGCGAATTTCCGTTTTTTTCAATTGGGCAAGAATCAAATCCCGGGAAGCCTCTGCCGATTGAACCGCACTCTCTGCGGCTTCCAGCTCTTCGGCTGTCGCCCCGTCCTTTTCAAAGAGCGTCTTGATGCGCGCCGCCTTTTTTTGCGCCAGATCCAGGGAAGCCTTTGCGCTTTTCAAATTCGCCTGCAACTCCGCATCGTCGAGTTTGGCAAGGAGAAATCCCTGAGAAACCGATTGGCCGTCTTTTGCATAGAGCTTGACAACTTTGCCCGCCGTTTCCGCGGCGACATCCACCTGATTCGCTGCGACAAGTTCACCGTCCGTGCTATATACTCCCGATGTGGAATCTTCCCGAGCGATGTAGCCCGAAACACGAAGCGTTTTCGCCCCTGCGCCTTTTCGGGCTGCCTTGGACGGCTGAGGCGTATTTTCCGAAGAGCAAGCGGTCAATACAAAAATTCCAATAAAAATTCCAGTTATAAAACAAGAGAAAGAAATTGTCGATTTTTTCATGATTCAACCTATTTCATTTACAGTCACTTCTAAAAATTCATTTTCAAAAAATCGGTTACGACACAGCATCTGGTTGGTGAGCCCGTGAAGCACAGCAGCCGTTTGTTGAACCGCTTCATCAAAGCCATTTTTAGAAGCGTTTTTTTACGCCATTTGGATGCCCACCCGATTCAAATGGTTGCAAGCGCTACCAAAGAATCAGTTGGAAACCGAAATCTCGGGGAACGCCAAAGCGGGGACCTGCAAACCGGAAAAAGCATCCGGGTATTCGCTTCCGATAGCAACAAGGGTTTCCAGAAGATCGATAAAGTTCGCGCTCAAAGTAGCGCCTTCGACCGGATGAAGAACCTCTCCGTTTTCCGCATAAAGCCCCTGCACGCCGATGCTCATGTCGCCACTTATCGCGCTGCAACCGGAATTGCCTTCGAGTTTCACGACTAGCAGACAGCGCGGGAAAAGCCGCAGAAGCTCCGCAGTCGTTTTTTCACCGGGAAGAACGACAAGATTGGAAAAAGCCGTTCCCACCTTTCCGCCATACGAACGGGCTGCACAGCCGTTGCTCTTTTTCCCTTCCACCGCGGCGGTTTCCAAATTGTAAAGAAATTCGGAAAGAACGCCGTCACGAACAACCGTAACCGTGTCCGCATAAGTGCCTTCGGCATCGTAAGTTTTTACTCCCGGCAAATCTTCGCGAGTCGGATCGGAAAGAAGAGTCAGATTCGCTCCGGCGATTTTTTGCCCGAGCTTTCCCTGCAAGCGGGATTGCCCTTTTTGCACCTGCTCCGCGATAAAGGAAGAAGCATACATGCCCAGCAGCTGCCCGGCAACGCGTTCGGAAATCACGACAGGCATTTTTCCCGAAACGATTTTTTGCGGTTCCAAAAGTTCCAAAGCGCGTTCTACAGACTTTTGGGCGATTTTCTCGGCGGAAATGTCTTCAATCCGCTCTTTGTCCTGGTCGAAGCTTCCCATTTTGCGGGAACCATTCCGTTCCGCGACAAGCCCCGCGCCCGCTCCGATTCCATTGCCGACGGATTCAAAATAGACACCGTTTGAATTGGCGAAAATCATCTGGCTCTCGCTCTTTTGGCATCCCAAATACGGCACATTTTTGACATCTGCGGAAAGCGCATAGCAACGTTTTTCAATGTCCAACGCCAAATCCGTCATTTGCGAAAGCGAAACGTCTTTTAAATGCGGATTATAATGTTCCCTGCGAAAAGCGTGATTTTCCGGATGCGGAAGCGATATGGGCAAATCCTTGGTAAGTTTCGTGTGCTGCAAAGCATCTTTTAAAGTCTGCATCAAGGCGCTCTCTGTCAAACGCTCTGTGTAAGCATAGCCGGGTTTTGCCCCGCAGAAAGCGCGAATCCCGACACCGACGGATTCGGAAATTTCCGTATTTTGCACTTTACCCTGAAAAACGGAAACGCCTTCCGATTTGGAATGCCCCGCCACAATGTCAAACGCGGTCGTCGATTTTTTAGCCTCGTCGGAAAGAAACTGGACAGCTTCAAAGATATTCATTTAAATCGCCTTTTCAAATGCGGTACGAGCCGCCGAGATGGTCCTTTCAAAAATTTCCTCGGTATGGGACGTGCCGAAGAATGTCGTTTCAAATTGCGAAGGCGGAAAGAGAATTCCCTGAGAAAGCATCGCATGAAAAAAGGCCGCAAAGCGCTTGGTGTCCGAAGACATCGCCGTTTCCGTATCGACAACAGAAAGCGAGGAAAAGAAAACGGTGAACATCGCTCCGACACGATTTATTTGTACGGAACATCCCGCCGAAGCGGCAGCCGCTTTCAATGCAGACTCCAGAAATGCGCCCTTCTTCTCCAAGGACTCCCACGGATTCAGTTGGAAGAGGGCCCGCAATTGCGAAAGCCCCGCCGTCACCGCCATCGGATTGCCGGAAAGCGTTCCCGCCTGATAGACTTTTCCGAGCGGACTCACATTGCGCATCAGCGATTCCTTGCCGGCATAAGCGGCAAGCGGCATTCCCCCGCCGACAATTTTTCCCAGCGTAATCATATCGGGCAAAACACCGAAGCGTTTTGCCGCTCCCCCGTCCGAAACGCGAAAGCCCGTCATCACTTCGTCAAAGATGAGAACCGCCCCATTTTTTGTGCAGAGTTCCCGCAAGCCTTCGAGAAATCCTGCGCGAGGAGGCACGCAGCCCATATTTCCCGCAACAGGTTCCACAATGACCGCAGCAATTTCGTTCGGATTTGCGTCAAAGAGAGCGGACACGTCTTCTAAATGATTGTAGTCCGCTACAAGCGTGTCTTGAGCAACTCCCGGCGTTACGCCCCGAGAACTGGGAGTTCCATGCGTCAGCGCGCCAGAGCCCGCCTGAATCAAAAACGAATCGCCGTGCCCGTGATAGCAGCCGCGGAACTTGATGATTTTATGGCGACCAGTCGCCCCGCGAGCCACGCGAATCGCACTCATCGTCGCTTCCGTTCCCGAATTGACCAAACGGATTTTTTCCATCCCCGGAATTTTCGAAAGAATGCATTCGGCAAGTTCCACTTCGATGTCCGTGCACATTCCAAAACTGAGCCCCCGGGAAAGCTGTTCCTTCAGGGCTTCCACGACTTCTTTCGGGTTGTGTCCCAAAATCATCGGCCCCCAAGAGCCGATAAAATCCACATAGGCCTTTCCGTCGTCTGCATACAAATAAGGTCCCTGCGCACGTTGAATGAAAAGAGGAACACCCCCGACTCCGCCGAATGCGCGGACAGGAGAGTCCACGCCGCCCGGCAACACTTTCAACGCACGATTCCACCAAGAATTTTCCATCAGTCCAACCTCACTTTTTTCCAGCCTTCGGCTCCAAAGCGCAAATCCCTTTCGACAAATTCCCAAATCACCAGCGTTTTTCCTTTGAGAACGCCAGAACGGCGCGCGAGCTTTTCCCGGACAAGGGTGCTGGAGCCGCCATCGGAAACAATGCTTGCAACAGGAGTACGCAATTCCTTCGCCAAGTGGGAAATCCATCCGGACGACATCGGCGCATCCGTTTCATAAATGCGGGAATAGCTGTCTCCCAAAATCAAAATTTTCGCTTTGCGAAAATCGTTGCCGCGGGGCGTTCCCGTTTTCGCATTTTTCACCTGAAACGCTTCGACTCTTTGCTGGGGAAAAGCGTATTCCAGATTTGCCATCGTCGCCACGTCGCCGACACGGTCGGCCATCACCAGCGAATCCACCCAGTCTTCATGCGGCAGATTTTTTGCCACAGGCAATTTCTTCACATCATCCGCAATGACTTTGGCAGCGATTTGCGCCCCGCGCGGCGTCCAGTGCGTATCCGTATTCAAGTAGAGAAAATCCTTGCGCCGATCTTTTTGCTTGGCTTGCATCAACGGCGTATAAAGATTCACCACATTCACATTTAACGAGCGGAGGGTATCCACAAAACGCCGACCCAAGGAAATATTCATTCCCGAAAGCCCGTATAGCTGCGGATTCAAAATTTCCGGATAGATGGTGGACTTTCCCGGAACGACAACGACCAGCAGTTCAATTCCCTTTTTTTCCAATTCCTTTTTAAAATCGAGAACCGCTTCAATGGGATTGTCCAAACTGTCCGTGGTCCATGGAGCGGGCTTTACCAAAAAATCCACATCTTGCCGGTAAAAAAGAAAATTCGAATCGGCGACAACCGCCTTCTCTCCAGGATCCCGCAGAACTTTCCATGCAAAAGCCTGATAAACGGGGCGCGTCTTTTTGACAAAGGCGTTTTCTTTTTCCTGCTGATTTTCATAAGCCCGCAGATAATCCCCGTTCAAAAAACCGTGGTAAAGCCAGGCATTCCCAAGACGCTTCCACGAAAACGACGAATACTCCTCGCGAATCGCCAAAGCCAAATGTTCCAGCGAATCCCGAACGTCCTCTTCCGATTCCCATGCGGCAAGGAGCTTTTGCATCGCGGAGATGTTTTGCACCGCCGAATCCAGCGAATCCAAAGGAAGGTAGGCATTGACATTCATGATCGTGCGCTTGAGATTTTGCGCGCATTCATCCACAAGGGAAAAAGCCTCTTCGCGTTTTTCCAAAGAAACGTCCGAAGATTCCGCCACAGAAAGGGCTTCCCGCCAAACCGCATAGAGAGAATCCGCTTCCCTTTGCAAAACCGATTCCCGAACAACAGGGCGAACGGCATCCCGAAAAAGGTCAAACGGGGCAAACGCTTTTTTTTCGCAAGCGGAATGAGCCAATTCCCAAGAAAGCGGCAGGAGCAGCATCAAAAAAAAGACGACGGTAAATAAAACGTAATAGCGTTTCATAGGCTCTAAAAAATACCCCCACTGCGAATCGAACGTAGATCTCACCCTTAGGAGGGGCGTGCTCTATCCTTTTGAGCTATGAGGGCTTAAATGCATTCTAGAACGTCGAACTTCGCAGACGATTGGATTCGTCCCCAAAGCTAAACGCTTCCTTTTCAGCAGCACAAATATAGCATTCTTTAAGCGATTTAAGCCACCCGGAAATTTGAAAGAATGCGAAACGGCAGAAAAGCGCAGTCCATTAAGTCGAACGGTGCAATTCCAAAGCGACAGCGTCGTCCAACTTTACCGAAGCGATTCGCGAAATGCCCTTGATTTCTTGCGTCACACCGTAAAGCATATCGGCGGCGGCCATCGTACGCTTGTTGTGCGTGACAAGGATGAACTGCGTCTTGTTTGAAAAATGGCGCAAGAGTTCCATAAAGCGACCGATATTCGCATCGTCCAAAGGCGCATCGACTTCGTCCAGAACGCAATAGGGCGAAGGCTTCTCCATGTAAATGGCAAAGAGGAGGGAAACCGCGGTCAAAGCGCGTTCCCCACCGGAAAGCGCAGTCGTTCCACGCATTTTTTTGCCCGTAGGCCGCGCGTTCACTTCGATGGCCGCTTCCAAAGGATCGTCGCCCTGAAGCGCCAGCTTGGCTTCGCCGTTCACCATGACCCGGCTGAACACGTCCTGGAAATTTTTTTGGATACGACGGAAAGTTTCCAAGAAACGCTCGCGGGCAATGCCGTCCAATTTGGTGATAGTGCGATCCAAGGACGCGCGCGCCTTGTCCAAGTCGTTGAATTGCTTCTCCACTTCTGCCAAGCGCGCTTTTTGCGCATCGAAATCTTCCATGATATCGACGTTCACCGGACCCAAGTTCTTTATCTGGCTTTTTAAATCGGAGATTTCCTTTTTGGCGGCGCTTTCATTGTATTCTACGCGTTCCACATCTTCCGCATGGTCGATGTCCACTTCCCATTCGCTGAAAACGCGTTCCTTCATCCGGTCGATATTGGTACCGAGCGCATTGATGCGCAACGTCAAATCGTTGATATCGTTCAATCGATTCAGCAATTTCCGGTTGATTTCATTCACTTCGGAACGCCAGTCGGCCAAGTCTCCCGCAACGACATTGTAACGTTCGCGTGCCGCATCCCGCTCGCCTTCCTTGACGCGGAGCTCTTCGTCTTTGTTTTGGATTTTCTCCGCCAGCTCGTTTTCTTTTGCCTGCAAATTTTCCTTTTGCAAAGCGATTTTTTCGATTTCCTGATGACGGCCTTCGATAATGCCGTCAAAAACCTGAATTTGCTCCGCAATGGAACGGATGCGGTTTAAACTGTTCTGCAAAGAAGATTGAGTTGCTCCGAGCCGAGAACGCATTTCCCGAACATCTTCTTCTTTGTCCTTGCAGATCTGTTCTTTTTCCGACAGGGCGTCCATCACTTTGGCGTATTCGTCTTCGATGCTTTTGGACTCCGCATCGGCGGCGGCGAGCTCGGCATCGTCGGATTTTTCGGATTGCGCTTGCGCAATGCGAGCTTCCGCATTTTCCAGACTGGAGCGCAGATTGGCCATCTGCCGTTCCACATCGGAAAGAACGCCTTGATGAATTTTTTTTGCCGCTTCTCCCGAACGCATCCGTCCATCCGCATCCCGAATGGAATCCTCCGTTTCCGAAAGCACCGCCCGGGATTCTTCCAATCTTTCTTTCAACCGTTCCCGTTCATCGGCAATGCGCTCGGCTTCCGCCCGAATCGCTTCGACTTCCGCCACGTCTTTTTCCAGTTCGGCTTTGCGCGCCAGCACGCCCGGTGCTTCATTCTTCCCGGAACCGCCCCAGACAAGTCCGCGCGTAGAAACATAACGTCCGTCAAGAGAAAGGAACCAGTAGTCTTCGCTGGCAAACTCCTGGGCAAGCGATTTGGCCGTGGCAAAATTTTCAACAAGAACGGCTCGGGAAAGCAGTCTTTCGACCAAAGGAAGAATTGCCGGCTCCGCTTGGACAAATCGGCTGGCGACACCAATGACCCCCGGACGGTGAGGAAATTCTTGGACATCGGCGTTCCCACTAACAAAAGCGAGAATGGCGCCCCCCGCTTCGGCGGCATCCAAATTGTCCAGCAGCGCATCCAATCGAGAAGAATCGGTTACAACGGCGTTCAGCGCTCTTCCCAAGGCAAATTCGATGGCGCTTGCATACGCCGGTTCCACGGTCATCAGCGAACCTAACAGGCCGCGCACTTCGGACGCCCGGGAATTCAGCAGGAAAGTTTCGCCAGCAAGGGCGTCGCTTCCCATATTTTCCAGCAATTCGATGCGCGATTCAAGCCCCGCAATCCGCGATTTCGCCTGCAGCATTTTTTCTTCTTGCTGAGAAAGGGAGGCGGAAAGGGTTTCGATTTCCTCTTCCTGCACGCTTTTGCGTTCCTGCAAAATTTCTATTTCCCGCTGGGCGGATTCAACGCCAGCAGCGATTTCGCGCAGCGTTTCTTCGGACTCGTTCTTTCGGCGTTCCAAGTCCGAATACTCCGACTTCCATTTTTGCGCATTCGCCAGAAGGATTTCCGATTCCGCGTCCCGACGTTGCCAGTTGGCGCGCAGACTGCTAGCCTTGTTCACGCACGCAATGCGCTTATCCGCAAGCGCCCGGGAAGATTCCCGCAAATCATCTACGCTGTCCCGCAAGACCTGCAACGCTTCTTCTTCCCGCTCCAGTTCCGCCTGCTGCTCCGAAAGGACATCTTCCGAGCCCAACTGGCTGGTTTCGTTTTCCAACCGGTCGCTTTCCTGCTTTAAAGACGCAATCCGGTTTTTGGAATCCTCGATTTCCCCGAGATATTTCTGAATGTTCATCTCTGCATTTCCCTGCGCCTCTCGGTTGCGGGAAAGCTCGTTGTTCAAATCATTCAGTTCAAATTCCTGTTTTTTGACCTCGTTCTCCAGGCCGCGCAGATTTTCTTCGTCGCCCGCGATCAGCAGCTGGCGTTCGGCAATTTTCGTTTCCAATTCCGACAGACGGGTTTTATCCGCATCCTGCTCATGCTGAATCCGAGTCTTGGCGTCGTTCAGAACCGCCAGATTTTTCCGGTTGTCCTCGTGCCTGTCCAAACTGACCGAGAGATCCAATTCCCGCAGTCTGGTGCGCAATCGTTTCCATTCGTTCGCCTTTTCCGCCTGTTTCTCGTATTGGCGAACCGTATTGCGCTCGTGCTTCAAATTGTCTTCGACGCGTTCCAGATCGGTGCGAACCCTTTCCAGTTGGCTGACCGTCTCCTTGCGCTGCTTCTTATACTTGCTGACGCCGGCGGCTTCTTCAAAAAGTGTACGGCGGTATTCCGGACTATCCGCGAGAACATTGCGAATCATCACTTCGTTCATCTGGGAATAACTGCCGGAACCCAACCCCGAATCGAAAAAAAGATTTTGAATGTCCTTCAGGCGGCATTCCTGATTGTTGATCAGATATTCGGTCAGGCCGTCGCGGTGCGCCCGGCGAGTCACCATTACTTCCGAATATTCCGAAGCCAAATCCCCGTCGCTGTTGTCGATGACCAAGGAGACTTCGGCAAGGCTCATGGCCGCGCGCTCTTCCGTTCCAGAAAAGATGACGCTCTGCATTTTATCCATACGCAGAACCGACGCGCGCTGTTCGCCCAGAACCCAACGAATCGAGTCCACGATATTGGACTTGCCTGCTCCGTTCGGACCGACAACCGCGGTAAGCCCGTTCCCAGAAAACGTGATTTCTGTTCGCTGGGCAAACGACTTGAAGCCGAAAATCTTTAATTTGGTAATCTTCACGTTATGGAAAAAGTAGCTTAATCAAAGGCGTTATTCAAATTCCAAATCCCAAACATCGTCCTTTTCTGAAAACTTGAGAAGTTCGCTTCCGCCGTCAAAATGGATTTTGCCCGCATCGACCAGATGAAATTTTCCCGTCGAATCGGCGGCGTAAAAAATCGTCCGGAAAGTCCCGACAAAATCCGCTTCACGTACAAACGAAAGCTCGCCCGGAAGGACCGTGTCCGGAACCCAGAGCAACGTGTCCGATTTGCCGACAACGGAAAAACGCGTAATCGCCTTATCGGACAAATTTTTAATCTGCAAACGCTCCGTAGAATCCACCACCAGATGCGAACAGGCGGATAAACAGAGAAAGGCTAATGCCAAAAATTTTTTCATTTCGCCTCCTCCACGACAATGCCCTTCGCCGTGATTTCCTTGGTCCTAGACGAAAGCCCGTCCGAAGAGCGAAGCGTCTTTTCCCGTTCTTCACGGCGCTGTTTCTTTAAGGATTCGTCCGTATCGATGGAGCGGGTCATCATGGGCGTCGAACGGGAACCGTTCAGTCCGACAAACTTGTCCAGGATTTTTTCAATTCCCAGATGGAACTGGACAATCCAGGTTCCCCGCAGACCAAAAACATTTTCGATATCGTCGGCGTGATTGTAAGCGACCCGGATAAAAGGCATGGTAATTCCCCCGCCCCACAGCAAATCCCCGCCCGGCTTGCGGTAGCAGGTCACGTCGAAGGAAACAATTTTAGACGGATCGGGATAATACTTGAGGGAAACCGAGCGCAAAGCCTTGTCCGGAAAATAAACCAGAACTTCCGCATACAAGCGCTGCGCAATCAGATTTTGTTCCCAAGAAAGTCGCAGGGAGTCGTTGCTATCACCGTTCCGGTCATAAAGGGCGACATCGATATTGGGCAAATAGGTGAGAGGCCCCGAGGAACGCCCGCCCAAAACCTGTTTGGATTCCAAATTCAGCGAAAAGCGAGCATGGCGAAAATGCGAATGACGGAAACTCGTCTGCACAGAAAAAGAAGACCAGGTAAAAGCCGCCCACTCAAACAGCGAATCCGTTTCCGCTTCGTAGCCCTTGCCGACAAATTCCGGATTGGAATACTGGATGCCGCCCGCAATGCCCCAACCAAGATCCGGGCGGGAAAGGGTAACGCCCGCCGTCTGCACACTGCGAATCAGCGAGAAATCGCCGTAATGCGGAAAAAGAAGAAAGTCCTCGCTGTCCCAGCCGTGGCGTTCAAACCACCACAAAACGCCGAGTTGCCACGGACTTTTTCCCAAAGAATCCGCAAAGTAGGCCGCAAAATTCTGGCGCAAGACATAGCCCTCGTGCTTGCCGTATTCCGTCGAGAGTTTTGTCTGAACAGGAAGAGGAAAATAGAGGAGATTCGCCCCCAGATAGCCGTATGTCTGCGGATGAAAAACCATCCCGAATTCGCGCAGCTGCAAGTCGCGAGTCGCGGCATCGCCCGCCGAAACGCCTGCGGTTTTTACATTGCCCGCATAAGCGGAAAACGCCAAAAGGAATACGCACAAAACAGCGCGCATTCCTAAAATCCGATTTCCGCAAATCCCGCTCACGAATCAATCCAAGGAGTGGACCAAAAGGCCGTCCCGAAGTTTCGGTTCAAACCAGGTGCTCTTCGGCGGCATGATTTCGCCAGCATCCGCAATCGCCATCAACTGGTCAAGGGTCGTCGGATACATGGCAAAAGCGCAGGCGCATTCACCGGAATCCACGCGTTTCTCGAGTTCGCCCAGCCCGCGGATTCCGCCCACAAAATCGATGTTCTTCGCCGTGCGCGGATCGTCCACGTTGAAGAGCGGCTTCAGAACGAGCTTCTGCAAAAGGGCGACGTCCAGACTATCGACAGGTCCCAAATCCTCCAGATATTCCGGCTTAAACGCGCACGCATACCAGTTTCCGCCGATATACATATTCACCACGTTCTGCTTGGACGGATGCGCCGCGGACGGGAGCTTCTCAATAGAAAAGACTTTTTCCAGTTCCGCAAAAAATTCTTCCTGCGTGCGCCCGTTCAAATCTTTGAGGACGCGGTTGTAATCCAGAATTTTCAGCTGGGTACTCGGGAAGAGAATCGCCAGGTAGCGGTTGTATTCCTCGTCGCCGCGGTTATTGGGATTCTGGGCGGCACGGTATCCGGCGGCACGAGCTCCAGCGGCACTGCGATGATGCCCGTCGGCGATATAGCACACGGGAACAGAATCGAACGAACGGCAAATTTCTTCGATTTCATTGTCGTCGTCAATGACCCATACCGTATGCCCAAAGCCGTCGGCCTCCGTCACAAAATCATAGACCGGGTCGCGGGCGATAATTTTTTTGAGCAGTTCAAACTGTCCCTGATCCCGATAGGTGAGAAACACGGGCCCCGTATTCGAATTCGTCGCCAGAACGTGGCGCAGACGGTCGTCTTCCTTATCCTTGCGGGTCAGCTCGTGCTTCTTGATGATGTTGTCAAAATAATCCTTTGCTGGAACTGTGCAGACCAGTCCGTATTGTTCCCGCCCATTCATCGTCTGGCGATAAATGTAGAGGCAGTTCTTTTTATCGAAAGCGATAACGCCGTCCGCAATGAACTTGTCCAGATTTTCTTTAGCGTGGGCATAGACCTGCGGGTCGTAAGCCTCGACAGAATCCGGCAGTTCCAGTTCCGCACGGGTGATGCGCAAATAGGAATGGGGCAAACCCTTCGCCATTTCCTTGGCTTCTTCGCGGTTCATGACGTCATAAGGCAAAGCGGAAATGTCCTTGGCCTGACTCGGATCCACAGGACGGAGTGCTTTAAACGGAAAGATATGCATGTGTTTTCCTTTGAGTTTAGCTTCTTTAATGATTTTCTGGTCTTCGGAAATCAGTTCCTGAATATACTTGTTTTTAATCGCAATGTGCTTCTTTTTGCGGTAGGAAACGATGAAATAGGCGGCAACTCCGAAAGCGATTCCAAAAACCAGCGCAATAAAGGTGATGCCGAGCAAAAATGCCAAAAGGTGTCCGGAGGCTTCGTTCCAAAGCCGAGTCACGACATCGATGCAATTTCTAAAGGAGAGGCCTTCCAATTCCCGAAGGAAATCAAAAGAAATCGCCGAAGGCTGGAGAATTTTTTTCCCGATATAATATCCCGACGGATAAAAGAAACCGAACTGGGTCAGCGGATTCGCCACAAAAGACGACACGACTCCCGGCACCTTGGGAAGTTTGAAAAAAGCACAGGCGGCGACAGTCAAAATGATGGCGATGCCGATTGTGGGCATGATTCCGATGAACACGCCCGCAAAAACCGAAAGAGCGACCTTCAAAGCATCCATTCGTTTGGGAAACATCCGATTGAAATACATCCGGGAAATCCGCGTCATCCGGGACTCTTCCGATTTTTTTCTTGCAACAGCCATCAAAAAACTCCAAAAAGAACCGCCGAGAATATAGAATTTTTAGGGAGTTATATGCCCCAACAAGCGCAAAGCCGCGGCATTTTCAATTGACGATATTTTGGGAAATTATGGTCAATGTTCCGCAACCGCCTTTTGTCACAAGGAATCGCCGTATTCCCAGGCAGGAATGGATTTTTCCGGGGATTTCTTATGCGCAAGGACAAAGCTTCGTAAAATTACAAAATGGAACTTCGAAGTTTTTCGCAGACAACGAGACGCTAGCAATGGAAGAAGTGGCTGCCCCCATAAGGCTTGGAAGCTTTGCTCCCTTTAGGCGAATAGAGCAAAGCCTCCATCCTAAAGTTCGGGAATGGGCTATAAGATTGCTTCGCTACCGCTCGCAATGACGATGTAGCACGGATCGCAATGACGGAGTTCACTCCGCGCCTCGGAGTGACCCAACTCCCCACATTCTACTTCCAACTGATTACTAACCCTTGTTCTTAACGTCTGCCGAATGGCTACCGGCGAATCCACTCAGCAATTTGCGTTGCACAATCAAAAAGAGGACGATGACAGGCAAAGTCGATAAAGTCGCCGCAGCCATCATCAAGTCAAAACGGGAGCCGAATTGTCCAAAAAAGAGGCGCAGACCGACAGGAATCGTCGCCGACGAAGTGTCCATCGAAAATACCCAGGCGAACATCAGCTCGTCCCACGCCAGAATAAAGACGTAAATTCCCGTCGCCAAAATCCCCGGCAAAGACGACGGCACAATGACCCGAAAAAAGGCGGAAAACGCCGTGCAGCCGTCAATCATCGCCGCTTCTTCGATTTCCCGGGGAACCGAGCGGAAAAAATTCTGCAAAATCCAAGCCGTCATCGGCAAGAAAAGGACCGAGTACAACAGAATGATTCCCCATCGGGTGTTCAGCATTTGAATCGGCGTATGCAGTTGCCAATACGAAGCCAGCAAAAAAGCGGGAATCAAAAGGAGGACGTTTGGCACAATCTGGCTCCAGATTAGCCCCGCATTGACCACAATACGCAACTTTCTCGTCGCCCGGGAAAGCCCGAAGCCCGCCAAAGAACCCAGCAAAAGGCAAATCAAAACCGTCGTCCCGCAAATCAAGAGCGAGTTGGTGAAAAAAGTGCCAAAGGGAATCATACGGAGCAAGTCTTCATAATTTCGCCAATGCAAATAAATGCCGCCTTCTGGCAATTGGAGATTTTGATTTCTTTCTGGATTTTCCAAGTCGAGAAGGGAGATTTTGCCGCCCTGCATGCCGACCAGCAAGCGGTTTCCATCCAAAGAAAGACTTGTCGCCGTCCCTAGAACGGAATAGGTTTTCTGGTTGCCGACTTCGCTCAACAAATCCCACAAGTTCATTTCCACGAGCCCGCCTACAAGTCCAAAAAAGACGCGTTCTTCGCCGCTCTTGATAACGGAAATATCGGACTGGAAAAGCTCCGAATCCTCGTAAAGCCGTTTTATGGCGCGCCCCGCGCGGATATCGAAAAAGACAATCTGCCGCCCGCAGGCAAACAGCATCGCACTGCGATTCACCACGGACAAGCGCAAATCCCGCCCGTTATAAAAGGGAAGACCGCCTTCGCCAAAAAGATAATTCGCCTTGACTTTTTGCCTCTCCACTTCGACCAAGGAAAATCCCTGGTCGTGCGCCACCAGGATTTCCGAATCCGAAATCCGCAAAATCCGCTGCACGGAACTGGAGGGAAGCCCCCACTGCGAAGTCAGCCAATGGATTTTTCCCGTCTTTTTGTGTACAAAGGCAATTCCCGGAAACTGTTCCCACCACATGCCCACGCACAAGTAATCGCCAGCGCTCACCACTGAAACCCCGTGATCGCTGGCAGGAACACGATTCACCCAGATAGGCGTCCACGGAATCTGCCGAAAAATCGTCAGCGGGCTAGGAGCCCGTTCTGCAAGGCACCAGCGGAACAGACGACGATTATCTGCATCGGAGCGGTTCCTTTTTTTCAAAAGGCTGCCGATAGCCGGGTTCACCCAGTCCGATTTTCCCTGCCAGACGCCAATTACCCGCGCAAGCACTTGCGGAGAATTCAAAATGCCATTGAGTTTTTGAATTATCGAAGAATCCCGGGGAAAAGGCGAACCCAAAACTTCCGCCAAAGTCCACTTGGCGTTTTCCGCAAGCGGAAGCGAATCGAGAAGGGCACCGAGCCTGGAAAATTCTCCTTCAGGCATCTGGTTTGGAACGTAGCGGAATTCCGAGAAATCGCTTTTCCGATACGCCTCTTCAAAATCCCCCAGATCCCAACGATTATCCACTTTCCAGCGATTCAAATTCACCCGCATCACGCCTTCATCCGGAGAAAACGCATAGAGGCTGGAATCCGCAACGGTGTAATTTACAGAAACCGCCGAGAGATCCAAAGAGCGGCGAATCGGAGAGTCCAGATTTCCGTTTTCAAACTGGTAAATCTGACCGTGCAAAGTCCCCGCCACAATGCGGCCATCCGAAATTTTTTCCACAAACACGACGTCATTCGGATACGGATCGGGAAGAATTTTCCCCTGCTGGATTTCGCTCGATCCCAAAAGGGAACTCCACACCATCCATAAAAGCGGCGCGATATTCAAAAAAGCGAAAGCCCAGGCGAGGAATTTAAGCATGGTGCAAATCCTTTGCAAAATTCCGATACCAAAGCGAAACGCCGAAAAGTGCTACAATCATCATCAACGTTCCCAAAGCGGCTCCCGCCCCGAAATTCCAGGTCTGGAAAGACGTGCGGTACAAAAAAGTCATCATCAGGTCGCCGTATTTTCCCGGAAAGCCGGCTCCATTTCCGAACATCATCGCCACCAGATTGAAGCTATACATATTGATGACCAGGCATTCCAAAATAATGACGGCAAAAATCGGTTTGAGAATCGGAAGCGTGATATGCAAAAAACGCTCGCGGCTAGGCACGCCGTCCAATTCCGCCGCTTCGTAAATATCCCGTGGAATCGCCGCCATCGCCGACAAAAACATCATCATGCAAAACGGCCAGTTTCTCCAGATAGCCGGAACGATAATCGCCCAAATCGTATTCGGTCCCGTCAGCCAATTCGGCTTGATCAGAATTCCGTTGTCCGAATACGTCCAGACGGCGCCGAACAAGCCGGAAATCCGATCCCAATGCAAATAGTCGAACAGGAGCGTATTGATAATGCCTTCATCCTGCTGCCACATGAATCCCCAAAGAAGCCCGACAATATACGTCGGAACCACCCAGGAAATCATCATCAGCCCGCGAACGATTTTCACCGTGGGAAACTTCTGCGTTACAATAACCGCGCCAAAAAGACCGAGCACAATGCTTCCGCTAGAAACGCAAAGCGTGTAAATCACCGTATTGCGCGCCGCGTCGATAAGCCCCGTTCCCGAAGCCGAAGAAACCGCCTTGAAAAAATTCTGGATGCTGAACGAACCGCCCAGAGCGTTCTGCGAATTTCCGTCAAAAAAAGGAAGGAGCAGACCGAACAGGACGGGCACCATCAAAAAAACGACAGCAAAAGCCAGCATCGGCAAAATAAAGAAATAACGCCTCGTCATTTGCCGCTCTCCCGCTGCCGTTTAATAAAGCGGTTGATTTCGCTGTCCGCCGCACGAATTTCCGAGAGGATTTCTTTTTCCGGCCAGGCGTTGTCGCCGCTCAACGTAATCAAGTCAAAGATGTTGCCAAAACGACGCAAAAGAATTTCCGTTTCGATTTCTCCCCAATAAGGTACCGCCGGATACGAACGCAAGCGTGAAATCATCTGCTGAAAAACGCCCCGCGTTTCATCTTCCTTGAAATACGGATATTCATACGTCGAAAGAAGCGCCGGCAAAAAACCGGTCACGCGCGAAAGTTCCAACTGCACGTCCGGACGGGAAGAAAGGTAGCGAACCAGCGCCATCGCCGAACGCTTGTGCTTGGTAAAGCGGGAGACGGAAAGATTGGAGCCGCCCGCAAAATAATAGGTGCTTTTTCCGGCAGGGGCCGTCGGCGGAAGCATCACGGAATAATTGCGCGCCGTCACATTCTTGGAAGAGCCTCCCAAAAAACGCGGACTGTCCAAATAAAGCGTCTTGTTCGTCACATCGAACCAGAAAGCCAGCCGCCCTTCATCAAAATCCATGCTCACCTGATTCGTATTCTTCGTCAAGTTCTTTTTGCTGTTAAATCCGTCGCGGACCAGATTCAAATAAAAAAGGATACCGGCAATGCTTTCCTTTGTCGCCAAACGGCTTTCGCTTCCCGTCGAATCCAGAAAATCCCCACCAGCGCCCCAAATCCAGGGAGCCAAATTATGGATGACATTCCAATCGTGCTTTCCGGGATATCCGATAGGCGCAATGCGCATTCCCTCGATTGTCAAATCCGCCTTCTGAATTTTTAAAAGAGCCTTTCGGAAATCCGTCCAGTTCAGCAGCGTTTTCGGGTCCACTCCCGCTTCGGCCAGCACGTCCCGGCGAAAGAAAAGCGGTCGAACATCCAGAAACCAAGGAAGCGAAGTCGCAAAGGAAGTCCCCGGTCGCGCAAACTTCATGGAAACCTCCGCAAAAGCGGAATCCCCACCCGAAACGGCAAGCAGCGAATCAAGGGGCATCAAAGCTCCCATCGCCGAAATGGAAGCCGCCCACGTCGTCGGCATCTGCAGGACATCGGGTCCGCTATGCGTCGCCGCAGCCGTCGTGATTTTTGTCCAGGCGACGCTCCAGTCGAGAATCGTCACCTGCACTTCAATGCCGGGATTTTCCAATTCAAAATTGCGCAGGACGTGCAGCATATCCGCAGCCGGATCCGGACTGTTCGGCATAATCCAAAGCTGAAGAACTTCCTTTTTGAGGGAACGCTCCGTTTCACAGCCCCAAAGGGCGAGCGCACACAGCAAAGCGGCGAAAATCCGCATGGCGCACCGCTCGATCAAAGGAAACTGACTCCCGTCGAAATATCAAACAGGTGGATATTCTTTTCGTCCAAAGACAGAAATATCTTTTCCCCGACAAAAAAAGATTCCGTCGGAGGCACGCGCAAAACAAAGCTCTGGTCGTTGCACTGGGCATAGATCAGGGTTTCAAACCCCAGCCGCTCGATGACTTCAACCGTAACGGCCATCGCTGTCGGCGACGCATTTGAAACCGTAAAAAATTCCGGACGAACGCCGACAAGAAGCCTTGGAACATTGGCAAAGCGACGCCGAAAATCTTCGGAAACGGGAAACGTAAAAGCCGCCTTTTCAAAAAAGAGCCCGTCCCACGTCCACTGCGCCGCAAAGATATTCATCGGAGGGTTGCCGATAAAACTCGCCACAAAATCGTTCGCCGGGTGCGAATACAATTCCATGGGCGTTCCCACCTGCTGGATGGCTCCCTTGGAAAGGCAGACGACCCTGTCCCCTATCATCATCGCTTCGTTCTGGTCATGGGTGACAAACACCATCGTCGCCTGCAAACGGGAATGCAGCCGTCCCAGTTCCACGTACATCTGGTTTTTCATTTTGGCATCCAGACCGGAAAGCGGTTCGTCAAAGAGAAATATCTTCGGCTTCCGCACCAAGGCGCGCCCCAGAGCAACGCGTTGCCGCTGCCCTCCGGAAAGATGCTTCGGCTTCCTGTCCAAGATGGAATCCAGATCCAAAATTTCAATCGCTTCGCGGAGACGCTCCTTGATTTCCGCCGCCGAATAAATTCCCCGCATGCGCAAGGCAAATTCCAGATTCTCGCGAACCGTCATGTGCGGATAAAGCGCATGGGTTTGAAAGACCATCGCAATGTCGCGGTCCTTCGGCTCCAGACGACTGGCGTCCTTGCCATGCAAAAACAATTTACCGCGCGACGGAGATTCCAAGCCGGCAATCATCCGCAAGACCGAAGACTTTCCGCACCCGGACGGACCGACCAGAACGATGAATTCGCCCTCCCGAATGGAAAGCGAAACATCGTTTACCGCATCGGCTTCTCCGGGGTAAGCCTTGGAAACATGGACAAGATCAATCGCCGATTTGGCTTCTGCCATCATCAATCCCTGAAATTATCCTCGTTGAAGGAATCCTCATCCTCGGAAGATGCTTCTTCGTCTTCCGCCTTGGGCTTTTCAATTTCAAACAATTTGCGGAGAGGTTCAATCTTGTAACGGTTGCGCTCTTCGGGAAGGGTAAACGGCGCCAGGTTCAAAGCGACCAGAATCGAATCCGGATAGTTGTTCACCTTTTTCACAAATTCGGATTCAGAACAGCCTTCGTTATAAAAATCAACGACAAAAGTATCCCAAAGCTCCTCGTCCAATTTCTGCAAAGCTTCGGCCTCTGTCGCGACACCCTCCACAAAAGCCCCCGTCAAAAGAGTCGAAATCACTTCGACAGCGTAATTCCGGCGTTGATCGTCGCCCTCCCATACAAGAACGCGACGAGAACTGTAATCATGCGGTTTCATCGCGCTTTCGATATTGTCTTCATTCGCCCGCTCATTCGAAAAAGAGTCGAGTTCGTCATCATCATTCAAATTTGCCATAGAAATCCTTTATGCTTTTATTCCTAATAATAGAAAATATCCCGATCAAAATGGAAGTGAATATCGACTCGCGGATGGTGAATAGGGGTTAGCAAGCCTGCCGCTCTCCTTGTCTCTCACAAAAACGTTACCAGCAACGTCCGCGGAAAAAGTAACGCCTTTGCAAACAAGCAATGCCCGTTCCAAAAGAAAACTCATTTCCAAAAAGGAAAGTTCAGAAAAAACAACGCTTCTTCCAAACGAAATCACTCGTGAAAAAATTTCTCGTGCAAAAAAGCACGCCCCATCCAAAATAGAGCGTCCTTCCCGAAACAGAAACGCTCCCGCGAAAGGGAAACCTCTTTTCTTTCCGTAACGAAATTTTCCTCCCAAACGGCAGTCCCGTTCAAAAAACTTGCGCCCCGCATCAGCAGACAAGAACAGACAAGAAGCGTGCTCAAGGGGGTTGGTGCAGGATAGGGGGAGGGTGGGCTTCGCAACTCCGAACACTCCACCTGTCCTGCAAAAAAGCACCGTCCGAGAAGACGAAGCATTAGTGAAAAAAACCTTCACTTGTTCCACGGAGAACTTCTTCTTCCAAACGAAATCACTCATGAAAAAATTTCTCGTGCAAAAAAGCACGCCCCGCCCAAAAGAGAGTGTCCTTCCCGAAACAGAAACGCTCCCGCGAAAGGGAAAAAAATCACACTTTATTTTTCGCCACAACACCGCACACCTGTCGCTGAGCCAGCCGAACGAGTCGAAGCAAGCTTCAACATCATTTTTAGAAAAGCCTAACAATTTCCGCATTCCGAAAAATCCTCCCTATTTTTCACGAAAAATTCCTAAATTTACCCCAAAACAAGCCGTTCACTTTCTTCAAAAGGACTCACCTTGAAAAAATTTCTTCTCGCACTCTCCATTTTGACAGTCGCCACTCTGTTCGGCTGCAAAGAGGCCAAAAACGAAGCCGCCAAGCCGACGAAAGTCACCGTCATGATTTACAGCGAATATATCGATCCGGATATGATTACCGATTTTGAAAAACAGACCGGTTACAAGCTGCAAATCGAACTCTACGAAGCGCAAGAAGAGATGATTAGCAAATTGCAGACCGTCGGCACCGCCCAATACGACGTCATCATCGCAAGCGATGTCGTTATCCAGCAGATGATCCACTTGGGGCTTATCGGCAAAATCGATATGGAAAAAATCCCGAACAAGACAAACATCGCCGACCAATTCAAAAATCCGAGCTACGACCCGACAAACGAATACACCGTTCCGTATCTGTGGGGAACGACCGGCATTCTCTATCGCGATTCCACCATCGACCCGATGAACGTCAGCTACAGCATGCTTTTCGACGCCAAGAACACCAAAGGCAATTTTAGTTTGCTCGAAGAGAGCCGTTCCATGCTCTCCATGGCTTTGCAGGCAAAGGGTTTCAATGCAAACAGCACAAGCAAGGACGAAATCAACCAGGCCGTCGAATATATTTTGCAGGCGAAAAAGGATCCGCACTTCCTCGGCTTTGACGGTTCCGTCGGCGGCAAGGACAAAGTGCTTTCCAAAATGGACTGGGCGGCCATCGTTTTCAACGGCGAAGCGATGGCAGCTATCGACGAGGATTCCACTCTCCAGTTCGCGATTCCCACGGAAGGATCCTTCATGTGGGTGGATGCCATGACTCTCAGCAGCAAGGCTCCCAATCCCGACGGTGCGTACAAATTCATGAACTACATTCTCGATGGAAAAATCGGCGCGCAGCTGGCCAAATACATCAACTACGCCACGCCGAACACCAAGGCACTCGAATTTTTGGACAAGGACTTTACCGAAAACCGCGTCATCAACCCAACAGCAGAAGAAATCAAGCGCATGGTCTTCCTGCAAGATCCGGGGGACGCCGCCCGCCTTTTCGATGAAGCATGGACCATCGTCAAAACCCGTTAAATATACTGCGATACGTTTATGCAAAAGAACTGCTTCGAACTTCTGAAAACATCCGCCAAATCGAAAGCCCGGTTGGGAAAAATCAAAACCGGCCACGGTGAAATCACGACGCCCATCTTTATGCCCGTCGGCACTCAGGCAAGCGTCAAAGGCCTCACTCCCCGCGATCTGGACGAAGCTCAAGCAGAAATCATTTTGGGAAACACCTACCATCTGTATTTGCGCCCGGGAACAGAACTCATCAAAAACGCTGGCGGGCTGCATCGCTTTATGCACTGGCACGGCCCGATTCTCACGGATAGCGGCGGATTTCAAGTGTGGAGTCTCAAGGATTTACGCAAAATCAAAAAGGACGGCATCGAATTTCGCAGTAATCTGGACGGTTCCAAGCATTTCTTTTCTCCCGAAAGCGTTATGAAGGCGGAGCGGGAAATCGGAGCCGATATCATTATGGCTCTCGACGAATGCACGCCCTACCCCAGCACGGAACAGGAAGCACTCAAGTCGCTGAACTACACCCTGCACTGGACGCGCCTCGCGAAAGAATACCTGGAAAAAAATCCCCCGCTCTTTGGCTACGACCAGAGTTTTTTCGGCATCATCCAAGGCGGAATGCACAAAGAACTCCGGGCAAAAGCGATTGCAGAAATCCAAAAAATCAACCCGGACGGTTATGCGCTCGGCGGACTTTCCGTGGGAGAGCCGACCGAAACCCTGTATGAAATCGCCGACTTCTGCACAAACCTGATGCCCGAAGACAAGCCCCGCTACGTCATGGGTGTGGGTACTCCCTGGAACCTGCTCGAACTGATTTTCCGCGGGGTGGACATGTGCGACTGCGTCATGCCCACGCGCAACGCCCGCAACGGCATGCTCTTTACCAGCGAAGGAGTTCTGCATTACAAAGCCGGTCGCTACGCCAAATCCCTCGACTTAGCACCCGACCCAAACTGCGATTGCTACTGCTGCAAAAACTTTAGCCGCGCCTATCTGCGCCACCTTTTTCATTCCGGCGAAATTCTCGCCATGACCCTGGCGAGCATCCACAACGTGCATTTCTATTTAAAGCTCATGCGCGACGCCAAAGCGCACATCCAAAGCGACACCTTCGAAGAATGGGGCAAGGAGCAGATTATCAAGCTCCAGCACGTCTGCGATTGATTCTATTCGACATCGGGAAGAGAGCGTCCGGCAATCCATTCCCGAATAGCCAAATCTTCCTGCTCCGCCAAAAGGCGTTTCTTGTCTTTCTTTTTGTAATCCTGCTTGTGCGGCAGCAGACCGAAATTGAAATTCATCGGCTGGAAATTTTCATTAGGACTCACCAGATGATGCAGCAGCGAACGGATGCAGCTTTCTTCCGGAAGTTCGTCCGTTTTATCGTGGAGCAGCGTATTCGCCATATTCCAAGCGGAATACCATCCCGTCGCAATCGCTTCCGTATAGCCTTCGGCCCCCGTAATCTGGCCCGCGAACCAAGTCGGCGGCAGGCCGTTTTCTTTTTCCACTTCGGGTTTTAATCGAAGCGTTTCATCCAAAAGTTTAGGGCTTTCAATAAAGGTATTGCGATGCATAGCTCCAAGACGAGCAAAGCGGGCATTCCGCAATGCGGGCACGAGAGTGAAAATTTCCTTCTGAGTTCCATAATGCAAGCGGGTCTGAAATCCGACCATATTGAAAAGCGTCTTTTCCTTGTTCTCCGCTCGCAGCTGGATTACCGCATACCATTTATGCCCGTTGTTTCCAAGCCCAAGTCCCACGGGCCGCATCGGTCCAAAGCGCAGCGTATTTTCTCCGCGACGCGCCATTTCCTCTATCGGAAGGCAGCCTTCAAACAATTCCTTTTTTTCAAACGGACGAGGCTCCACCGACTCCGCTTCGCGAAGCCTTCTCACAAACTCATCGTAGGTTTCCTTGTCCAGCGGGCAGTTGATGAAATCCGCCGTTTCACCCTTTTCCCAGCGGTTCATGTAAAATGCGTGATCCATGTCGATGGAATCCGTTTCCACAACAGGAGCAATCGCATCAAAGAAGTGCAGGCGTTCACCGCCCAACCGCGCGAAAATATCGTCCGCCAAAGCATCGCTCGCCAAAGGACCCGCCGCCACAATCGTCGGCAAGTCGCCCGCAAGACTCGCCACTTCTTCCCGATGCAAGTGAATGCGAGAAGCCGAAGCTATCGCCCTTTCCACCGATTGGCTGAAAAGCTCCCGATTGACCGTCAGCGACTCCCCCGCCGGAACCCGGGCCTCGTCCGCCGATTTCAAAAGGAAACTCCCGAGCAGCCGCAATTCCCGCTTCAAGAGGCCGTGCGCCGACGTCGGCTCCATTCCCTTCAGGCTGTTCGAACAGACCAGCTGCGCCAAAGAACCGTCCCGATGGGCGGGCGTCATCCGATGCGGACGCATCTCGTAAAGATCCACGTCAAAACCGCGGCACGCCAGCTGCAACGCCGCTTCGCAACCGGCAAGACCGCCTCCGATTACACGCACTCGCATCAGCTGACCTTAATTGAACGAAAGCCTTGGATATTCCTGGACCAGACATCGGAAAGCGATGAAAGCATCTTGTCGGGCAAAACCGCCTGCGATGAATTTTCCAAAAATTCTTCCAGAATGTTTTCGCACTGCAATTCGCTGACCATGCCAAATTGTACGGCTTCCACCAGCTCGCTATGTACCGCCCCCGGAAAAATTCTCTCTTCAAATTCTTGCAGGGAGCGCGGCTGCATCCGAGACGGATTGTGACAAGCCAGATTTTCGATTGTCCAAAAACCGATGGCGTTTGCCTCTTCCGCAGAAACCGAAGAAGTCTTCAATTTATCGCAAAAGGATTTCCAATCCGAGGAATTGACCTTGCGAAGCCCCTTGCGGTAGGCCTTTTTCAAAAAGTCCAAAACCATAAGGTAAGTTTCGCAGGCACTTGTCCGTGTATTTTTCAAACTCATCGGAACCAAATCAATGACGGAAGTGGCGCATTCCGGTAAAGACCATCGCCATGCCGAAATCGTCCGCTGCGGCAATGGACAAGTCATCCTTCTTGGATCCGCCGGGTTGAACAATGTAGCGAACTCCGGCATCGTGAGCCGCTTCCACGTTATCCGGGAACGGGAAGAAGGCGTCGGAACCCATGACGACTTCGCCAAAGACCTTCCGTTCCAAAGCTTTAAGGCCAGCTTCATCGACCAGTTTTCCTTCGGCATCAAAGAAAGGCTTGGCGGCATCCATCCGGGCGACGTTGTCCCGGACACGCGGCTGGCAAAGGCGCAAATTGCTGTCAATGCGGTTCGGCTGTCCCGGTCCAAGTCCCAACACTTGAAAATAGCCGGGCTTGTATTCGTAGCCCATGACTATCGCATTCGACTTGGTATGCTTGGTCACGAGCCATGTAAAGCGAGCCAGTTCTTCTTTGTTCTTCGGGAATTGCGCTTTGGTGACGCATTCAAATTTTTCATAAGTATCGACATCGCGATCCTGCACCAGCATCCCGCCAATCACATGCTTATAGACCTTGACACGCTTCGCCTTTTCGATTTTGCCGACTTCCAGCAGGCGAATATCCTTCGACTTGTTCTTCAAAAATTCAAGAGCGTCCTCGTCAAAAGCCGGAGCCAAAAGAATTTCCACAAACTTGCCCTTCAGAAATTCTGCCGTCTTGAGGTCGATTTTGCGAGATGAAGCGATGACAGAACCAAAAGCCGAAACCGGATCCCCAGCCCAAGCCGCTTCCATCGCTTCCAGCAGGGTTTCGCCCGTCGCCAAGCCGCAGGGATTCATGTGCTTCACAATGACAATCGCATTGGAATCGCTAAACTCGCGAGCCATTTCCAGAGCCGCGTCGGCATCGACAATGTTATTGTAGGAAAGTTCTTTTCCATGGAGCTGCTTTGCCATCGCAAGGCTTGCTTCATCACAAGTCGGATCCCGATAAAAAACAGCGGACTGGTGGGAATTTTCACCGTAGCGAAGCGGTTGCGGGGAGACAAATTTCAAATTCAATTCTTCGGACATAAATACCTCTTTGATATCCCAAATTTAGAAAACCGGCGGGTATTTACCAATTCCATTTTCAAAAAAAGAATACTCTCCAAGTCATTTAATAAAGAGGGTCGCCAAAAATTGACTGGAAGAAGGTGCTTCCCCACATTTTGAACTCTGCCGCTTATTTTTATCCCCGTCACGTGGCGGCAAAGTTGCACGCGCCATTGCGAGCGAGTGTTCTAAGTCATGGCGAGGAGCCTCTTGTCTGCCGGCTGACCGTCCCTCCTTGCGATGCGAGCGACTCCCTAAGGCAATAAATTGCCAAGTTTCGTGGAAGCGTGGCGGTCATTTGTCATTGCGAACCCTTTAGGGTGAAGCAATCTTCTTGCATGCGTTTGGATTGCTTCACTACGTTCGCAATGACGGGGGGGGGGATGTTCGCAATGATGAATGCAAATTCGGAACTCGCTATGACAGAAGCTACTTTGGAACTCACAATGGTCGCTGTTATTCAGGCCAATTGCCATTCTAGATTTTTGACGACTTGGGCGGAATATATAATCCACAAAAAAATCCCGAGCGAAACGCCCGGGATGAATTTCTAAAACTCGCCGCTATTCGGTAATGCGACGGAAGCCGCGGGTCTGCTTGTATTCGGTTCGACGATACGTTCCCGCAGACCAGTTCAGTTCACCGCCCACATTGGTGCAATGCGGCTGCGGGAATTCAATCAGGGAAATCTGATAGATGTAAGCACCCGTTCCAAGCTTGCGTCCATTCTTAGAAACCGGATACATCTTGACGCTGGCGGCAATTGTGCCCATCGTCGTTTCTGGAATCAAACTGCAATCCGTCGGCGCATAAGAACCCGTAATCGCATTGAACTGTTCTGTAGAAAGTTCCTGGTTATACTGGTTCACAAAATGGCCGAGATGGTCAAAGATTCGGACGTTCACGCGGAAAGCTTCATCGGTTATAAAGGAGAAGCTTACGCAGTTTTCCGTTCCGGCAGCATCGGTTCCGCAAAGAGCCGTCGCATTTGAAGAAGCGGCGCCTCCTGTTGTCGAATTAATGATTGAAGAACCAGGCACGGGTTTCCCATCACTACCAATCGAAGGAGCCTGCGTGTAATGCTTCAAAGAATCGGCAATCCAAGCACCCTGATCTTCCGCATTCGCATAACTCGGCGGCAAAACACTGACAACGATTTCACCGGTCTGCTTGTCACTCAATTCCCCGCTCGGAAGTCTGGAATCGTCAAACGGCGGACGGTCGATCGTCGTATCGGCGGGAACAATCGTCGTCGATTGCGACATCGTAACCGTTGTCACCGGACCCCAGTGATAAGTATCTACAGCTTTGCCCGTCTTCGAGAACACCTGCATCACCGAAGCGAAAATGCTATTGACGGGATCCACATCGTTGGCAGGATGGTTAAAGGCCAAAGAGTCGCCAAAAGCCGGATTACGCAAATCGGTGCAAAGGGCATCCTTACAGAGTTTTCCCTTGATTTCGTAGGAATAACCTTTGGCGGTTCTTTGAACATACTTGAAACCTGTAATCTGATAGGCCAAAGTATCCATTCCGCGCTTGGTCAAAATCGGGAAATACTGGCCATTCGCCGCATTGATCAAATTGACCGTTTCATCGGAAAGCTGCGAACTGACATAGATATAAGTGTCAAAGTTGCCTGCGTCGTTTTTGACGAGTTCCGCTTCGAGAATACGGGGCTGACCATAGGCAGAAGCAGCGACTTCGGCGAGGTTTGCACGGATGTAAAGGTTGGAGCCATCGGACTGGCGGTCCGCATAGAAGAAGTGCAGATGGTGCCAAGATCCGTCCGTCCAGCCGTCCGCGGCACAAGCACCCTTGCTCTGCTGAACAGCAGCCAACGGTTCGCCCGCATTACAACCGTGATTATTCATCGCCAATTCCCGAATGTTCACAATGCCCGGAGTCGCCAGGTGGGTGCCGCCCAAATCCACGGCAAGCACGCCATCCACGAAAATCCACATATCATCGTCGCCGGCAAATTCAAAGATTTCCTGATTTAATTCGTCGGTATTGTTGGCTTTGTAATAGCGGAAATTCGCATAACCCATCATGGTGAAGTTGTAATTGCGCAAATGCTGAACGCCGATATTGCCTTTAGAAGCGGCAATAGTCATCGCCTGTTCCGCAGTCAAAGCGCGGGGACCTCCATAATTCAGCCAATCCAAGCAAAGAGCATAGGTATTCTGACCAAGGAAGTCGTCCTGCGTTGAAGCATATTGATAATTATACGGAGGGCAGAAAATCGAAAAGCTCTGCGGTCCAAACTGGTCCGTTCCTTCCACAGAACCCAGCCATTTTTGAGAAGCCGGATCGACAACATCCAGCGGGAAATAGCCGCCGTTGTTGTAGTTGTAGTCCAATTCCTTGTATTTGGGATCGTCGGCAGCAGTCGGAATATCCAATGTCAAGTTGGAACGTTTATTGATTCCGCCGACATCTTCAAACCACTGTTCAAAAAACGAGTTATCGCAAGCATCACCCAATTTATGGATATGCGCACCTTCCAGGTAAAGCGGATTGCCCTCTTCATCCATATCAAAAGTCAGATAAGGCTGAACCATACCTGGAGTATAGACCACGTTGTTTTCCCAATACATACTACCGAAACAGGTATTTTTTATAACGCCCTTAAACTGAGTGGCTGTATTCGATCCAAATCCGCGCTGATTCTTAACCCCCGGAATTGCCGAGTTACTGCACTGCCCATAGGTCAAAATGGCAGAAGAAGCGGTCTGCTTTTGCAAATAGGGTGGAAGCAGCGTGTTTGCAGTCCAAGGCAGGCCGTCTTTGCCCAGAGGAACACCGGCTTGATATTTAGCGAAAGATTCCTTGTTTCCGCAGCTATTATGATACGCGGCCCGATTGTACCAATCCGCATCGTAACCCGGCTTGTTGTAACCATAGATCGCGTCCATATGGTTTACGGCCTCTTCCGAGAAGTTTTCGAAGTCGGGGTGACTGGGTTGGAAGTCGCGGACAATCACGTCCAGCGTAATGGGTATTGAAGAGACCTGAGCAAAAGCCCCCGCAGAAAGAGCCGTGGCAAACATCAAAATTTTTTTCATCATGTACACAATCTCCACCAAAAAAGGGTGTAGGAATATATTTCCCCCAAATATAAAACTTTTCGCTTCAATCGATTCTTTCCGCAATCTTTTTTTTACGAATTTCCCTAAAAAGGCAAAAAAGAGTGACCAACAGCATTTAATAGCGCGGCTTCTTTCCGAGAATAATGATCTGTTTTTCTAAGATTACAGCACGATGACCGCCGCTATTATTTTTACTCTCCTCCTTGCCCTGCTTCTTTTTCGAGCCTTTGTCCTGCACCTGCGGGCAACCGATTTGGACAATCCCCGATTCCAGGCACTCCCCCGGGAATCCAGACTCGCCATTTTAAAGGAACGCGTTTTGGAAGCCCCTTCCGAAAAAAATCTGAATAATCTGGGAGCTTTCCTCTTGGCGGAAGGAATCCACGTGGACATGGAATCCTACCGTCCACTACTCGCCGAGCAGCTCCGCATCTCCAGGCAGGAAAACGCCATCGCTTTGGATAACGATTTATACATCCGAGAAGCCGAATGGATGGACAAAATCAGCCCGTTTGAGTTCGAAATCGCCCGAAAGCAAAAGGAAGACGGCAATATCGACGAATTTATCCGAACCTATCTGCAAGGGGTTTTGCGCTACTACTCCGACGAAAAAATCGAAGAAGCTTTGCAAAATCTGACGCCGGATTTTCCCCAAGCCGCCGAGATGCTCAACGCCTACCGCCAGTTGAAAGCCCTGCGCGACTCCAGCCCCGCCGACGAGATTTCCATCGAAAAGCTCGCCCAAGCGAAAAAGGAATGGATGGAATCGCTATTGCATTTTATTTCCGAAAGAAAAGAGCAAGCGAATTGAAGCGAGTCGTTGTGGGAGACTTCATCGCTTTCCAAGCAAAGCGGACAGGCCGACTGCAATTTTCATTTTCGAATGTATATTGATAATCGCATTCAAAACACGAGGTTTTCATGTACGAAATTTTGCAAAAAGTCAACTTCCCCGCCGACGTTAAAAATTTAAACGCCTCTGAACTAGAAGTTCTCGCCGCAGAAATTCGCGAAGCGCTTTTCAATCGGCTCACTCAAAAAGGCGGACATTTCGGTCCCAACTTCGGGACGGTCGAAGCGGAAATCGCCCTGCATTACGTTTTCCTTTCCCCTCAAGACAAAATCGTTTTTGACGTGTCGCACCAAAGCTATGCGCACAAAATCATCACTGGCAGAAAAAACGGCTATATCGACAGCGCCAAACTGAACGAAAATTCCGGCTACACAAATCCCGACGAATCGGAACACGATTTTTTCAATGTCGGGCATACTTCTACATCGATTTCCCTCGCTTCCGGTCTTGCCAAAGCCCGCGACCTCGCCCATGAAAAAGAAAACATCATCGCTTTTATCGGCGACGGTTCCCTTTCGGGCGGCGAAGCTCTGGAAGCCTTGAATTATGCGGGTTCCGAACTGCATTCCAACTTTATCGTGATTGTGAACGACAACGAGATGTCCATTGCCGAAAATCACGGCGGCATCTATAAAAATCTGGAAGCCCTTCGCCTTTCCAACGGAAACGCCAACCCGAATTTTTTCAAAGCGCTCGGGTTCGATTACCTTTATGAACCGAACGGCAACGACATCCAAAGCCTGATTCAAACCTTCCAAAAAGTGAAAGACATCGACCATCCTGTCGTCGTGCACATCCACACCCTCAAAGGAAAAGGCTACCCGTTCGCCGAAGAAAACAAGGAAGCCTGGCATTGGTGCGCGCCCTTTGACAGGGCCAGTGGCAAGCCGACAGTCGATTGGGGCGACGGAGAAAGTTATGAGTCCATCACTGCGAACTATCTGCTCGAAAAAGCCAAAAAAGACCCTAAACTTCTGGTGATTACGCCGGCAATGCCCGCTTCGGTCGGACTTTCTCCTGCGATTCGGCAAGCGCTCGGTTCCCAATACGCCGACGTCGGTATCGCCGAAGAACAGGCCATCGCGATGGCTTCGGGGGCGGCAAAACGCGGAGCAAAACCCGTCGTCGTGACCAATGCGACTTTTTTACAGCGGACTTACGATCAGATGGCTCAGGACACAGCCATCAACAATAATCCCATCGCCGTCATTCTCAATTATTCCAGTTTCAACACGCTGACCGACGTGACGCATCTCGGCATTTACATCAACTCGATTTACGGCAACATTCCGAATGTCCGTGTGCTCGCACCGACCAATAAAGCGGAATATCTGTCCATGGTAGAATACGCCATCGAGCAGCAGGATCACCCGACCATCGTCTTGATTCCGGGAAACGGCGTGATAGAAGATTCCCGCGCAGCCGATTCGGATTACGCACAAGTTCGTTTTAAAACGGAACAGGCCGGGGAAAAAGTGGCGATCATCGCCCTCGGCGATTTTTTCCAGCGGGGCGAATCGCTTGCCAAAACCATTCAGGAAAAATTGCATTTCGTCCCGACGCTCATCAATCCGAGATTCGCTTCGGACATCGATACCCAGACGCTGGACAACCTCAAAAAGAACCATTCGCTAGTCATCACGTTGGAAGACGGCATTATCGACGGCGGCTTTGGTTCCAAAGTGGCGACCTACCTTGCCGATTCTCCTCTTCGCGTCAAAGTTTACGGGCTCGAAAAGAAATTTTACGACCGTTACAATCCCGAAGAGCTTCTGCAATCGCTGGGAATCACATCGGAAGGCATCGCCGAATCCATCGCGGGAATATAACGGAAAAATCTTGAAAAAAGAAACGAAGCTTTGACAAAAGCTGTCTTGGAAAAATCCGGTTTGCATGGCAAAAGGGCGCAAGCTTTCTCCGTACAAGCTGATTTTCCAAGATAAAATCCGGCGGGAAGGCGCACAGTATCTTGACAGGGAAAACCTTCTAATGTATATTTTGAAAAAATCCAAATTGAATGTTACGACAATGAATATCCATTAAGAAACCGATTTCCATTTTCAAGTCCTCTTTGAAAATCATCTTCGATAAATAAATCCGATTCCTCTAAATTTGAATTCGGGAGATTCCCTATATGCAACAAACTTTAGAAAACGCCATCCTTGTTGGCATTGTTACACCGAACATCCGAAAAAGCACTGCCGAAGAACACCTGTCCGAACTGGAACGCCTTGCCGAAACCGCAGGTGCCGTCGTCTGCCGCACATTTTTACAAAGAGTCCAAGCGTTCAACCCGGCGACCCTTATCGGCGAAGGAAAAGTACAGGAAATCCGAGCCGCGCTCGACGAAGAAAACGCCAAGCTGCTCGTTTTCGACGAAGATCTTTCCGGTTCGCAAGTACGCAATCTCGAAGAACGCCTTCCGGGAATCAAAGTTCTCGATCGAACGGGCATCATTCTCGCTATTTTTGCCAAGCATGCCGTGACGGCGGAAAGCCGCCTGATGGTGGAAGTCGCCCAGCTCCAGTACCTGGTTCCGCGACTTTCTCACGCCTGGACGCACCTTTCCCGACAAGCGGGCGGAAAGGGCATCGGCATGAACGGCCCCGGCGAAACGCAGCTTGAAACCGACCGTCGGATTATCCGCAAAAAAATCCAGGAGCTCAAAAAGAAACTGGAAAAAATCGAAAGTGCCCGAGAACGTCAAGCGGAACGCCGCAAAGGCATTTTTCAAGTCGGCATCGTCGGCTACACCAATGCGGGCAAAAGCACTCTGACCAATCGCCTGACCAGCAGCTCCGTCTATGTGAAAGACCAGCTTTTCGCGACCCTCGACAACACCATGCGAAAACTCTACGTCGGCGACGGAAAATTCATTTTGCTATCCGATACGGTGGGATTCATCCGCAAATTGCCGCCCCATCTTTTGGACACTTTCAAAAGCACGCTCAGCGCAGCGAGCAATGCGAACTGCATTTTAAATGTCGTCGATGCGACTGCAAACGATTATGAAGAGCATCTGGAAATTACCCACCGGATTTTACAGGAACTCGTGGATGAAAAAGTGCCTCGCATCATCGCTTTCAACAAGGCGGAAGCCGCTTCGGAGGAACGGCGAAAGGAACTTCTTGCGCACTATCCCGAAGCTCTGCAAATCAGTGCGAAAGAAAACATCGGCATGGAAGCACTTAAGCAAAAACTGATTTCTGCCATGCAGGATTGGGAAAAAATCAGCGCATCGGATTGTAATTGTTCATCATCACCATCGCGAGCGCCACGCAAAGCATGACCGAGACGCCAACAATCACCTGCTCCCGGTGATTGTATTCTCGGATGACATATTGCGGTTCCTTTTCTTCTTGCAATTCCTGCCGTGTCGGCTTCACCTGGATCTTGGTGGAATCCACACCGTAAACCTCGGCGATTTCTTCGTCCGTCATGTTCAGCGTATTGATGTAAGTGGAATCGAACGAATCCGCGGCGGGAGCCGCAACAGCGAAAAGCAGTAGCAGAACCAACACAAAAGCCCCTCCGAAAGAGGGAACTCGGAAAGGGCTTTTCGAAATTTTCTGCGGCAAAAGAAACTATTCCTGCGCAAGCTTGTCGAGAATCTGGTTTACAATCTTCGGGTTTGCTTTGCCGCCGGAACTTTTTATGACCTGACCGACAAAAAATCCCTTGAGAGCGACCTTGCCCGCCTTAAATTCGGCGAACTGGGCGGCGTTCTTTTCCACGACTTCGCGCACCGTTTTTTCGATGGCACCCGTGTCCGTAATCTGCACCAGACCTTTTTCCTTGACGATCACCTCCGGATCTTTTCCCGACGCAAACATTTCGGCAAAGACTTGCTTGGCAATTTTTCCGTTGATGGTCCCGTCTTCGATCAAGTTCACCAGAGCGGAAAGCTGTTCGGGCCGGACCTTGACCGCATCAAAGCCACCTTCCAGCTCCTTCACTTCGCAAAGCAGTTCCGTAATGACCCAGTTCGCGAGCATCTTCGGATTCTTGCAGGTCTTCGCCGCCGAATCGAACCAGTTGCTGACGTGGATTTCATCCGTCAAAACCTGAGCGTCATATTCCGTCAATTTGTATTCCTGCAAGAAGCGTGCAAAACGGGCGTCCGGCAATTCCGGAAGAGTCCGACGGATTTCTTCGACCACCGACGGATCCGTTACCAGGCGCACCATGTCCGGTTCGGGGAAATACTTGTAGTCCGGCGCATCTTCCTTGGAACGGATGACAATGGTCTTGTCCGCATTCGGATCGTAGCGTTTGGTGCTCTGCTGCACTTCCCGACCGGCGTCAAGAGTGACCGTCTGCAAAAGCAATTCGGCGGTCAGCGCCTTTTCCAGGTTCGTAAAGCTGTTTAGGTTCTTGATTTCGGCGCGGGTCCCGTATGGAGCGTCTTCGCTCGGGCGAATGGAAATGTTGCCGTCGCAGCGGATGTTGCCGTTTTCCATATTCGCATGGGAAACTCCCGTGTATTCCAGAATCTGCTTGATTTTTTTGAAAGTGAGAACCGCTTCCTCTGGACTGCGGATATCGGGTTCCGTCACGATTTCACAAAGAGGAGTTCCGCAACGGTTGGCGTCAAAGTGGCTGCCCGTGGGACTCATGTCGTGAACCAGCTTTCCCGCATCTTCTTCCATGTGGATACGCGTGATGCCAATGCGACGAACAACGCCATCCGAACGCTTGATTTCCAGCCAGCCCTTGCTGCAAATCGGATGGTCGTAAATGGGAAGTCCACCGGTCTGGGTTATCTGGTAGCCTTTCGGCAAATCCGGGTAAAAGTAGTTCTTGCGGGTCCACATCGCATTCAAATCGATTTCGCAGTGCAGGGCGAGTCCCAGACGGATGGCAAATTCCACAGCCTTCTTGTTGGGAACCGGCATCGCCCCGGGAAACCCCAGGCAGACAGGGCAAACGTGCTTATTCGGATTCGTATTGACTTCGATTTCGCAGCCGCAGAACATTTTCGTTTTGGTCGCCAGCTGGCAATGGATTTCAAGACCGATGACAGGATAATACTTAGACATGATGACTCCGAACGAGTTTCCTTCTTTTGCCGGGCCAAACTTTCGCCGCCTTCAGAAAGCGGAATCGGCAAAGACTAATCCAGAACTTTCCTCTTGGGAACGCAAGCGCCCGTTTTTTTTTGCAAATATAAAATTTTGCAATCCGAGCGTCTTGTCCGAAGCCGGGTTTTCCGCATTTCTTTCTTTGCTTGCAGCCAGAAACCGCGTGAGACATGCGGAGGGGGGCGCGGAACCCGGCTGAAAATTTCCGCGCCAGTGCGTAGCACCGACTGGAAGGCAGCCCGCAGCTCGCCGACCCGCCGACCAAGGCGGGGCACGCCCTTAAAGCAATTCGTCCAAAGTCACGACGCTTAGACCGTCCACTTCTTTCCAGGCGGCATTTTCCGTCAGCACGAGGTCTGCGCCCGAAACGAAAGCCGTCGAAAGCTGCAAGGAATCTTCAAAAGAGAGTTTGTACTTCACCCGGTATTCGGCAGAGAGGAGCGCGATTTCCGCATCCGTTTCCCGCAGTCGGAACTGTGCGCTGTTCGTGAAAAACTCCTTCAATTCCCGAGCCAGCACAGCAAGACCTTTCTCGTAAGCACGGGCGGAAAGATTCGCCAACGAAATGGGAGAGGCGACCATCTGGATCTGGCGTTCATAGACGATGTCGAGAATCCGGAGCATCACCGGATAATAGTCCGACCGAAATTCCAGCAACCGCCGAATCGGTTTTTCGTCTAAAAAAAGGATTCTGGATTTTTCGACTCGAATCATGGGGACAAATTACAAATTCCGCAAGAATTATTGTTATTATTTTGTTTGAATTACGCATAAAAAGGAGACATCCATGAACAAAGTCCTACTTGCTTCCCTTGCAATGGCGACGACACTGTTCGCCCAGGCGGCACCAGTGGCCACCGCAGCGCAGCCCGCGCTCGATACGACAAAAACGGCACCGGTCGCGCAGGCCGACTCCGTAAAGGCGCCCGAAGCCGAAGCGACAAATGTGGCAGCGGATTCCGTCAAGGCGGAAACCGTCGCGCAGGCCGACTCCGCAAAGGCGCCCGAAGCTGAAGCGGCAAATGCAACTGCGGATTCCGTCAAGGCGGAAACCGTCGCGCAGGCCGACTCCGCAAAGGCGCCCGAAGCCGAAGCGGTAAATGCTACAGCGGATTCCGTCAAGGCGGCACCAGTAGCACAGGCCGATTCCGCAAAGGCCCTCGAAGCCGAAGCGGCAAACGTGGCGGCGGATTCCGTTAAGGCGGAACCAGTCGCTAAAGCCGACACCGCAAAAGCTGTAAAAAAAGCGCAGCCCGCTCCGGATATGTCGATGGCAGCTGCCGATTCCGAACCCAAAAAGAAAAAGAAGAAAAGAGAACCCCTCTTGAAAGCGGGCCAATTTGAATTTGACATCAACGCCAGCTTTGAAATCCAGGCGGGAAAAACCCTCTGGGTCAGCGAAGACGACAAGAACAGCGACAACCTCGAAGAATGGTGGGGACGCGCCAACCTCGGTTTGGAAACCCGTTCAAATGATTTCAACGGTCGCATCTTGATTTATATGTATCCGGGCGACCTGCAAGACAACCAGTACCACACGCACCATACCGCCAACGGCGACACGTCCGATACCTATGAATATCGCGACCTGTTTGAAATCCACGAAGCTTACGCCGAGCAGCATACCCGCTATGCGGCCATCAAGCTCGGTCGTTGGGAATTCACACAGAAGAATGGCGACTACTTCGGTAACTACGTCGATGGCTACTACAACGGATTCAAGAGCGGAACCAACAGCGAAAACGCTCTCCAGTTCTCGTTCACGCCGACGGAAACCATGTCGATGGACGTGGCGTTCATCAGCACGACGCCGAATCTCAACACCGGCGATCTCCGTTTGATGTTCCGTTTCCACGATCTTTCGGGCATTGAATTTCTGAACTTGGATCTGGGCTACCGCACAAACGTGTTCGACATTGTCCACGACGACGATACCGACGTGCAGCACACGATTTCTTTGCAGGGCAAGACGCCGATTGTAAACGACCTCGCCTACTTCTTCCTGGAAGGCGCGCTGATGGGCATTGACGCCGAAGAAACCTACAAAGACCGCTTTGGCAAAAAGCGCACCCGCACCAAGGATCTCGTGGCCCCGATTACCGGCGGCATCCTGTTTACGCCGCGCGACTACCGCATCATTCTCGAAGCGGAATACATCCACGACCGTGCAGAAACCGATTATGCGGACAAAGACAAGAAGCACGTGAAAGACGTTCTCGCCGCGTTCTACATCGAAAAGCCGCTGACCAAACGCTTCACGCTTTCTTTCGGTGCGCACAGCTACGGCACTTCCCGCGACTACGGATTTACCGGCAACCTGATCGGCACCATCCACTAATCGCATCGGAAACGATTTGAAAAATCCCGGCCAAAGCCGGGATTTTTTTGCACACTAGCGCACCCGGCAAATCAGGCGATTAAAGGGACCGATATACAAAATTCGCTTCACGCAAGTTTGGGGTTAGCGCCCTTCGATTAGTTGAAAGTTGGGAGTTGGAACTGAAAACTAATAACTCATAACTAAATAGTCCTCCCTTAAAATCCCGCCCAGCCCGCATAACTATTGGGAAAAACTGATTTCTACCCTGTGAAATTATTGCAAGGTTTTCTAAAA
>NZ_FUWU01000093.1 GCF_900167415.1 Fibrobacter intestinalis | reverse complement strand
CTGTTGGAATGGCTATACTGTTTTTGCCTTCTGTGGAACGGAATGAACAAAAAATGCGAACGTCCTTATCTTACGTTCGCAAAGTGACTTTTTAAGGGCTGACTATATATAATAATAGGATGTCATGTAAAATCCAATTTTTGACGATGTGTTACGTTGAATGTATGGAAGTTGGAAGGCTGTCAGCAAATTCTTCTTATCAACAAAGGTTGGATGCTTTATTAGACAAGATTGTCTTTTTAGGAGATGATTTCCGCTCTTTTACGGAACAATATCGAAAAAATCCCTCGGAAATTTCTTTGACTCAATTGGATGATTTATTTAAACGAAAAATGGACAAGTATAAACGATATATCAAAGTTTAACCTCTACCGCCAATCGAAAGCCTTAAAAATATCAGGAGTCTCTTATGTTCTACCGCCTTTCTCGCGACAGCTTTGTACGTTCCATCGGAAACTTCGGCTACATCTACAGCCAGCTTTCCAAACACGACAGCATCTATACCGAATCTGGCAAGATCTTTCTGGAAGCTCTTTCCCGTGCGCCCCAAAGTCTGGAATCCATCGCGAGGAAGGCGGCGACCGCATTTGAAGGCGTTTCCGCCGAGGATATTTCCGGAGACTTGCGGGAATTCCTTGACGCCCTCGTTCATGTCGGCTATTTGATTGCCGCCGAAACGGAAAGCGAATGCGCCGCCCGCGACACCCATTTTTCTTACCAAGTAAATCCCAAGACGCAATTCACCTACAATGCGCTGCAAAATTCGGACGACCAGAAAAATTACGGCGATTCACAAGACGCTCTTTTCGCCGAATACCAAAAAAAGCCCGCTATTCACGCCTGCCAAATTGAGACCTCGAACCGCTGCAACGAACGCTGCATCCATTGCTACATTCCGCACCAGTTCAAGAATACGATTCTTCCCTACGAAGTCATCGAAAACGTGCTGGAGCAGCTTCACGAATTGGGAACGCTCGACTTGACTCTTTCCGGTGGCGAGTTCTTTTGCCATCCGGATGCCGAGAAAATCCTGCGCAAGGCGCGTGAACTCGATTTCTCGATCAATGTCCTTTCCAACATTACGCTGCTCACGCCCAAAATGATCGAGGTGCTGAAGGAAGTCAATCCGAGCATTGTGCAGACTTCGCTCTACAGCATTTACCCCGAAGAACACGACCACATTACCCAGCTTCCGGGCAGCTGCGAAAAGACGAAGGCTTCCATCGAGGCTCTGATTGCCGCAAACATTCCCGTGCAGATTTCCTGCCCGGTCATGCACACGAATTACAAAACCTACAAGGACGTTTTGAAATTCGCCTACGACAGAAATTGCAAGGCCCAGACGGACTTCGTGATGATGGCGCGCTACGATTTTTCCACGGACAATCTCAACGAACGCCTGACCATAGAAGAAACCGAAGAGCTCTTGCGCGACATCATCCGTTTTGACAAGGATTATCTGAATTTCACGGAAACGCCCGTTCCGGAAATCAGCCGCGAAGAATGGGGCAAACAGGCATTTTGCGGAGTCGGCCTCGACAATCTTTGCATTGCCGCCAACGGCGTCGTCTATCCGTGTTCCGGTTGGCAGGGAATGCCCTGCGGCGACGTACACGAAACGCCCATCAAGGATATTTGGGAACGTTCGCCCCAGCTCAACAAGTTGCGCGGTCTCACGAAATCGGCGATTCCCCAATGTTATGACTGCGAAGACAGGCAGTTCTGCGCTCCGTGCCTGGTTCGCAATTTCAACGAAAACGGCGGCGATTACTTGAAAGTCGCTCCCCATTTTTGCAAGGCGGCGGCCCTCAACCGGAAACTCGTTCTCGAAGCGCTGACGAAAAAAAACGGATAATTTTCGAAGGATACGATTCTGTCAAATTTTGACGGAAAAATAAATTATATTGCAATCATGCTGTCAATTCTGTTCACGATTCTTTGCGTCGTTATTGCGCTGATTGCCATAGTCATCGCCGTGAAGGTGTTTTTGGTTTTGCTGCCTTTTCTGTTGATAGGCGCGGCGATTTTTCTTGTGGTCAAATGCGATTCCGACGATTTTTCCTTTTTGAAGGATACTATTGAAAAGACCGAGCGGAACGTTCGAAACGAAAGCTTCATTTATCGGGAGCGGGACGGGGAAGAACGAATCGCCCACAGGATAGCCCGGGACATCACCATCGCCAAGGCCGGGGTCAACATGTCTTCCCTGCGTCCGGAAATCGATTCGGCGATTGTCGTCATCGTCGAAGCTTTTCAGGATGCCATGGAAGATGATTCCTTTCTTCCGGTAATCACCAGCGCGAACGATTTTTCGGCCCACGCGAAAAATTCCGCCCATTATGCGGGTGCCGCAGTCGATTTGCGCATCAAGGATATCGGAAACTTGAAAGCCCGCAAGGAGCTGGCCGCGGACGTACGCGAACGCCTCGGCGACAGGTTTTACGTTTTGCACGAGGACATCGGAAGTTCGAACGAGCATTTGCACGTGCAGTTGCGGAGCGGAACATACAACGCGCGCGAGCGTTGGCAATAATAGATGACGCCCATTTTTGATTCCCACGTCCATATCGGGCAGTATTTTGAAACCTATTACTCGGTGCCCCGGGTTTTACGCACTTTGAAATGCGTCGGCATCACCCACTTTGCCTATTCTTCGACAACACCCGTCATCTGCGACGATCCGGGAGTCTTGCGAGAAGAGCGGCAAGCGGTAAGGGAACTTTTTGGAAAACGCGCGTTTCCACTTTTGTGGATTAGCCATTCCATGCTGGAGCGCAGCAGAGATTTGTCCCTCTATCTCGATGCGGATATTTGCGGATTCAAGGTGCACGGCGTTTCGGAACGCTGGGAGCCAAATGGCAAAGAGCTTCATCACGTTTTTTCCATCGCTCGGGAAAGAAATTTTCCCGTGATGTTCCATACCGGCGAGCATGAAGAATGCCTTGCTCTGAGTTACCAGAGAATTTGCCTCCGATTTCCGACAGTCCGCGTCATTCTGGCACACGGACGCCCTCTCGACCAAACCATTAAAATGCTGCAAACTTGTCCAAATGCTTATGTCGATACGGCTTTCATGCCTCACGAACATTTAAAAATTCTGCTGGAGAATCGGTTTGAAAAGCGCATTCTCTTTGGAACGGACACGCCTATTCCCGGGCGTTATATCCAAAGTTCTCTTCCCCGACATTTGCGGACACGTATCGCTACATCCCAAAAAATTTGTGGCAAGAGCTGGAAACAAATCGGATTTCAAAATGCGAAAGAACTTTTTAGGTAGAAAAATTTCATCTACAACGGCAGCCCTCCGCCAAAGGATTTTCCGAATAAAAAATACAAGCGTCCAAAACGGTTTTAGAAGAATAGAATCTATTTTGACAGTTTTTATCAAAAAGAATTAGTATATTGTTTTCACCTAAATCAAGATGTTAAAAAATTTTATTCCTAAGAGGAGATTTTGCCTGTGAAGAAATTTACCAAACAAAACGGCAACCGTATAGCCATCTAATTCCCCTATTATAAATTAGACATTCCGTCGTTCCGTAGCGATAAAGACAAGAGCTAAAATTTCACTTTAATACAAAAGGGAAAAACAATGACCAAAGAAACGGTACAACCCCGCGAAAAAGTCCTCGTCAAAACAAAAGAAGAACTCCAGGAACTCATTCAAAAAGAAGTCGAAAAGGACCCCAAGGCGGACTTGAACTTTATCGACGTCTCGCAGATTACAGACATGAGCGGAATATTTAGCGAATCCTAATTTAACGGCGACATATCCCAATGGAACGTATCCAACGTGACGGATATGAGCAAGATGTTCAGCGAGTCCCAATTCAACGGAGATATTTCAAAATGGGATGTTTCCAACGTGGTCGATATGAGCGAAATGTTCTACTGTTCCCAATTCAACAGAGATATTTCCCAATGGGACGTATCCAACGTGACCGATATGAGCTGGATGTTCAGCGAGTCCCAATTCAACGGAGATATTTCAAAATGGGATGTTTCCAACGTGGTCGATATGAGCGAAATGTTCAGCGACTTCGAATTCAATGGCGATTTATCAAATTGGAATGTTCAAGCAAACTGCTATTTAGATTTTCCAATAGCCTACATTATTCCCGACGACTTCACCAATGCGCCGGTCGTTGCAAAAAATCCATTTCATCTCCATTTTCTTATCCAGGCTGCCATCCAAAAATACGCGGACACGGTAGATCTGAATTTCATTGACGTGTCGCAGATTACGAATATGAGCGGCATCTTCTGCGGTTCTCAATTCAATGGGGACATCTCCAAATGGGATGTTTCCAATGTGAAGAATATGAGCGAAATGTTCAAAGATTCTCAGTTTAATGGAGATATTTCTAAGTGGGACGTTTCCAACGTGACCAATATGAGCGAAATGTTCGAACGCTCCCAGTTCAACAGAGATGTTTCCCAATGGAACGTTTCTAATGTCATCGACATGGAAAGAATGTTCTGCGAAGCGCAATTTAATGCAGATATTTCTCAGTGGAATGTCTCTCATGTAAAAAATATGGAGCGGATGTTTGAAGAGTCCCATTTCAATGGCGAGATTTCAAAATGGAACGTTTCCAATGTGATGAGTATGAAGCGGATGTTTAAAAACTCCTCGTTCCACGGCGACATTTCCCAATGGAATCTAGGCAACGTAAAAAAGACTGGGAATACATTTGACAAAGATGACGAAGAAGATGATCTTCCATTTTAATCATTTTTTCCAAATGGAGTATTGACAACTGAATCGGCATGGGGCGAGATCCTTATCCAAAAATATTCGGACAAGGTGGAGTTGAATTTTATCGATGAGGGTCGCCTACCCAATGCCCTTTTCCTTGATCCACTTAGCCAGTTCTGTATCTTGTAAAACTTTATCATACTCCGCTATTTTTACATTCTTAATAATGACACTTTCTTTGATATGTACAATCAATTCCTTGACATCCTTGTTTACCTTGCCGAGACGATTTAAGGTATCCCAATCGACAAAATTGCGAGTAGTCGCCGGGAACAGAATTTCACTTTCGTCGATATTATCTGAATCCAGTCGGATAAAGCCGATTCCAAACGCATTATTCAATCGCCGCATCTCCTCCATAAACTCGGGTTCCGTTTCGTATTTCAATGCGACCAGATAGCCTTCATTCGCCCAGCTGGAATTGGAAACCGCTTGAAAATAACATTCCTTTAGATTGCTCCACTTTATTTCCTTTTTCATTTCGAAGGAGAAAAATCGAACCGGCAAAGAAGTGTAAGATTTAACTAGATCGAGTACTTCCGGCTCAAAATCCTTGAAAGGATAATGAACTCCTATCAAATCGGGGTGGAGCCATTCGTTTTGCCCTTTGGAATGCTTTGCCGATTTTTTTTCATCAATGGTTTTTGTTACGCAGTTAAAGCGCTGCCCATTAACAAAGCGAGTCAAAAGCGGATGCAAGTCCTTTTCAGAATAACTAGGAAGCGTCTTAGATGGAACTTTGACATCATTTGATTTTCCCCATTTTTCCAGATTCTCTTTCAGCGCAAATTTTGTCGGTTTCTCCCCTACTTTGGCAAAAATAGTCGAAGTGTTATCGCGGAGATCCACATAAAGCCTCGCACCTATCGTTTCCCACGGCGTTTTCCCCGTCGAATTTATTTTTTTATCGAAACCATATTTACAAGCGGCATCCCAAATTTCCTTATGCGTCAAAGAGTAGATATTATCCTTTGCCGCAGCGGTTTTTAGGACATCTTCCGCAAGATTTAAAAAAGAGTAAGCCATTTTTTCCTCAATCTTTCTATTTGACACAAATTTTAGAAAAATATTTTGTTTTCACTTTTCAGCGAATATTCTTCCGTTGCAGCGAGATGGCAAGCGGTTTTCCACATCACCCCGAACAATTTTCACCATCATTGCGAGCGGAGCGCGACTATCCTCGAGGAAATGCCTTGCAAAAAAAACTTTTTACAAAAAAGTTTTCCTAAAATCGCCCGCTCGCGCGTTGTACATCATGGGCTTTCATTTGGGGAAGTCCGCATTCCAACGAGGAAATCCATGAAAGAAAACAACGCAAACGCCCGCACCGGGCACGATTCCTATTTCCGCTCCGTCTTCAAGGCTCCGGAACGCGCCGCGGAACTCCTGAGGCTCGCCGCCAGGCACAACGAAAGCCTCGCCGAATTCCTGAAGACCGTGGACCTCTCGACCCTCACGGAAATCTCCGAATCCTTCAGCGACACGGAAAGCTTCGGCTATGCGGACCTGGCGTTCACCGTCAAGATT
>NZ_FUWU01000001.1 GCF_900167415.1 Fibrobacter intestinalis | reverse complement strand
ATCCTTGTCGGCCAGGGTTTTCTCGAGAGCGTCTATTTTACGCTGTTTCGCCTTTTCGGTTATGTCGGGGCGTTTCTGCTCGAAAATCCCCGTAGCGGATTCGAAAAGTACCTTCCTCCATTCGAGAATTTTGTTCGGATGTATCTTGTACTCGTCCGCAAGTTCAGATAAGCCTCTGCCCTTGAGGAGAATTTCGCTCAGGATTTTGACTTTCTCCTCCGCACTCAGGCGGCGACGTTTCTGTTTTTCAAGTTTATTTTCTTCTGCCATAAGGTGGCTCCTTGGTTGGAAATATACACCTTATTAGCTTCCTCAATTTTTTCCAAGTTGCGGTTAAGCGCTACACGGTGGCTCTGGTTGCCGGAACACCGGCTTTGGATACTGTGCGGATTTTGGGCGCAAGTGGAGCTCCGCAGGAAATCTACACGGTTCAAAAAGGCACGACGGTGAAAGAGGGGTGTTTTATTTCGTATTATCCGGACGGGAAAGTCGGCGTAGAATCGACCTACCGGAATGGAAAACTCGACGGAACGTTCAAAAGCTATTACGCCAGCGGCTCTCTTTGGCAAGAGGTTTCCTATGCGGCGGGAGTGGAACAGGGAGAATCTCGGTTGTATTACGAAAACGGCAACTTGAAAAATCGGGAAGTTTACGAATCCGGAGTGCCGAACGGGCTTTTCAAAGAGTGGGACGAAAACGGAACTTTGCGTTCAGAGTTCCCCTACGTGAATGGGCGAGTCAATGGCATTGCGCGAATGTATGACGCCGACGGTCTGCTTTCCGAAGATTTGGAACTGGTGAACGGCATCCGGGAAGGCGTGTATCACAAATACAAAAAGGGAATTGTCGTGCACACGGCAAAATTTCACCGGAACCGCTGCGTCGAAAACTGCGAGTTCTAGCGGGAGTCCGTTTTCTTTCTGCCCCGGATTCCCTTGTAAAGGACGTAGCATATAAAGAGCCCGGCGACGCCGACGATAATCATGGAAAGCTCGGTATTGTATTTTTGAATAACGTCGCTTTGCCCGTGCGCCAGAACTCCCAACAGGGCGAGCACCACATTCCACAGAAACGCGCCCAGCGCAGTAAATAAAATGAAAGGGCGAAGCTTCATACCGGCAATGCCCGCGGGAATGGAAATCAATTGCCGGATAACAGGAATGAATCGACCGATGAAAGTGGAAATGGCTCCGTGCTTACGAAAATAAGCTTCGGCTTGAACGATCTTTTGCGAATCCAGCAGGCACATGCGCCCCAAGCGGGAATCGGCGAATTTGTAAATAATCGGGCGACCGAGAAACTTGGCCAGGTAAAAATTGATGAGTGCCCCGAGAAGGGCACCAAGTGTCGCGAACAGGACGACGAGGATGATGTTCAATCCGGCATCGGCTTGCAAGGCCTTGTAAGCGGCGGGCGGCACAATCACTTCAGAAGGGAAGGGAATGAACGTACTCTCGATGGTCATCAGCAGAGTCACCGTCCCGTAATTCAGATTGTCGCTGTACCAATCCGTAATCCGCGTGTAAATGGAAGCGTCCCCCGCAAAAGCCGAAGAGGAAAGGGCAAAAATAAAAATCAGAATGGAAAATAATTTCATCGTCATCAAAGATACTTAAAGCGGACTTTCTAAGAAGGCGAACAAAAAAATCATGCCGTCTTTTTCAAGGGGGAAAGCCTTCCCCTCGGCAAAGCCGCGTCTTTGCCTACCCCTTCGCCTAGGGGACACCCCTAAAACCCCGAACGCCAGCAAGAAAAAAGCACTGCTGTTGTGCCGCATTCGTTCCGCTTCCGTCGTAAACATTTTATATTTGTAAAGTAAATCAGAAATTTGGTTTGTAAATGGCGCAAATTTTATTTCAAAATCGGCTAAAAGCGGAAAACGGGGAGCGCAATCTTCCGCTTGGTAACGAAATGCTAACGCAAATTTTCAAAGTGAAGTCCGCTTTTTGCTTCCGCAGCCGCTTGGCCGCCCTCGATTTATTTTCACCAAAGCAATTTTGGAACGCAGTTTGATGCAAAAAATATTTTTATTCCTTTCCCTGTTTTTCCTGGGCATGGCCTTTGCCCAGACGGAAATTTCGATAACTTCCATCTCTTCCGAAAATTTACAACGCCAACTGGCAGAACTCCGCAAATTGAAAAGCGCGCCATCTTTAGACGCCGCCAGCAAAGAACAGCTCCAGTCTTTGTGGGAAGAGGCGAACGCGCTCAACGAACTGAATAATCGCTGCGCAGAAATATCCTTAAATTCTTCGATAGACGAATCCTGCTTGGATCTTTACGAAGTGACCCTTCCAAAATTTGAAGACGACTACCTGCGCTTGACAGGCGAAATCCGCATCAATTCGGTGCGCATCCGCAGCTATTTGCAAGATAAAAGAAAACTTGTCGATGCCTGTGTGGAGGCGTTCCCGTTAAAACACCTTTCCGTCTTCGACATCGTTTCTGTATCTAACTCCAAAAATTACATCGAGCCTTTGCCGGGAGACAACGTGGAACTCTCCTATGATTTTTGGGTGGACGTCTTTGATAAACGTAAAATTTCCATTATCCAGAATCAATTTGACATCTGGTATTCTTCTTGCCGTAATGCCATTTTCCGTCAGGAGGACTTGGAAAAATCACAATGGTATCATGTTGATTTTGCGCCGCTTTTTGATTCCAAACTCTCGGAGCTGCTCGACGGATCTTCGGTTTTTTCCATCGAAAAAGAGTTTGGAAACTACTACAATTCAGCAAGACTTTTACTCAAGTTCAAAAAATTAAGGAAAGGAACCTATACCATCAATAACCGAAAAATTTTTGACGTACAATTTGCTAAAGGCGAAGAAGTTTTGGAGATCTCTTTTAATCAGGAAAAAATATTCCTTTATGCTAAGAAGCCAAAGCATTTTGAAGGCAAAATAGTCCTCTCCGAAAATTTGGAAAAAGGATTGGTCGGAAATCTCAATTGGTATCAAAATTCTCCTTTTGTAGGCGGCGAATCCGGTTCTTTTAATGCCGTTGAAGCGAAAACCGAAGATGTTTTCCCGTTCAATAGGCTTCAGCTGCAACTGGGTTTTGGAATCGCTCTTGGCGGAGCGGACGACAACCTTCGCGAAGAATACGCAGACATCTGGGAAAAAAATCCAGAAGTGGCTGACGATTCGGTTTATTCTTTATTCTTTTCAGGAATTCTGCTTTTTAAACATTACGGGAGGCGATTTTCTTTGGGATTTGGCGGCGGCATCGGCGTCCATAGTATCCATACTTCCGTTCAAAAGAATTCATACGAATTCGAAGATGTCGCTATGAGAACGGCGGTGGCTCCCGTTATACAAGGCGAACTGGGGTGCTTGCCTCTTGATACAAGCTCTATTGAAATCGGTTTTCGGGAAAAAATTGTATTTGACTCGAAATGGACCATTTTCCTTTCGACTATTTATCTTCAGGGGCTTGATTTGGTCAGTATTGAACTCGGGTGGTTCTATGCAAAAAATTGCCAAAATTCGGTTTATTTGGGATTTACTGTATCTCTGCCGCCTTGGCGCATGATGTTGGGTAAAGATGACTAATTTTTTTTGACAAAAAACGTCTCAAATTTGAATTTATATTATAGTGTATGAGTAGAAAACGACTTTTAAAAATACATCTCTTGCCCAAAACTTCGATTTCGCAGAATCGTCGAGATCGTTTTTGGAAATTCGGTCGTTTTTTTGCTTGTTCAAACGAAATTTCCAACAAAAACTTAACATTTTTCACAAAAAAATCTATCCTTTGTAGGATTTCTTTTAAGGAGGCCTTATGAAAAAAATCTACACTCTTGCTATTTTCACGGCGATTTTGCTCGGCTGTGCGGGAACGTCGCAGGAACAAGCCGCAAACAAAATGCTGGAAATGCAGCAGCAAAAGAACGAATTGATTGAAAAAGGGGTTGTCGCAGGATTGGGTGTCGGCGAATCATCGTCCGAGCAGCTGGCTTATGACGAGGCGGATTTAAATGCCCGCACGGACGTCGCTCGCGAGCTTGAATCGAAAATTAACGGCCTGGTCCGCAATTATGAAGAAGATGTCGGTGCGGAATTGACGAAACACAAAGAGGCCGTTCGCAAAAATGTCGTATCGACTTTGCTGAATGGGGTCACGATTGTCAAAATAGACATGGAAACGACAGCGGACGGCAAGTTCAAGGTTTACGCGATTGCGGCGATGAACGCCAAGCTGATTCGGGACGCTTTTGAACAGCAGATGCAAGCGCAGCAAGCGGATATGAATCGGGTGAAAGCGATGAGCGGCTACAAAAAACTCGATGAAGAGGCGGCAGCTCTTGATGCTTACAAGGCGGCGCAAGGAAAGTAATTCGGAGTTGTTTGTTTTTGCGGATGGTGTGAGCTTTTCCGCTTTTCCAATAGGAATATGAAATGAAAAAAATCGGGGTGACGTTATTTTTGGCATCGCTGTTTGTTTTCGGTTGCGCTTCTTCGGGCCGGATTTCTTCGGACATGGTTTCCCATGAAGCGGAAAGGGAGCGTGCTCGTCAAGGCTATGATGCTTTGGAAGCGGAAACGCATCCGACGCCGAAAGGGGAAGTCCGTGCGCAAGCGGCTTCTTATAATCAACCGATGAACAGCGTGCAAAAAGTGCCTCGCCCTGCTGTTCTTCCCGTTCTCATGGTTCTTCCTGCGGTTTCTAATCTGAACGAAACCCCGCAAAAGGTTATTGCTCAAAATCCTTTCAGCAAAGCGGCGATGGAAGGAATTAACGAATATCTTTCGCAAAACGGCTACGAGGTGAAATCTCTCGAAGGCAACGCGGAATTGGACGAATTGGTTGCGATGCAGTCCGAAATTTCCGGCGAAGAGGATGTTTCCTATGCAGCGAGTCTAATACTGGGAGCCGATGTCTATATCAAGTATTCTGGAGCAGTTCGCAACAATATGGTGACGGTGGAACTCAACGCTTACGAAACTTCTACAGCCAGATTGTTAGGTTCGAAAACCGGCATGGTTCAAAATCACGGATCCAAGACAGAAAATTTGCGCTATTTGGTTCACTCTGCGGTAAAAAAAGCAATGGTCGGACTTGAAAAAACGATTCTTGGTTATTGGCAGGCCGATTTGCAGGATGGCGTGCAATATAAAGTGATTTTGCGAATTAACGGGGAAGCAGGGACGGCTCTTGAAGATTTGCATGAAAGCGTTATTTCCGCTTTGCGTTCCCGTTTTTCAAAAGTGCGCATCAATAAAGCTACGGATAAAACCATTGATTTGATTCTTTACGCCAATGCCCAGGAATTTTCGGACGCATTCAGTGTTTATGGAGCCATTCGGGAACTGCTTTCGCCGCTGGCTTCAGTTCAAAAAAATAATATCGCGCAAAAATTGATAATGATGGAATTGAATTAGGGTCTTATGCGCATCCTTTATTTACTGCTTCTGGTTTCGTTCTCGTTTGCGGAAATTCTTCGCTATACCGGTTATTCCGAAGTTTCGCAAGCAGCCGCCGAACAGGAAGCCGTTGCTGGGGTTGCGCGTCAGATTTCGTCGCGGGTGGAGTCTTCCATTACTATTTCTCGGAGTGAAGTTTCTCAAGGGAATTCTTCGGTATTGGGAAAATCGGCTAAGGCTCATAGCTCTGTTTATTCCAACGTTTTATTGAAATGGGTAAGAATAAATCCCGAAGAAAAAAAAGGAAATCTTTTTGCGGCGACCGCTTCTGTCGATTTAGATGAAATGGCTTCTTTTGCCCGGCTGAAAATGGAACGGATTCAAAGCGATGTACGGGAAAAGGAAACGCTGGCTCAAAAAACGATTGCCGAACGAAAATACGCCGCTGCTGTGGAAGCGCTTTCTCGGATTTCCGTTTTGATGGAGCCTTATCCCGATTTGCAAAAAGAATACGCCGTTTATAAACCGCTGGATAACGGCTTGTTCTTTTCCTCTGCCGAAGAAAATATCTCTGCGGAGTTGGTTCAGGCGTTGAAATCCGTACGCATTTCTCTTTCTGAAAAAAATCGGAAACTTGCCTCAGGAGTTCCGTTGGAAATGGAAATTTTCGTTCAGGATAAAAACGGCGCATTGCCGGATTTTCCGATTTATGTGGAACATCGCGGAAAGCGAATTGCAGAAGCGTTTTCGGATTCGACGGGGAAAATACTTTTTCGTCTTTCCGAAAAATCTTTGTTTGAATCTCCTTACACGTTGCGATTTTTGGCGGGGATTCCGTTGAAATATCGGCAAAAAGCGAGAATTTCTGTACAAAATGGGGATTATGAATGGGAACGCCCTTCTTGCCATTTGAAATGGCTTTGCTCATTGGACGGTTCTATTTGCTCGACTATTTTGGATAAGCTGGAAAAATCGTGGGGACGTTTTATGCCGTCTGAAAATTCGGGGATTTTGTCCGTGAAAATGGATTCTCGTTTTCGGAAAAAAACGCAACGTCTTTCTTCTTACCTTGTCTCTGTAACGCTGGAAAAAGAAAATTTTCATTGCCATTTAGAAAAGATTGGCGCGGGAAGAGACGAGTCATCGGCTGTCCATAATGCCATTTTAAAAATGGATTTTTTTTCCTGTGAAAATTTTTCAAAGATTTGTGCCGAATAATGGAAAACGCCTTAAAGGCATCCTCTAAAAGTTCATTTTCAAAAATCGTACATTTGAGTGGCTAGTTATCAGTGATTCGTTGTTAGTGGGTCTGGCGTCCTTCGATTAGTTCGAGAAACGGTTGTAGGCTCAGGGACCGCCGGTTAGTGCACCTCGGCAAGCTCGGTAACCGCTTGTCGAACTAGTCGAAGCATTTACCAAAGCCGTTTTGAGAGCAGCCCAAAAGCAAAAAGTATTTTTGAAAAATGTCAATTTGTCATCTTTTGTCAAATAGCAAATCTATTTTATTTCATGAACACTTCAATATTCAAACTATAGAGGCTTTTATGGATAAAATTCTCGTTTGCACAAAAAATAAAGAAACTACCGTTTGCTATGCGTTTACGTATAGTCCTTCAGGCACTTTGGATTACGACCAAAAAGTCGATGTCCCTGAAAATCTTTCGGAATATCAGAAATTTTCGGCCAGTCAGTATTTTAAACCTTCGGATTATGATTATCTTTCTCCGGAGCTTCAGCCTGAAATCCATATTTATCTGAGTAAAAATCGGCGAATTTCTGGCGATGTTTTCGCCTATTTGACGCATATCGGTATGGTGTTAGTGGCTGTAGAAAAGAAAGATTCTTTGTTGGTCGCGGAGCTTTTGAATAAACGGGAAAATATATTTGCCAAATTTAGTCAACTAACTTGTTTCTTGATTCGGTCGATTGCGCCTTTTGCTTTGTTCTCATGGATTTATGGCAGGTTTTCTGATGAAACGGGCTTTTTGACTATTTATGAAGACGCTTCGGATTGTATTGCCAAAAATACGACAGGAATTCTTTTTGCAGCGGCAAAAGATGCTTTGGAACCCGATCCGATCAAGGAAAGTCCCGAAGAAATGTTTATTCGTTACTTTCAGAAGGTCGGTCATGGAGATTTTACGCTGTCGAATGTAGGAGCTTCACATCATATATGGAAAAGCGATGATGGGAAAATCAATTCTTTTTTGAAACGGGTTATTGCTGATGATATTTTGCAAGGAACGTGTTGCGCTCGTCAGAAAAAAATGGAATTTTATGCAAATTTGAAAGTCTCTGTGCAAGCAGAACCTTATAATCCGTATGATTCGAATGCCATTGGCGTGGCGATTGAAAATGTTTTGGGTAAACTTTGTGGCAATGGTGGAATGTCAAAAGCGGGATATATTCGTCGAACAGCGGCAAAAATTTTGCGGCGTGCTTTTCCTGATAAGTATGCGTATGACTCAAAACTGGAAAGAATCTGGTCGGTGGAAAAAGGATATGCCCAAGAATCCGTCGTCCTTCGCGTTTATTTTTAGTGAAATCCTTTCTTTCAAAAGGTTTACCATTTCGCGAACCTTTTGAAGAGGCTTTTGTTCTGTATTTGCACGGAAGACCGATAAATTCTAGTACCGGCCATCGCTAAAAATTCATTTTTAAAAATCAGTTGCATGAGAGTGGTCAGTTCTTAGCGATTAGTGATTGGCGGCGAGAGCCCTTCGACAGGCTCAGGGGCCGGTTATCGAACTATGGTTAGAGAGCTTGTCGAAGCATTCATCAAAGCCATTTTAAGATACGGCCTACTGAAAAATATTCGCAATGCAATTTTGGAGAAAATCCTGAATTTGAAGATGTCACTTTTAACTGCTGATTCGCAAGGGTTCGAATATGTTTATATTTGGAATGGATTTTGAACTTTTGCTAAAGGAATTTGTCGTGAAAAGGTATTTGCGAATTGTCAATTTTTCGGCGGTTGTGGCTTTTGTGTTGATTTTACTTTCGGGATTGCAGATGGAAATTTCGGGCGGAGCCGATTTTTATGGGATTTCTTTTGCCAATTATATGATTTGGCATTGTATCATTGGAATTGTTTTTTGCGGTCTTGTCGGGTTTCATTTGTATTTAAATAGGAAGGCTTTTCAAATTTCTAAAAAGAAAGGAGCCATGAAATGGCTGATGAATACTTTTATCGTGTCGGCATTGACGCGTAATCGTCATTTTTGTTGTGCTGCGGCATAATATGCAGCATTCTTCATTGGGCGGTCTCCATGGGAAAATCGGATTTTTGTTTTTGATTTTTACATTTGTGCATATTATTCGGCATAAAAATTTTTTCCTAAAAAACGTGTTCGGGAACGAAAAATATAGAAGTTGAGTTTGCTGCCGAATTTTCTCGGCGGGATTGCTATATTGCCAAAGATGAAAACGTATCATGCCATTTTAATCGGAAATGGAACGATGGGGATGCGACATCGTTCCCGTTTTGAAAGTCGTGGCGTTCATTTTTTGCATACTTTGGATTTGGCGGATTTGCCGTCTTTTGATATTGCAGAAGATGTTTTTCGAAATGTTTTAGATCGAAATTCCATTGATTTTGTGGTTATTGCATCGCCGGCCTTTACGCACTATCGTTATGCGGCATTCTTTTTGAAAAATCGGATTTCTGTTTTTGTGGAAAAACCTTTAGCGTTGAATGCGGATGAAGCAGACACGCTTTTGGAATTGTCTTGCCGTTACAAGTGTTTGCTTTTTGTAGCGCACTCCGAATGTTATAATCCGATTTTTTTGCGCTTTCGTCATCGATTCCTTCGACATCTTCAAACAAATGATATTCAAAGCGTCCGATTGTCATTTCGTCGGGAACATCCGTATTCAAAGCGTTGTCGGGATGTTGGAGTCGCTCTCGATTTGCTGGTACACGATTTAAGCTTGTTCTTGACTTTATTTTCATTTGGCAACACGCAAATTCAGCATTTTGAATTTTCCGAGGATGCGGCAAAACTTTCGTTGATATGGAAAAAGGATTCTCTCCCTCGAATTGTTGCGGACTTTTGGGTCGATCGCGATAGTCAAGTTGATGTGCGGACGATTACTGTGCAAATGGAATCCGGCGAGAAAATAGAAACGCAAGAAGTAAGCCTTGCACAATACCTATCAAATGGCGAAATTTTGCATATACCCGATTCTTTGGATAATGAACAAAAATTCTTTTTAAAATTGCTTGGCGGTTCTTTTTCGACTTGGGCTTTAAAAGCTGCGCAAATCGCTCGGGATGTTGTTTTTCTTGCGACTTTGCCACGGAAATAAATGCAGACTCCTAAAAATTTATTTTCAAGAAATCGGTTGCTGAGCTTCTCGAAGCACTAATCGCTCTTTTTTACCAAAATAATCTTTAAAAGTCTCGCTCGGCAAAATGTTAAAAAACTCGTTCTTGTGGTTCTTTACTTGAAAAAAATTTTTGATTTTTACAAAGATATTTAGATTTGCTCTATAGAAAAGGACGTCAAATGATTTCTATCCGACAAATGCAAAAAAACGATGAATCTCAGATTGTAGCCTTGATGCAAAAGTTCTACGCATCTTCTGCCGTATGGTCCAATGGATCGGAAGAAATTTTCCGGGCGGATGTGCGGGAGTGCGTTGGCGATTCGCCGTATGCTCGTGGCTATGTTTTTGAATGCGATGGGAAAATGGCTGGATATGGAATGCTCGCTTTTGGGTTCTCGACAGAATTTGGCAAAAAATGCGTTTGGATAGAAGACATCTATGTGAAAGAAGAATTCCGGGGAATGAAGTTGGGGAGCCGCTTTTTGGATCTGGTGCAACGAGAGTTTCCTCAATTCTTGCATCGCCTTGAATTGGAGAAAGAAAATGCGGCGGCTTTGCACGTCTATCATCGCGCGGGATTTCGTGAATTGCCGTATATATCAATGTTTCGAAATGGGGACGTTTAATGCAAAAAAAATGGATTGAAAAACGATTTTTGAATTGTCTCGCGATATTGTCTTTTGTCGTTTGTGCAGCGGTTAGTGCTTTGGCTTCGCAAGGGACTTCTTTTTTTATCGGAGCAAAAATTTCTGGCGGATTTTTTGGTGCTCCTAAATCCAGCGTTTTTGCAACGGACACTGCCGACCGTTATGGTTTGAACTGGCGAGGGCTGCAAATTCCATTGGAACTCGCGCGGGTGTATGAACAGACGATAGATCCTTTTTTTGAAGCATTTGTCGGAGGTTCGTATCGGGATTTTTCCATGTATTTTTATTTGCCGCTTCGCAAAGATTTGGAAGCCTGGTATGAAGACGATCTTTCTTTGAATACGACTTTTTCGCCGAACAATGTGGACATCAATGTGCCGACAAAGGTTTATGCAAAATGGGAATACGGAGCGGGATTTGTACAAATCGGACGTTTTAAACCGGATTTGGGCCCTTCCCCCAACTCGCTGACTTTGGGCGGCGCGCCCTATCACGACGCGATTCTATGGGATTTTAAGGCTGGATTTTTTCGCTATGATTTTTTTCTGAGTTCACTGGACGCTCATTTGCATGGAACGCCGGATGTTCCCGGGGGCGAAGTGGACTCCACGACGGAAGTGTGGAAACAGGCGCATTTGCAAATCGACAACCAGAGGAAGAGGCAGTACACGGATCCGTATAAAACATTGGCGTACCATCGCTTTGGCGTGGACTTCAACTTCTTATGGTTCTTTTTTACGGAACAGTCTGTCATCGGGGGCAAGCAAATCGAATTTCGGACAATCAATCCGTTTATGTTTTGGCATGACAATTATGCGACCGGTTATACGAAGGCGAACGCCATGTTTGAATTCGGATTCCGCCCGATTCGCGGTTCGAGTTTCTATTATCAGTTCAATATCGATGATGTGAAAAGTCCGGTTGGAGAGACGGGGAAAAATTCCACGCGAGGGATTCTTAGCCACATGGTCGGGTATAATCAAAAACTGAAAACAAAACGGTTCGGCGACTTCGATTTTCGTTTGGATGCCGTTCTTACGGACCCTGCGGCGGGCAATGAGCGTTTGCCCCTTCTCAAATACACGAGCCGCCACATTTACCATTCCAATTATCGGGATCAGTCCAGCCCGAATTATGCCGATAAATTTATCGTGGATTATCCGTTGGGCTATCGTCGGGGGCCAGATGCAAAAGACCTCTGGTTTACCGTAGATTGGAAGTATAAACGCCACCTGCTTTCGTTGGAATTGGCTTGGCTTCGTCAGGGGGACAAGGAGTTGACCGTGGACTATGACGAAGCTTTGGCGTGTAGGCGAACGCTATCGGGAATTGTGGAACGGCAATATGTTGCCGATTTGTCGTATGGGATTTCGCTGGGCTTGGGCTTTTCGGCAAAATTGGGGGCAGGTGCCCGCAGGTACAAGAATTTGGACCATGTTCGTGGGGAAAACGGCGTGGATTTTTGGGGAGGAGCCAGTTTAAGTTGGGATTTCTCTTATAAAAAGGTGTTTTAAGTTACAGCCGTTGATTTGAAGAATTAAAAAAATTTAACTTTGATGCGTTATGCCTACTCATTTTCAAACCCATGTTTTGTGTATCGGCGCCGGATATGTCGGCGGTCCGACAATGACTGTAATTGCCGATAAATGCCCCGACGTTAAAGTGACGGTTGTGGACATCAATCAAAAGCGAATCGATGCTTGGAACAGTGAAAATCTTCCCATCTTTGAACCCGGCTTGGATGAAGTCGTCAAACGGACTCGTGGTCGGAATTTATTTTTCAGCACGGATATTCCGAATGCGGTGCGGGAAGCCGACATTATTTTTGTGAGCGTGAATACGCCGACAAAGACTTTTGGTCGGGGTGCAGGAAAAGCGAGTGATTTGCAGTATTGGGAAAAAACTGCACGGGAAATTTTGGACGTCGCTTCCAACGACAAGATTATCGTTGAAAAATCCACGCTGCCGGTACGAACGGCTGCCGCCATGGAACGCATTTTGAATTCCAATGACAAGGGACTTCATTTTGAAGTGCTTTCCAATCCGGAATTTTTGGCGGAAGGATCTGCCATTAAAGATTTGTTTGAACCGGATCGCGTACTCATCGGCAGCCACCAAACCAAGTCAGGCCTTGCAGCTCTTCAGAAAGTTGTCGATATTTATGCGCATTGGGTTCCGCGGGAACGCATTCTGACAACGAATCTTTGGAGTTCGGAACTGACGAAACTCACGGCGAACGCGTTCCTTGCCCAGCGGATCAGTTCCATCAACTCGATTAGCGCGCTTTGCGAAAAGACCGGAGCCGACGTGGACGAAGTCGCTTATGTGATGGGGAAGGATCACCGCATAGGAAGCAAATTCCTCAAAGCTTCGATCGGTTTTGGCGGAAGCTGTTTTAAGAAAGACATTCTGAATCTTGTCTATCTGTGTTCTTATTACGGTCTTCCGGAAGTTGCCGCCTATTGGGAAAGCGTTGTAAAAATCAACGAATGGCAAACGCATCGGGTTCTCGGCTGTATGCTCGAACGGATGTTCAATACGATTGCTGGCAAAAAAATTGCTGTATTCGGATTTGCGTTCAAGGCGAATACGGGAGACACTCGAGAGAGCCCTGCGAATCTGGTCGTGCGAGATTTGCTCGCCGAACATGCCTTACCGATTGTAACCGATCCTAAGGCAATTCCCGATGCCAAACGGGATTTGGCGGATGTCTTGGACAAAGTGGAATTTGAAGAGGACCCGTATAAAGCGGCTGAAGGCGCACACGCTGTTGTGGTTTGCACTGAATGGAAATGCTTTGCGGAACTCGACTGGAAGCGAATCTATAAAGGCATGGCAAAACCGGCTTTTGTTTATGACGGACGCAATATCTTGGATGCGGCTGCACTTCGCGATATTGGGTTTGATGTCGCCAATGTTGGAAAAGGTCTGGTGGATTAGATGAAGAAGGTTCATTTTCTCAATGTGTCCATAGATAACCTTACTATGGATGAGGCCTTGTTAGCTGCAGATGGGCTGATTCGCCAAGGGAAAATGTCTTTTATAACAACGCCAAATGTGGATCATCTTGTGATTCTTGAAAAAAATCGCGAATTACAAGAAGCCTATGCTCAAGCCGATCTCGTGTTGGCTGATGGGATGCCTCTTGTTTGGTTTTCCAGATTTTATGGTGCTCCGATTAAAGAAAAAATTTCAGGTTCGGATTTTTTGCCAAAACTTTGCGAACTAGCGGCTCAAAAAGGATATAGAATATTCTTTTTGGGCGGGGAAGATGGTGTCGCTCGGAAAGCGTCTCAAAATTTGAAAGTGATGTTTCCTGAATTGCAAATTGTTGGACACTATTCCCCGGAGATTGGTTTTGAGAATGATTTGCAGCAGATGGAAAACATTGATCAACGCTTGAAGGATGCTCGCCCAGATATTTTGGTTGTTGCGCTCGGCTGCCCAAAACAAGAACTTTTTATCGTAAAGAATAAAGATCGTTGGAAAATCCCGTTGAGCATAGGGGTTGGTGCCAGTTTGGATTTTTTGGCGGGAAAACAGAAACGAGCTCCACAGTGGATGTCAAATCATGGTTTGGAATGGCTGTTTCGTTTAAAGCAGGAACCGATACGGATGTTTAAAAGATATTTCCTGCGTGATTGGCGATTTTTAAAATTATTGTGGAAATACAGAAATCAACATTGACTTTTAAGGGGTTTGTCTTTTGGGAAAATTTTTAATTGGTGCTATTTCCCATTATTACTGGTTTCTTGTTGTAATAGCAGCGAGTTTGATGTTTGGATTTCGAGATACATCATCAGGGTTGATTGTTATAACTGTTTTAGCTTTTCTTTTTTGTTTTAATAAAATCCAGTTTAATTTTTTGGATGGCATTGTTATTATCTATGTTTTTTATTGCTTGATGACAGGATTACTAAATGCGTATCCGTTTCGATTATTTTATTTGGGTTTTCGAGCTGAAATAATTCCGATCTGTTTTTACTTTTTTGCGCGCAGCGAAGAATTTCAAAATGATGATTTTTTTTTCAATATCAGAAAACCGTTATTATTTGCCATGGCTTGCGGGATTTTGTTTTACTTTACAATGCCGTCCTTTTATCTGTCCTACAAGTCCAGCGTATTGTGGAATTCAATGAATATAGATACGATCAGTGCTTCTGGGCATCTGCTGTATGAAATATCCCGTCTTTCTTCTTTTTGGCCGCATTCTTATTTTATTGGGTATTCTTCCCTTTTTTTGTTAGTTCTTTGCTCTAAAAAAATTATTGTGGACGGAATTTCGTCTCATTTAGATGTAGCTTGTCTGTTGGTCAGTTTTTTTTGCTTGTTCTTTGCTCAACAGCGGGTGTCCATTGCTTTTGCGGTTTTGTATTTGATAGTTTTAACGATTTATGCGTCGATAAATAAATTGGAAAATCGGCGGATCTTATACCTTTTGTGGATGACGTCTATTGTTCTAGGAATTGCGATGGGGATTATTGCTGTTATTATCTTGGGCCCGGATTTTGTAGAGTATGTGTTGAATCGTTCTGTAAATTATGATGGCAATATGGTTGGGGATCGTTTTAAACTTTTTGAGGATTTTTTTTATCATCTTTCTTTATTTGGAAAAGGTTTGGGGCGTTATGGGCACGGTGCCTTTGCAGAAGGATTTCCCACTATTCCCGATTGTGATTATGTTCGGGTTCCTGCTGAACTTGGCTTTTTGGGGTTGGCTTTGCTGATGTTTATTTGTCTTAATTCTTTGCAAAAGGGTATTGCTCTGTTTAAGTATTGTCTTTTTGAAGTTGTTTGCATTTTGTTTGCGCTTGTTTCGATGCTTGGAGCGGCAACGTGGGAATTGGGAACTTTGCAGCCGTTTATGTATTGGTTTTGTTTGGGCCATATCCAAAGTAAATTTAATCGTCAAGACGAATTGGAAGAAGAATATGCGGAATATATCCGATTGCAGACGCAAGGCGAATGGGAAGAAGATGATGAGGAGGAAAGTCTGCAATGAACCGTATTCCAGTATCTATTATCATAGTCAGTTTTAACACAAAAGCTCTTTTACGGAATTGCCTGCAATCCATTTACGAGCAAACGCAAAATTTAGAATTTGAAGTAATTGTCTCTGATAACGGCTCTAAAGACGGTTCTGTTGAAATGGTGCGGAATGAATTTCCGCAAGTATATCTTGTGGAGAATAAAGAGAACTTGGGCTTTGGAAAAGGCAATAATCGAGGTCTTGACGTGGCAAAGGGGAAGTGCGTTTTTTACTTGAACAGCGATACACTGCTTTTGAATAACGCAGTTAAGATTTTTTTTGACTGTTGGACAAAACTTCCCAAAAATGTTGGTGCCATAGGTTGTAATTTGGTGGATGCTGATGGCAAGCCGACAGAATCTTACGGATCGTTTCCTCAATCAAAAAAAATGGTGAAAGCCATGTTTCGTCATATGATAGCGTTTTATGTAAAAAACGTGATGAAATTTTTTCACAAAGACATTAGCAAGCTACGTCCGGTTCCTGTTTACAAACAACGTTTTGGTGAAGTTGATTATGTGACAGGCGCGGATTTGTTTATGACCAATGATGAAAATGCTCGTTACGATGAAAGTTTTTTTCTGTATTTTGAAGAAACAGATATGCAATGGCGTTTACGTAAGAAAGGAAAAGTGAGTATGATTGTGGAGGGTCCCAAAATTCAACACCTAATTCGTGGTGGAGGCAAGCGGGTCGATGATGTTATTAGATATGGTTCTTTTTCGATTATCCAATCCGAAATATCTCGGGTGCGTTACGCTAAAAAAAATCTTTCCCCCATGGCGGCTTTTTTGTTAAAGATTATGATTAGTGTTCAATGGCTGTCTCCTTATATTTTCAAAAATACCCGAAAGTTCTATAAAGTATTGTGGGGTATTTAGATGTCTATTCCTAAGAAAATTCATTATCTTTGGATATCGGAAACCAAAACTCCTGCGGTGGAACGCTGTCTGGCTTCTTGGAAGAAGCACCTGAACGATTATGAAATTATGGAATGGAATTCGACGAATTTCCCATACAGTGAATTTCTTTTTGCTAAGGAAGCCTTCTCCAAAAAAAAGTGGGCTTTTGTAACAGATTACTTTAGGCTTTGGGTGCTTGAAAAATTTGGCGGTATTTATTTGGACGCCGATGTTACCGTTAATGATAATTTTGATAAGTTCCTCGAAAAAAAACTTTTTATCGGTACGGAGTTCACGGATCAAATTGCCGCTCACGTCATTGGAGCCGAAGCGGGTCACCCTTTTTTAAGGCGATGCTTGGAATACTATAAAGATAGGCACTTTATTTTGCCGGATGGATCTTGTGATACGAATGCAATGCCTTGCATTATCACCAAAGTGTTTATGAATAACTACAAGTATGATGGCCCGCTAGTTAACTTTGATGGTAAACCGTTGGAATTTTCAGATATGACGATTTATCCGGACTCCTATTTTACCATCAATGTTTTTGATGGTCATAACGTGTGCGTCCATAATGGTCTTGGTAGTTGGCGTGATTCCGGTTCAGAAAATCCAGTACTTGAAAACGTTGTGGGATCCTATTTTTGGAAGAAGTTTTGTCGGAAGGATATTGGAAACTTTCATCTTATAAAAAAGTTGGTGTATCTCATGATTCCGGTATGGATGCTCGTCTTGTTTTCTAAACGTAGTGCCCGTATAGGCCATAATAAACGTGTTGCGAAGATTCGTTGGGACCGGTGAACTTTGTTTTTCTTAGATTTGAAATTATGAAGTTTTCTAAAATGCTGGAGTGGCGAAAATTTTCGTTGCCCTTTGTTTGTGTCGTATTTTATCTTTTAAGGCTGCATCCATTCCGCACTAAACGGGTGTGGCTTTTTGCTTGCTGGATTGGCAAAAAGTATGATGATAACTCCAAGTTCCTTTTTGAACATGTCTGTAAAAATCATCCCGAAATTCGTTGCATCTGGATTACCCGAAATATTGAGGTGGTGGACCAGGTAAGAGCCCTTGGGTATGAATGTTATACTTCGACTTCCTTAAAGGGAATTTTTTGGATGTTAAGGGGTGGAGTTGCCATCATGACCAACGGCATTGATGACTTTAGCCCAATTCCGCTGATTGGTGGCGCGAAAATCATTGCCCTTTGGCATGGTGTAGGCGGTTTCAAAAAAATTTATAATGAAAATTATTTGGGATGTTCCCTTGTTATTAAGAAGCTTGTGGATGGGTTCTATAGCTGGGTTCATCGAGATTTCTCTTTGGCCACATCTGAATATACGGCTCAAAGAACGATGGAACAGTTTAATGTAAAGCGAAGTTCCATTATGATTACTGGGCAACCTCGAAATGATTTATTTCATATTGGTGTGAACCAGAAAGAAGTTCTTAAAGGGGTGTTGGATAAATCGTTCAAGAAGGTCGTTCTTTATATGCCGACCTATCGGGTGAATCCCCAAAACGGTCAGGATGTAGTGAAAAAAATTTTAGAAGATTTGACCGTTGATGAAACTTTTCTGAATTACTTGAAGCAAAATGGGGTTTTGTTTCTTGTAAAGCTTCATCCTTTGACGAAGTTTAAAATGGATACAGCCATTCTAAATTTAAAAATTCTTGGAGATAAGGATGTATTGTCGGTTCAGCATTTGTTGATGGCTGCTGATTGCTTGGTTACGGATTATTCGAGCTGTTGCGTTGATTATGCTTTGTTAAAACGCCCTATTGTATTTTTTGTCCCTGATGAAGAAAAGTATCTTTCCTATTCATCGTTAAATGATGCCTATTCGAAAGTTGTGCAGGAAAAGGCTCGGAATGTGGAGGAACTTGTAGCGTTATTATTGACAGGGAATATTTCTCAGGCAAATTTGTTGAATGAAATTTTTGAAGATCCTTCTATTGCAGGAACTTGCTATAGCGAAAATACTTATCAAAAAATCTGCGAAAAATGCAAGGTGGTTATCGGATGAAAAATGTCGCTCTTATTTTTGCCGGCGGAACCGGCACTAGAATGAATAACTCCGCTCGTCCAAAACAGTTCTTGGAATTGGATGGACGCGCCGTTATTATCCATACATTGGGACATTTTGAAAAACATCCCGGAATTGAATCCATCTGTGTCGTTTGCTTGGAATCCTGGATTTCCTATTTGAAAAGCCTTCTGGCAAGATTTTCTATTTCAAAGGTTCGCTGGGTTGTACCCGGTGGATCTACAGGTCAGGAATCCATATACAATGGTTTGAAGGCTATTCACGATGAAGTTCAGTTTCCAGACGAATATTCAATTTTGATTCACGATGGCGTCCGTCCTCTTATTTCGGAAAAAGTCATTACGGATAATATTGATTGTGTTGAACAATTTGGCTCTGCTATTACGGTTGCTCCCGCTATTGAAACCGTAATAACGTCGAATGAGAATTTTGAGGTTCAGAGCATCTATAACAGAAATTGCTGTCATTTGGCTAGGGCTCCCCAAAGTTTTTGGATGAAGAATATTTGGAACGCCCATGAAAGGGCTCGTGCAGAAGGTGTTGTGAATATGATTGATTCCGCATGTCTTATGAAACATTACGGCTATTCTCTTCACATGGTGGATGGCCCTGCGGAAAATATCAAGATTACTACGCCCATGGACTTTTTCCTGTTCAAGGCGATTTACGAAGTGAAACTCAATTCTCAAGTATTTGGAATTTAGGCTTTTGGTATGCCGGAATCCTTTGATACATTACTTCAGGAAGATTTGGAATTTATTGCCAGTTCCAAAATGGTTCCTTGGGATTTATTTCGGAATAAGTCCATTCTGGTAACGGGCGCTACAGGCCTTATAGGCTCCCAGATTGTAAAATCCTTGGCGTGGCGAAACCGTCTTTATGGAACGAACATAAAAATTTATGCAATGGTCCGTAACTTGCAGAAAGCTCGTACTATTTTTAACGGCTTTGAATCAAGAGAAAATTTTCAATTGATTTGTGGAGATGTTAATAGTAATTACGAATTTCCAGAAAATTTGAATTATATCATCCATACTGCCAGCGTTACCAGCTCCAAGGACTTTGTTACCAAACCTGTGGAAACAATCCGTACTGCAATTATGGGGACGAATCGAATTTTAGAAAAATCTTCCACAATGAATTTGGATGGATTTCTTTATCTGTCCTCTTTGGAAGTGTATGGCACTCCTGAAAAAGGCATCGTAGATATTTCTGAAACTTATAGCGGCTATATAGATTTCCTTCAGGTTCGAAGCAGCTATTCTGAAGGCAAACGTATGGTAGAATGCCTTTGCTGTTCCTACGCTTCGGAATATAATGTTCCTGTAAAGATCGCTCGCTTAACTCAAACTTTTGGTACCGGCGTTGCGTACGATGATGGACGTGTTTTTGCGCAGTTTGCACGAAGTGCCATTGAAAGCAAAGACATTGTTCTAAAGACGAAGGGAGAAACCTTGCGTAACTATTGCTATGTGGCCGATGCCGTAATTGCCTTGTTGCTGATTCTTGCAAAGGGAGAAATAGGTGAAGCCTACAATGTTGCAAACGAAGATACCGCTATTAGTATTGCTGACATGGCGGAATTTGTCTGTAAAAATTTTTCTGATGGCAAAAGTCATGTAGTTTTTGATATTGCTGATGACGCTACAAAACTTGGCTATAATCCGTGTATGAAAATATGCTTGAATACGACAAAGCTTAAAGCCTTGGGCTGGAGTGCAAATTTTGGTTTGTATGATATGTTTGGCAGAATGATTGAAAGTATGAAAATCAAAAAATAGCTTTTCTTGGTTTAATTAGCCAAAAAGCGAAGTCGTTGATCCAACAACGAAATTTAAATTTTAGGTAACTATAGTGGCTAAAAATGTCTGCTGAATTAGAAAACCAAATGATAGGCTTTTCTATAATCGGTTTATGATACGCCTCAATCCATACATTTAAAAGTCGTTCTGCGAGATAACCGTAAATTCGTTTTTGAACCGGATTATAATGTTCTATGTCTGTTTGGGCTTCTACTTTTTGAAGGATGTCAAAAAGCCAAGTGCTATAGTCGTTAAATTCTTTCCAATTCATTAAAAACATATTGTAATGCCGCAAAGAATGGCTTTGATACATGATTTTAAAATAAGCGTCTTTTATTTCTTGGGGTTGAGAAGTTTTTAAAATGGATTCTAAAACTCGCAAATCATCGCTAACGTGATTAAAGCAGTATTCATCAACAAGAAATCTCCAATGAGGGTATGGCTTTGCCGTAACGACAAAACCTTTTTGTATTTTTTCTATGATGTCTTGAGGGATTGAAAGATTGATTTTGTCAAAATTTTCCGAAGAAACAATGGTTTGAGGAAAACTCTTCCTACATTGATTGTGAAAATCAAAATATCGACGATAGTGACAGAGACCAATAATATCAACGTTTTTGAGATTTTTCCAGGCCCAATACATTCCGGTCAATTCGCAATAACTTGGGTTTTTGTGACTGATGTTGTCTCCTTCGTTGTCTGCTTGAATGCATAGTTCTTGATTCGAAAGAGCTTTACCTACATGTATGGGCAAATATGGTTCTTGAGAGGCTTTAATGTCTGCTTTATGGCAACAGACTAGGATTTTTATATTTGTACTCGTCATATTGAATAAATTTAAATATTTTGCAAATTCATTACTTGATCAATAATTGGAGCCATATCATAATACTTGTATTCTGCAAGCCTGCCTCCAAAAATGACATTTTCTTCTTTTTTCGCTAATGTTCGATATTCTTCCGCCAGTTTATTGTTGTATCCATCATTAACAGGATAATATGGCTCCATTTCTCCATCATTTTTGTACTCTAAGGAATATTCTTCAGAAATTATAGTTTTGGGGATGTCATAAATGGTTTGCCCAAACATTTCAAAATGCTTGTGCTCAATAATTCGAGTAAACGGTTTGTCATGAGATGTATAATTTACTACGGCATTTCCTTGGAAATTCGGAACATTTTCTATACGACATTTTAATTTAATTGAACGCCAATTAAGTCTTCCTAATTTGTATGCAAAATATTCATCTAGCGGACCTGTATAAACGAGTTTTTCTGCCAAATTTTTCCAATTGTCTTTATAGCTGTCAAAAAAATTCACGCTTGTTTGACATTCTATGCCAGATAACAAACCTGTTATTAATTTGTTGTATCCTCCGATAGGAATCCCTTGGTAGTTATCGTTGAAATAATTATTATCAAATGTAAAACGAAGCGGTAATCGCTTGATAATGAACGCCGGTAAATTTTTGCAATTTCTTCCCCATTGTTTTTCTGTATATTCTTTAATGAGCTTTTCAAAAATATCTTTACCAACGAGTAAGAGTGCTTGTTCTTCTAAATTTTTTGGACTACGATTACCGATAAATTTAAGAGCTTCCGCTTTTTGCGCTTCTATTTTGGCAAAAGCTTCTGCAGGGGTTTGTACTCCCCACATTTGATAAAATGTATTCATATTAAATGGCAAATTATAAAGTTTATTCTTATAATTTGCAATCGGTGAATTTGTGTAGCGGTTAAATTTGACAAAGGAATTGACAAAATCCCAAACTTGCTTGTTGGATGTGTGAAAAATATGGGCACCATATTTGTGCACATTGATTCCTTCCATATTTTCGCAGTAGATATTTCCGCCTAAATGCGGACGTTTATCAATTACTAGGCATTTTTTACCTAATTTCGTAGCTCGGTAAGCGAAAGTTGCACCAAAAAGTCCTGAACCTACAATAAGATAATTCCATTTTTTCATAAAGACAGAGCTGATTCTCCTTTAAGGGATGATTCGTTTTAGCAAGGGAATTTTTTTGCCGAAATAAATAAAGAAAGCACAAGAACCGTAAACAAGAGGTATTCCTAAGATGCGATAAGAAATAGAAGATTTTTCAAAAGGAAGTAAAGTTAAAACAACTCCATGGATTAAATAAATGCCAAAACTAAGCGAAGATAATTGTTTGATCTTTTCTGCTAATTGAGGATGTTTGTCTAAATGAGGATTTAATCTTTTAAATGTTAAAAAGAAAAATATCGCGGGGATCACGGCATAAAATCCGAAGTAGCTGAACCACAATGTATCTCGATGCTCAAGGGATAAAATACCTAAATAGCGGATTATAAAAACACATAAAGTAATAATTCCAAGCCAAAGTAGGTTTGTCCATCTTTTTTCAAGATTGGTTTTATTTAGAACAAATCCTAGAATGGCATAAATACAATATCCGCTAATAGGCGTTGCTTTTGTAATATTAAAGTCGCCGAATAAATTGATTAGGGGGACGCATGATTGAAAGAAGAAAACGAAAATGCACAGCCAAGCAAGAGCGTTTAATGATGAATGATTGACGATTTTTTCTAGAAAGGGAAGAAATAAATAGAAAAGAAATAACGGGATGAAAAACCAGTAGTTTGAAAACGGAATTTGCCCTGTTGACATCGTAGAAAAGAAATGATGTAGGTCTAAATAAAACGCCCCCGTGTCGTGGAAATTTTTATAGAGAAATAGAATGTAAAGAATGATACTGAAAATAAGATAGGGAAAAAAAGTCCGCCGAATCCTTTTTTTATAGAAATCTTTTGTGGTATATCGTTCTTTAAAAGAAAAGAGCGTTGCTCCAGAAAGCATAAAGAATATGGGGACTGCGGCAAAAAAGACAACTTCAAAAATAATTGCTTGATGCCAAGCACTGTTGTGGGCAAATGAATGTGAATAGGCGTTGCAATGTAATGCGATTACACTGATGCAGGCGAATATGTTTAATAAATTAAAGTAGTGGATGCGTGGCATTATGAATGAACGATTTTTCGTAATTTTTTTAGAAAAGAGAGGCAAAATTCTTTAGGAGAGTAGTACAAGGATTGAATGGCGTAAGATATTTTTTGAGGAAAATTCTCATATTTTAGTGCGCATATTAGCGAGCGGCTGATCGCCGCATTGACTATGTTTTTTTCTATTAATGGAAAATTTTCTTTTATTGCTTTGAAATGGGCGGGATATTTGCGCAAACGCTGTATTTTCTGCGAGTCGTCCCATGTGACGCCTTTGGGTTGAATACGATATACGCTCATTTGTTCATTGATGCAGCGGACTTTCCCCAAATGAGCGCACTTTTCAACTAAAAAAATATCTCCATTTAAAATGTTTTTGGAATTTTTGATGGCATACGTTAAAGCCTCTCGTCGGTATAGCATAGAGGCTGTAGGAACTGTCCATTTTTTAAACAATTCGGTTGCAGAATAGTCCTGATTTTTCATAACAGGATAAACCGAATTTATTAAACGAGTTTCTAATTCGTTTTTTATGGCGGCATCATGGAAAATCATAGAGTAATCTGAATTGCTTTCTAAAAAATCTACTTGACGCTGCAATTTATTCGGGTCAGTCCAATAATCGTCTCCTTCACACATGGCGATATATTTTCCCGTCAGGTGAGCGTTGATGATTCGTGTAAAGGAGCCGTCCTGTTTGGAGTACTGATTTTCCGTTTCATAGATAGGCTTGATGATTTTTGGATACCGCTTCTCGTATTCCCGAATAATTGATGCTGTCTTGTCCGTCGAAGCGTCTTCGTGTACAATAACTTCAAATGGAAAATTCGTTTCTTGGATCAGGAATCCTTCAAGGCATTCGGCGATGTATTTTTCATGATTGAATGCCGTGCAACGGACAGAGACCAATGGGCAATCAAAATGGTTTGGCCAATTTCTGATAATATCTTCTTCTGTTCTGTCGAGCATAAGGCGTTAACGTTCTCTTTCTAAAAATGGATTCGGTATTGTCCTAAATAATAGTTTTTTTGTATTTACTCTATGTCTTGAGGTTGGAAATCCAAGTAAGATTTGTCTGGGTCAAAAAGATAATGAGGATGTGCTTGCCGCTCTTCTAAAGGCGGAAATTTCATATAGTCGCCGTAGTTCATTGTCAGAATTTCTTTATAGCCTACAGGTCCCGAAAACTTAAAACCGTCGATTTCAAATGGTATCGTTTTTGAAAACCATTCAGCGTTCCATCTTTTAGTTCGTAGTGGCGAAAGAGTACAAACAAGATTGCAAATGTATTCCATGGGTTTGGCGTTTTGCAAAGTCGCCAAGAGGTGAATTTCCTCTAGCGTTTTTTCGGGATCTTTATTTTGTCTTTTGTAGTCTTTTGACAAAAGCAGATCTCTTCCGGAAAGATTGGGGTTGGACATTTTCATGAATGTTCCGTTGTCAATATTGAGAGCGTTTATTTTTTCGTAGCGTTCGGAAGATTCATTTTGAAGTAAATTGTCCAATGGGAAAATATCGAGAAAAATACCGTGATTCATTTTTTGAAATCTTAGCTTTTTAGAAATCGCGGTCGTATTGGAGTTTCTCAAGCGCGAATAGGACATAAAACATTCCGGATCCGTTTTGTGGTTCTGCAAAAAAATCGGAGCAGGAAATTCGTCTTTTAAAAGGAGAAGTTTTTCGTAGTCGTCTCGGAACATTCCGACATCGACATCGTCATCCCAAGGGATAAATCCATGGTGACGCACGGCCCCTAGAAGCGTTCCGAAGAGCAAGAAATATTTCAGATGATGTTTGCGGCAGACTTTGTCCAGGGTAAGGAGCATTTCTAATTCGATTGCCCAGATTTTTTTTGTTTTTGACGAAATTTTAAAATCATTTCGAGTTTCTTCTTTAAAATAATCGTCTGAAAATAATCCATCTTGGATAAGGCGTTCTGCTTCTGTCATGTATTTTTCTCCAGATCTTTTTTGATTTGCGTTGTACTGATCTCTGGAGTGCGTCCCAGATAGACGACCTCGCATTGTTCTTTTAAAAAATCAAATTTGCCATTCCAATCATCACCCATTACAAAGGTGTCAATGTGGTATTCTTTGACGTCTGTTTTTTTTTGCTCCCAGTTCTCTTCGGGGATGACTAAATCCACATAGCGAATCGCTTCTAGAAGCTGTTTGCGTTTTTCATAACAGAAATAACATTTTTTCTGCTTTTGGTTCCAATTGAATTCATCTGTAGATAGAGCTACGATTAGATAATCGCCAAGGGCTTTCGCTCTACGGAGAAGATTGATGTGCCCGTAATGAAGTAAATCGAATGTTCCATAAGTGATAATCCGTTTCATTCGTTCTCCTTAAATATTACCTGGCTGTAATGCGGGTGCCGTTCGCTTTCTGGTGGCAGTTTTCTGTAGTCGCCGTATCGCATTGCCAGAATGTTGTCTGCATTTTGGGGTCCGAAAAATGTGGTGTCTTCAAACTTGTATTTTTTGAGCGGAAAAACATCTTCGGGATATTGTTTGCCAATGTCGAAAGGATAGGCGAGAATTTCTTTGGTAGAATTGGTCTTGTCTTTTTCGAAGCACTCTTCAAACTTTTTTTGCCGTGTTATAAATTCTTCGTCTGAAATAAGACCTAACTTTTTTCGACGTTTAATGTAATTCATTGCTTCGTTGAAACGAAAGTCGGCAAAATCCTTTCCATGCATTTTTTTGATTCTGAATAAATCTACGCAGAGCCCGTGATGTAAATACGATTTGTCTTGAGGATAGAGGTCGTATTGGCAATCGCTTTGGGTGTCTTTTATGCGGGCCCATCCATGAAAAAAATGCGCTTCTGTCTTTTCATTTTCTAGGAACATATTTTGCGAGATGTTTTTTTGAAGAACCTCCATAGCTTTTTCATAGGAGTCGTCGAAAAGGAAAAAATCAAAATCGTCGTCCCATGGAATGAATCCTTTGTGACGTACAGCTCCGAGAAGCGTACCGAATGCTATTTGATAAGGAATATCGTGGTCTTCAAGAATACTGGCGATTTCTTTTGCCATTTTAAGAAGTCTTTCTTGAACGCGTTTAATGTCAAAAGAAATCATATTAAACCTCTTCCATTTTTTTCTGTCCTAATAATTTATTTTTTATTTGTGTCGTCGAAATGCCTTTTGTGTAAGGGAGATACTCAATGCTCACTCCCAACTTGGCAAATTGTTCTTCTGTTTTTTGATAACGAGGACTTCCCTTCCAATCATCCCCTGAAAACAAACAGTCGAAAGGATGCTTTTTTAATAGAAGTAATTTGTTTTCTATTTCTTCAATGGTTACGGGGACGACTTTGTCGACAACTTTTAACGCCGAAAGAAGACGAATCCGATCCTGTTCATTATAAACGGGCTGCTTGTGCTTTATTTTTGTCACATACTCGTCGCAACAAACGGCAACAATTAAATAATCGCACATGGCTTTGCAGCTTTCTAATAAATTTAAATGACCCACATGAAATAAATCAAAAACGCCAACGGTAATTCCTGTTTTATACATCATCATAGTATCTCCACCATATCCATACTAAATACCGGGATGTGGAATTTTTCTGCAATAGCTTTGCGCTCGGCAAAAGAATCGTCAATAAAAATGGCTTCCATATTGTCTATAAAATCTACTTTTTTTTGATCGGGTCTTATGTGCAGGATTCGGTCAAAGATTGGACGAATCCGAAGGTTATCCAACAAATCGTCTAGAGGACCTAATTTTTCGTCGTCGTGCTTAGAAAGCAGAGTTATCCGAATACCTGCGTTGATGCAGCGAAAAAGGAAAGCCATCAACGTATCGTTTACATAAGCTGTTTCTAGGTAAATGCAGTCGTCGAAATCTACAAAGACTTCGCTGTATTTTAAATCTATTTGATAACTATTGCCCAAAGCTCTATCGAGTTCAACAGCGTAATTGTTGCGAAGAACAGATACCGGGATGTCAAAGGCGTCAAATAATGACATCATGGCAAAATTGACTCCTTGCGCACGGAACAGTGAAGAAGATCCGCCGAAACGGCTGGCAACTTCTAGTAAGGCGAGCTTCCCGTTTGAGTCCCGTTTGACTTGGAAAAACCAGGCTCCGCGGAATTTTATTTGCGCATTAATTTTTTTTGCAAACGCTTGAAATTCCGAATCATCTTTTTCCGCTTTTGTGTTTACGCTGATGCCGTTCATGATACGGCCACGTTTTCTTGGAGCAGCAAAAAGAAGATTTCCGGATTTGTCGGAAAAGCAATCTACGGTAAATTCATCGCCGGGCAAAAATTCCAGCAAAATACAAGAAGGATATTGGGCAAGGTGTGTTTCCATTTCGAGAACGGAACAGATTTTTTTTGCTCCGCGACTGCCGTAACCGATATCAGGTTTTGCAAAAATGGGAAATACGTCGGGCGATTCTCGGAGTTTTTCTGTGGAATAAATTTCTGGAACTCGAACGAAAGATTTTAGAACTCGATAGGTTTTTGTTTTGGAAAGACAAATTTGCGTTGTTTCCGAATTAGAAGAAATCACTTTGCATCCGAGGCTTTTTTCATTTTTTTTCAAGATTTCGATAACGGCGTCCATCGCTGGGTAAATGGCATCGATGTGTTTTTCTTTGACAATCTTTTTGATGGCGTTAATAAAATTCTTGTCTGTGATGAATGGGATATTTCCTATGTAGTTTTCAAATACGAATTTCCCGTGATCATCGACTGAACTGGCTCCGATCAAATTAAAATGCGCTGAATTCTTAACGCTGCGATAGATTTCAAGAGCGATTTCTGAACCGCAAGGAAATACGAGGATGTTTTTTTTGTGTGCCATGGGTTAAGATTTCCTGTTCTGGATGATTTCCCAAAAACCGTTCTTGTCCGATCCGGTTCGCATGATAAGTTTGTGCTCTATGAGTTTTGCGATTGTCCGAGTTATTGTAGAACGTGATTTTTGAATCAGTTTAGCGAAATCTTCTTTGGTTGCTTTGGGATTGTTTCTTATAGCTTTCAATAGTTCTTTTGCTGTATGAGTTAGAGGCTCATTTAGAGGCTCATTTAGAGGCTCATTTAGAGGCTCATCCCATTTGTCGGCAAAATTTTTAGACACTTGATAGTATATAATGGTTGAAAGGACAAAATCACTTTTAAATTTGACTTTTTTGTGGGTCAATTTTTCCCAAGAGAGCATCTTGTCAATTCCGTATCCGGCGTTTTCAGACAGTTTGGCGTAGCGGAATAATTTGATGAGAATTGGATTGCGTGGTATGGAATGGTTTTGCGAGCGCAGATCTTTCAGATTGAATGGAAATCGCCCCGGGTTTTGAAATTCTATGCGATCTGTGAATATGCGAATAGTTGAATGCATTGGAGTGAAATAGTCTGCATGGGCGAGCATATTGATGAGGCCTTCTCGTAAAGCGTATAATTGGGAATTGTCGTCAGGAGAAAACCCATTTGGTCCCGTAGAAAAAGGGGCATCTATATGTGTTCTTAGACGTTGGATAAGGACATTATAGTATTCCCAAATATTTTCTTGTTCTGGCATCCGGAAAGTATATCGGGGTTCAGCTTCCCCCATATTTTTCCCTGGAATTTCCAGCATATCTATCCAAAAATTGTTGACATGGTATTGAATGGGGTCTCGCTTGCCGAACATGAGAAGGCCTCCATAAGTCAGTTTTCCTTTTTTGCTTATTCCCGTCTTTTCACAAAATTTTTCGGTAGGCAATCTGCTATATGGAAATTCCGGATTAAAAGCTTTAACATGTTCTAAATAGGATTCCAGAGAATCAAGATTGAGCATTTTTAGTGAAGATTCTTCGATAATCTGTTCGCTTTTTGTTCCAAACGCTTGATCCCGTAACATGGCCGTAATTTCAAAGTCGGAAGCTCGCCGGTCGCCGCTACCTGTTCGAATGAACGTGTTGTACTCCGAAGAAAAATAAATCGGCTTAAATGGAGACGAGGGAATATAGAATGCAAGGATTAGTTTGTTGCCAATTCTGTATTTTTTCAATTTTACGGCAATCAGTTGATTTAATTTCTGTCGGCTACGAATAATGTTCAAAAAATCCGATTCAATTTTTTCGCCATTTTGAACGCCGCTGATGCTAAATTTTTTCCCCATTTGCTTTACGCCTAAGACAATCCATCCGCCGGAAGTATTGGCGAAAGCACTGACGGTTTCCCAAATGTTTTTGGGAAGAGCCGTTGCTGCTTCTTTTACTTCAAAGTCATCCCATTCGATGTCTTTGATTTTTTTGATGAGTTCGTCTTGGGTCATATTGTTATTTTGCGACAATATTTATAATGCGGTCGATGTTTTTGTTATCGAGACCGGCGAACATTGGTAAACAAAGGACCTGATTTGCGAGTTTGTTTGCTATTGGTAGATTTTTGGGGTCTGCGGATGCCAATCCCTTGTATGCGCTGAATGTACTTATCAGTGGATAAAAATAACGTCGTCCAAAAATATGATGCGCCTTGAGCAACTCGTAAAGGGAGTCTCTGCTCATTCCATATTCTTTTTCATCCACGAAAATCGGGAAATAGGAATAGTTGTGCCGAACCCCTTCCAGATCTTTAAGAACTCGGATTCCCGAAACATTTTTGAATCCGTTTCTGTATTTTTGAACTATGGAGGCTCTTTGGGCGATGGCTGAATCGACTTGTTTCAAATTTAAAAGACCATAGGCTGCTCGGATTTCGTCCATTTTACTGTTAATTCCTGGAGCAACGACTGTTACCTCGTTGGCAAATCCAAAATTTTTTAGATAGTCGATTCTCTTTTTTGTCGCTTCGTCGTGGCAGATAAGGGCACCGCCTTCGATTGTATTGTAAACTTTTGTAGCGTGGAAACTCAACGTGGACATATCGCCGGCTTTTAAAATGGAATCCTTGTTTATGGTTACCCCAAAGGCGTGTGCGGCATCGTAAATAACTTTCAAACCGTAAATGTCGGCGATTTCTTGAATGCGTTTTATATTGCAAGGTGTGCCGTAAACGTGTACGGGCATGATTGCCGTTGTGTGCGGGGTGATCGCCGCCTCGATTTTTTCGGGGTCGATATTTCCTGTTTCTTCCTCAACATCAACAAACACGGGCTTAATGCCGTTCCACCAGATGGAATGAGTCGTCGCCACAAAACTATATGGCGTTGTTATCACTTCTCCTGAAATGCGCAAAGCCTGTAATGCGGTTATCAAGGGGAGGGTTCCGTTAGTGAAAAGACTTAGATAGTTTACTCCTAGATATTCCGCTAAAGCATTTTCTAGTTTTTTGTGGTAGTGGCCGTTGTTTGTTAGCCATTTCCGATTCCAAATATCACGGAGCATCGGGATGAATTCGTCCAAATTTGGAAGCAATGGGGAGGTGACTGTTATCGGTTTATCTTCCATATTTAAATCCTTTCACGGTTTCTATCAGATATTCTAAACATTCTAAATGTAATTGTTTTGCGGCGCCCATATAAATAGCGAATCCGATTAAGATTTGTAAAACAAGCGTTAAATAAAGATTGAATCCTGCAAATTCGATGAAATGGATAATGATGCCCATTAGAATGGCAAGAATAAAGGATGGAAGGATGTCCCGGATTTGTTCTAAATAGCCATAATTCAGTAACTTTTTGTTGGGGTGAGCGTTGATGAATGCACAGCACAGCGTATTGCACAGGGTTCCGTAGGCGATTCCTATCGGAGATCTAAAAATGTAAAGGGACGCTAAAATCAAAGAAACGCCTAAAATTTTTTTGATGATTTCCAGTTTTAAAAAGATGTCGCTTCGCCCCATTGCGTTGATGGCGGAAAGATTTGAAGTGTGAATCGGATAAAAACAGTAAATGAAACAATAGATCTGCATAAATGGGACACAGGGGAGCCATTTTTCGCCAAGTAGGATTAGTGTGATGGGCTTTGCCGTCGCCGCAAGTCCTGCCATTATCGGCATAATCAAAAAGGAGCTGGTGACGATGGCTCTTCGCATAAGTCTTTTAACTTGTGATTTGTCGTCTTGGATTGCCGAAATAGATGGCAACATGACGGATTGGATTGAATTGTTGATGTTGTTTACCGCTAAAAAGGGAAAACGATCTCCGCGATCGTAGAAAGCGAGGTCGGCGGGCGTAAAAATTTTGCCAATGATTAATCCTCGCATCTTAGAGTAAAGCGTGTCTAACAATGACGATAGAAGAAGTTTCCAGCCGAAAGAAAATAAACCTTTTAATCTTGTAAAAGAAAATTGGAGCCGAGGACGCCAAGGAATGGTGAACCACATGATGATAACGGCGAGAAAGACGTTGCTTAATTGTTGGGCGACGAGCGCCCAGACTCCAAATCCGCAGAAGGCTAGCGCAATTCCTAAAATTCCAGAAGGAATCATGGCTCCGATACTTCTTAAAAACAGCTTTTTAAAAAGCATGTGTTTGGAAATATAGGCTCCCTGAATAGAATTGAATACACCGAGAAATAGTGTCAAGGAAAGAACGCGAATAACGGGAACCAATTCTGTTTTCCCGTAGAACTCGGCGATAAAGGGAGAGGTGAAAAAGATTCCTGTATAAATGATTGTTGCTACGCCCATGCTTGCGTAAAATACGGAAGAAAAATCTAATTCGTCGGCATCTTTTTTTTGGATGAGCGCTGTATTAAGTCCGCTATGCACAAAAACATCGGCGATAGCAATGACAATCATTACAAGAGCGATAATACCGAAATCATTAGGAGCAAGCAGACGGGCGAGGACTATGGAAACGACAAATTGCGCTAACTGGGTTCCTATTCGTTCTAGAAATTTCCAAATGAGAGAAGAAATTATAGTTTGCTTTGAAACCATGGGTAAAAGATAGAATTATAAATTTTCATCCAGCCATTTGATGCGCTGAGTCATCCAACTTTGCAGAGAATCGACGGCTTCCTCGTGGCTTTCGTATTTATCGACAAATGGCCAGGAATCGTCGTTCTTTAAAACAGGCCAGCGTTTTTCGTCGTTCAGTACAGCCTTGCGCACTTGCAAAGCCAACGAATCTATGGAGGATGTTATCGCTAGAAAATCGCCGCGATGATTTTTCCAATATTCTTTCGCCAGATTTTCAAAGGATTCGTGGTCGAATAAGAGGCCGTACCAGCCGAAATGCCTAATAAACCAATCCGACGGCGGAGTCGTATCGAAGTTCCAAATTCCATAAGCCAAATCAAAATCCCAGACGGGCCCCATTTTGATGAGTCCGCCCTTTTCCCAAGTGATAAATATACTGCGTCCAAAATTACCATCTCGATTTTTGGAAAATTCCTGAATCCAGTAATAGCGTAAAAAACTTTCAATATCTATCCAATGCGTTAAAGGGTTTTCTTTTGTGAAAGAGTTTTCCTTTAAATAGGATTCAAAGTCATTAAAGTGCGATTTCACCAGTTGAATTGTTTCTTGCGAAGGTCTTTTAGGATATTTCAATTCAAATAGATATTTTCGATTTGTGGTGAATAAATTTTCTTTTGCGTTGTTCTCTCTGGTTTTTTCTATCAAAAAGCTCGAATCATTTTTGGGAATGTTTACCCGATTCTTTCCGACTTTGACGCTTTCCGTAAATAAGTAGAGCCCCAGATATTGTCGGTTGAGATAAATTTCGGTAAAGCAAGAGCGGGTTGCATAATCGCCAAGAGATTCGGCGAGCAAAAAGGTAATGTAATTCCTTAAATGGGTTTTGTCCCGAAAATTGGAAATCAGGTTCCAGTCTTTGTTGGCAGGCATTCCAAAGAGTTTTTGCTTCTCGAAAAATTCCAATTTCAAACTGTATTTGGTCATCATGAATGACGAGTTGCCTCTTCCACGGATGGTGAGATTCAGCACTTCGCTTTCAGGCGCATTCTTTCCCCAAATTTGCAATTTCGCGGGAATTTCTGTTTCGTTGTCTCGGATTTCTTGGAAGCCCTCGGTTTCAATGACGATTCTCGGTACGCCTGCATACGGGTATTCCGTGTCGTTCAAGGGCAGATATGTCGAGTGGCTCTGCGGATTTTCCCCGATGCAACCGCAGAATATTGTGCAGACAAAAAGCAATGCGATTTTTTGTGCGCATATCGTGCCCCGTTTAGGGCGATTGGGTGTATGGGAATGGGCCTGCATGAATTTTTCAAATCTAAAAACGTAGGATTTGTCATCTAATTATAGCAAACGGAAATTTTCTTTGATGAATTTGAAGCTATTTTTCTTATCTCCAAATGAATGAATTGATGAAAATCATCGTAAAAGGTTTTGGCTTTGCTCTGCTTGTGCAATCCTATTCTTTGGCAATGGAATTTTTGCGTCCGATTTCCGCGCCGTATTCATCGGTTGCAACGGGTACAATACTGGAACTTCGTGACGATGTTTATAGCTTGGATGCTCGGCTTTCTACAGAGCTGGCCGTGTGCCGGCAGTTGAGTTTTTACAGCGATGTTTCTTATCGTTTTTTCAGTTACCAGTGGGAAATATTGTGGAGAAGGCAATTGCATGAAATGTTGGATTTGCAGGTGAATGGCTTTAACGAATCCTATTTGGGAATGAAATGGTTTCCTTTGGAATATGTGGGAGTGGCTGCAAATTTTCGTTTTGTTCCTGGAGAAGGCAGTCAAAAGGAGCGTTTTCCGCGTTGGGGCTTGGAACCGATGGCGTTTTATCCGATTTCGGCGTTTTTGTATTTTGGCGCTGCTTTCGGATTTTATTCTTTTTTGGAAAGGGACAATTTTCAGCCCGGTATGGAAATCGGCGAGAAATTTTCTTTGGTCTGGAAACCTTTTTATAAAATTTCAACGCCGAATGGACTTCGTATTTCTTATGTGTTTTTACTGCGTCACCGGATTCAAGAATCCAAGAATTTGAATATGTTGCCTGCATATCAAAAAATGGACGATGAGTATTCCGGATTCAGAATGCGAGTGCAGATTGCTTATGGATTGAAATCTCTTCCGTTTGAATACGGCTTTGCATACGAGATGAATCGCGGTTTGTTTTTTGGTTTTGAAACGGGGCATCGGATGGAATTTTTCTTAGGCACTAGCTGGTGATTTATTTCTGATTATTCAAATTTCACCTGCATGGGTCCGTTTTTTCCGAATTGCGTTTTACGCATATATAATTTTCCCGTTGAATCGTAATGCAGCTGTTCGCCTTGAACTTCGTCGTCTTTATAAAATAGGCTATCCTTTAACTTCCCGTTCAAATACCAGTTTCTCCAAAATCCGTTGCGTTTCCCATTTGAGAAGAAGCCTTCACTGGCAATCTGGTTGTTTTGTGTGTATCTTGATGTCAATTTTAGCTTTTCACCTTGATGCCAAATTTCTTCGTAAAGCAGCGAGTGGCCGGGAAGAGTGTAGCGAATCGTATCTTGAACAAGATTGTTCACAAAAGTGGTTTCTGCATCGATTCCTTTTTCTCCGAGTTCTCCGTAGGCAATGCCGTTCCCATTTTTGAAAAGGCTTGTTTTTTCTTCGCTTCCGTCTTGAGAATAATATGTCCAAAGGGAATCTCGAAGGCCAAATTTGTAAAAAGCGGTCCGCCAGATTTTTCCCGTTGCTCGAAACAAAATCGCTTTACCATGAAGAGTACCTTCGCTGTATTGATGCGAGGATTCCAGTGCTCCTCCGGGATAATACGTTTCAACGGAACCGTTCAATATGCCGTACTTGCAGTGTTCTAGCCGTTCCCGTTTCCCGCTTGCTGCAAATACTTCGCGAACACCTGTTTGTGCATTTTTAAAACAGGAATTTCTTTCTTGAATTTTCCCCGAAGGATAGTATTCCGTCCAAATGCCGACGGGTTCTCCGTCTTTGTAGGTCCTTTCCCATGCGATTTTTCCATCGTGATAATAACCAAGCCAGAGTCCTTGCATTTTACCGTGTTCGTATTGTCCGCGCGCTTGTATTTTTCCGTTGGCAAACCATTCTGTCCATTCGCCTTCGCGAAAACCGTTTTTATAAATTCCCGATTCCGCCAAATCTCCGTGGGATGTCCAACGTTTGAACTCTCCATGAGGCTTGTCGTTTTTATAGGCGACTTGTGTTTTGCGGATGCCGTTGTAGTGTTCCGTTTGGCGGATGTCGTCTTCTTCGCAGGCGATAAGTACGGCGCAAAGCCAGGCCAAAAACATCATTTTTTGAAATTCGTGCATATCTATAACATAGAAAAAAGGTAATTTCGAGTTATGCAGGGAAATCGGATTCATTCTCTTGGTGAAATTTTAAAAAACCGCATCAATGCGCCTCTGGTTTGGGGCATTCTTTTGCTGACACTGGCTTTGACGGTGCTCTTTTATTATTCCCAAAAACAACAGATGGATGTTTATGTTCGCTATTTAGATACGCTGTCCGACTATAAGTTTTTTTCCGGTCGAGTGATGCAAAAAATGGAAAGAGTTCGGGTGGCGTCGGAAGGAAACTCCGAAGAGTTGATGTCTTCACTTCGCGGGTTGCGGGAAATCGCCGTGTCGGTTTATGCGGCTTCGGAAAACGATCGCTCCATTGTCTGGATGCCTCCGGAACGCGAGTTTTCGGAGTTTGAAAATTCGGTGTTGGTATGGATAGCTTCTATAAAGCGCTATGTGCCAGAAAGGGCTTCTTGGTTGGACAGTGCGATGAATCTAGTGGCGACGTTGAATCGCTGGAATCTTGAAATTGCGGAACCTCTGGTGAAAAATTTGGATTCTGCCCGACTGGGTTTTGCCATTCTGCCGGATTCTGCATGGAAGGGAAAATTGCCGGATTCTTTATGGCTGCGTTATGAATCGATTCTTTTGTGGAATGCAAAAATTGCGGAACTCTGGAATCGGGTCGCTGGCGACAGAGTGCTTGTACAATGCGATAATCTTGCCCAGTCTTTTAAGATACAAAGCCTGAAAAATCGTGAAATTAAATTTTGGACGCAGCAAGTCTTCTATTTGATTTCGATTGTGCTGCTTTTATTCACCTTATTTTTCGCCGTTCGTTCAAGGAAATAGAAATGTCTCGCTCTATCCGAATTCTTTTTTTGTCATTGTCGGTTTTTTGCTGCTTTATTTCGTCATATCTTTTCGTGCAGACTCTGCCTTTTTATAAATCTTTGAATGGCAATGAAGATCTGTTCTATGGGAAAATTTCCTCGGTATCGTTGGTTCGCGGTTGGAGCGGTTCGGGAATTCCGCTTTTAGACAAAGCCTTTTTCAGTTTGAATGGCGACCGCAATGCCGTATTCATTCTGGCTTTGCCGCAAAGCGAAGATCTTGTTTTAAAGGAGTGGATTTCTTTTTGGGCAGAATCGGAAATGCCTGCACCGATTGAAGTGCGGGCAATTCGCATTTCGGATTCGGAATGGATCGTGACGGGAATTGCCGGAAATGACGGTGCTCTGGCATCGGAGGAAATCCGCGCATTCCAGCTTCGGGCGTTGTTGTGGGAAGCGTGTTTGGAAATCGGGCTTTTATTCCTAGCGTTCTGGGCTTTGCGTCGATCGCTAAGGCGTTCAAAATGAAAATTCTCGTCGCCGTTCTTTTGATGCTTTCTTTCGCTTTTTCTGAAACGACCGTTCCAAAATTTTCTGCCGATTCTCTGGTGATTTCCGCGGGGGATTTTTCGAGTCCTGCCGCTTTTTGGCATCAAGGAAATATCAAACTTCCGCAGATCTATGTCTGGTTTCATGGAGGAATGCAAAGTTCCAAATGCGCTAAAGGTTATGAAGCGGGCAAAGCGCTGGTTCCCTTTTTAGAGAAAGCCTCTGGAGAGTCTGCGGTGGTCAGCGTTTCAGCGTGCAAGGAAAATCACTGGCTGACGCAACAGGCGTTGCTTGCGGTGGATTATGCACTGGATTCTATGGAAGCCCGATTTCATATTCAAATAGATACTGTTTCTCTCGTCGGTATTTCGGACGGCGGTTTGGGGGTTGTGGGCTATACGCTTTATGGAAAGCGTACGGTAAAATCCAGGCTTCTGATCAGCACGAATCTAGCCGCGGTCGCCGATGCGCAGAACTTGCTTCGAGATCCGAAAATTCGGGAAGGCTCGTGGACTTTTATGCAGGGCGGTTTGGACCGGCTATATCCGCCGGAACGGATTTTGCCTTGGCTGGAACGCTTTTGCTCTGGATTAGGGGCAAAATTTTGTAAAATCCGCTTTGATGAAAGGGGTGAACATGATTGGTCCTGGTGGATTTCTTTCCGTAGAGCTTGGATTCAGAATTTTTTCCCTTGACAAATCGGGGATTTTTTTTAACATTGGTTGCACACACTTGCGGGTGTGGCGGAATTGGTATACGCGCTAGATTCAGGTTCTAGTGTTCGCAAGGACATGAAGGTTCAAGTCCTTTCACCCGCATAAGTCTCGTTCTTTTGGAACGGGACTTTTTTGTGACGGCGGAAATTTTTCAGATTAAAGCGGTTCTTCTAAAATGCGCCTTTGTGGCGGTTTCCATAAGGGAAAGAATTTTTAAAATTCTCCTTGGCGGATTTGGACGAGGAGATGGTCGCCCGGCGAGTAAAAAGACTATCTATATTAGAGGACATGAAAAAAAGTATTCTTGGGCTTATGGCTCTTTGCTTGTGGAGCTGTGGCGATTCCGATTCTTTCTCAACTTGTCAGGAAACGACAGTCGCTGGTCTTCGGGAGCTTTCGTCTCAGGTGCAGAACTCTTCCTTTTGCCGGACGATTTACGGAGAAGTGTCTTTTCAATATTCGGGACGTTGCGCTCGGAAAGGATGTTTTTTCCTCTACGACGTGGATGCGCAAGGGAATCGCGTCAAAGGCGACAGCATTTATCTTTCGGACGCATCGGCTTTTCCGTCGAAATGGCAAGATGCGTCGGCAGTTCATTTGACCCGCGTTACTGGGGATTACTACCCGTCAAAAGATTATTCCTGCGATGATTTTTCTAATCCGGAATGCCAGCGGGCTTTTTATGTCAAAGATGTCGAGTAGTTTGTGGGATTTGCCTTTGGAATCGCTGGAAGGTTCGCGCCTTTTTTTGTCTTTTTGGGAAGCGGAAGATTCCGAAGAATTGTTGTTTTTGGTGGATTCGTCGAGGGAATCTTTACAGCTTTGGTTGCCGTGGGTAGAAAATTTCCGCTCGATTTCGGATGCCTATGCGATGATTGATTCGTATCGGGTCCAGCGGGAAATGGGACGCGGCGGTGCCTTGGGAATACGGCGTTTTGCAGATGGAGCTTTAATCGGTGGAGTGATTTTGCAATGGATTGACTGGAAAAATTGTTCGTCGGCTTTGGAATATTTTTTAGGGAGCGAATTTGAAGGCGAGGGCTGCGCCACGGAAGCTGTTGGACTTGTGCTGGACTATTTGCAAAATTTGGGAATACATCGGGTGGAAATTTCTGCGGCTGTAGAAAATGTGAAAAGCAACGCGCTCGCTAAACGCCTTGGTTTTGAATGGGAAGGCATGGCGAAGGATGCGGAATTTTTACACGGAAAATATCTGCACCACAATCGCTACGGAAAACTGCTTTCTCGTTCTCAAATGTAAACAGGATTTCACAGTTTGCTTTTTTATTTTTTTGCAAAGCGGTTATTTTTTTAACATGGAAAGTGTAGAAAAAGAAAAACCGTCCTTTCCAGACGTTTTACAGTACACGAATTATCGCGTGTTTCTGCACGACTATTATGCTTTTAAAAAGGCGACATCGCCGGCGTTTAGTTTGCGCTACTTTGCTTCTAAAGCGGGACTTTCCAGTCATGCGCATCTCAAACTCGTCATGGACGGCAAACGGAATATCACCAAGAATACGGTTGTCAAAATCATCCAGGGTCTGGACTTGACCGATGAAAGGGCCGTTTACTTTGAAAACTTGGTTTTTTTCAATCAGGCGACAACCGATAAGGAAAAATCATTTTACTACGGAAAGCTGGTCAAATCGACTCCGGGTTCCCGTTTGCGCAAATTGGAACATGCGCAATTCCGTATATTTACAGAATGGTATCATTCCGTCATTCGGGAAATGGTGGAACTGCGGGGATTCAATCCGGCCCCGGAATGGATTTCTAGGCGTCTTGGCGGTTTGGTAACGCCTGCACAGGCGGCGGAATCCTTAAAATTGCTAGCATCCCTCGGATTGATTTCTAAAACGGCGAACAGCTACCGCCAGCAGCAGTCTTTGATTACGACGGAGGACGAAGTAAAGGATATGCTGGTGAGGCAGTATCATCGCCAGATGCTGGACCTGGCCAAAGAGTCCATGGAAGGCGTTTCGGCGGATCGACGGGATATTTCGGCGGTGACTTTCTCCATTCAGCGTAAAGATTTCCCCGCTTTGAAAAAACATTTGCAACTCATGCGAAAAGAACTATTAGATTTCTCCAGTGAAGCCGGAAATGGTGATGATGTTGTTCAAGTGAACATCCAGCTGTTTCCATTAACCCGAGGAATGTAATGTTTCAAAGTCTCGTTTCCTTTGTTGCGGTGATTCTTTCCGTTCTTTTGTTCTCTTGCAGCAAAACTTCGGATCAGGCTGGAATTGAAATCGGCAATCCGGAAATTCAGGCGCATTCTTTTTTAGCTCGATTTGTCGTGGATTATGAATTAGAGGAAACGGACAGTCCTGAACCTGCGGTGGCTGCTCGGATGGCTTTGGATTCGGATTCGGTTCTGATTGATGATTTGAGTCTTTCGTTGTGGCGGCTTTCTGCGTATTCTAGCTACTACATCTATGTGGGTTTTGATTTGGCTGCGGGACTTACTTTGTGGCCCGAGTATTCGTCGGATGCTCCAATCTCCATTGCGTTTGCAGAAGATTCCGCAGAAATTCGGGAAGACTGGAAGGCCGCGTTTGGCGATATTGAAATTGACGAATCCGGTTTGCTGAAAGAAGTTGGGGCGAGATTTGCGCCGGTTGTTGAAAATCCGCAGATGGCAGGAAAAATGAAAATAGCGGGCTCGTATGTGCCGTTTACTTTTTCTTTCGCCGGCTTGGATTCTTTGGAAGTGCGCTATATGAAAAATCAATTGGACTTTGCCGCAGATGGAGCCGTTTCGTTGACGGTGTGTTTTTGCGTGCCCAAATGGGTCGGCGGTTTGCCTATGACGACAGCAGAGGCGGTGGACGACACGGTCCGTTTTGATGCGTTGCACAATAAGGTGCTGTGGGATTCTTTGACGGCGAGATTTAGCCGGGCATTTTCGGCGGCGCATCGTCTGACATATTATTCCAACGGTGTTTTTGAAGATGAATATGACGCGAATGTCCTTGCCCGCTATGATGTCATCGATTCCAATTGGGTTTCTAATGGGAATTTTGCAGACCATCGGGATTGGATTTTGGTGCAGCAGTTGGGAGGATTGGCGGATACGAGTATTTCAAATAATGAAATGACCGTGACCGTTTCGTCCGCGGGAACACAGAATTACAGTGTTCAGCTGATTCATGAAGATATTCCGCTGCTTCAGGGACGTCGATATAAATTGATTTTTACGGCGATTGCGGATTCGGAAGCTCCTATCACTGTTCGTTTGGGCTCGTATAATACATACGATACGGAAGCTTTCCAAAAGCAAGTGGATATGGATACGGTTTGGAAATCGTACGAGTTTGAATATACGGCGCTTGTGGACGATCTTTTTGCTCGTTTGGAATTCAATTTGGGAAAAAATTTAAATCGGTATCAATTTAAAGATGTGAAAATTTACCGCATCGATTGATCCGAGGTCATTCCGGTTTAAAAAGTTTTCCGAGCCATTCCAAGGGTTTTAAAAGAATCGGTGCTTTTTTGTAAATCCAGGCGAGGGATTTGGCGAAAGCGTAGCTGCGAATGATGTACGCGCCTGGAGCTCCGACCTTTTTCGTCTGAAATTCAAACGCGTCTTTGGCGTGCAGGATCACTTCATCGTAGTAGGCGTTGATAGAAATTCGCTTGTCCGCGCCGACATGAACGGGAATGTTTTTGAGGTTTGTATAAAAATCCTTGCGCAAAATTTTGGGCAGAAAAATGTCCATGGATTTTGGAACGGGAATGCCGCGGGTGTCGATAATGCGGGAACCAAAAAAATGCAAAATTTTTGCTGTGGGCAAAAAACGGTTGCCGTAAGCCAGCTGACAGTTCCATCCACCGGGCATTTTTTGCATGATATAGCCGAAATGAAAATTCGCTTCTGCCAAAGATGCCATATCGTAAGGAAAATTCTTGCTGACGCAATACAGCCATAATTCGTGCCATTTTTCAAAAAAATGGCGGCATTCGATCGTGTCGGGAGCAAACATGACGCCCCCGTTAAAAATTTCGTCGTTTAGAATCGGAGAAAATCCCAGCATCTTGGCGTTGTTCAGAATTTTTTTCCGATTGATTGCCTTGTGCAAATTGGTGTGAAAATCCAAAACGGCATAAATGCCGCCGTTCCATTCAGAAGGAATTGAAAGGTCGCCGACAACGGCGATGTCGGAATCCATATACAGGAAATCGCCGTCGATCACGTTGCGCATAACGGTCTTCAGGTAGCGGGAACGGAGCATCGGCGAAAGCTTTTCGTCGAGTTCCAAAACCTTGACTTCATCGGCGGCATCTTTGAGTGCTGCGCGATTTCCCGTTAGGGTGGCTGCGGTTTTGTCGTCGGTGAGAACGGTGACAAAGGCGTTTGGATTGTGGTCGCGCAAAGAGGCGATGGCGACAAGGGTCTGTTCACAAAAAAAGTCTTTTGGGGAACTTGTCAATACAAAAAGATATTTTACCATGGACTGCATCGAAAAATTTTTTATGTGTCGTTTTGGGTTTGTTTTTGCGGGAGTTCAGGATAAAAAATAGTTATTTAGCCTGTTGTCGATTTTTTTCTGCGTATTTCATTATTGCTTCTCGCATAGTCTTATGCCATCTAAAAAGAAAAACCGGAGCAAGTGCCGCCGGTTAAAAAGAATTTTAAAGAATGAATCAAAGTGAATGCAGGTTGCTGACAAAGTTCCGGCTGACCGGAATGACGGAGAGGTCTTTGTCGTGCAATTTAATCGTGAAGTGCCCGTTGGGCAGGCGCTGATATTCTGTAATCGCGTCGATGGCGATCAAATGGGCGCGATGCACCCGAACAAATTGAGCGGGATCCAGTCGCTTTTCCAACTCGATAAGTGGCGTGCTGATGATGAACTTTCCGTTCGATGCGTAAACCGTCGTGTATTTTTCTTCGCTTTGAAAACGGAAAATGTTTTCAATGGGAATGACGATTGTCCTGTCGCCGATTTTAGCTTGGATTCTTCGCAAATAAGTCTGCTGGTCGCTGGGAGAACGATTGAGCAGGCGTTGCATATCTTCTTCTGTATCGACGGAACCGCCTAAAATTCCTCCGAGGCGGCGAACCTTGTCCATGCAGACCTGTAGGCGCTCTTCTTCAATGGGCTTTAACAGGTAGTCGATCGTATATTCCGCAAAAGCTTTTAAAGCGTATTCGTCGTAAGCCGTCGTAAAAACAATCAGGGGGTCTTCTTCTGCATCGACTTCTTTCAGCACGTCAAAACCGTTTTTGTCCGGCATTTGAATGTCCAGAAAAACGAGGTCGGGATGAATTTGACGAATGAGGTTTACCGCTTCTTCGCCCGTAGCCGCTTCGCCCGCAATCGTCACGAGATCTGCATACGGCTCTAACAATTTACGCATTCTCATGCGCGCCAAAGGTTCGTCATCGACAATTAATGTTTTGAATTGCATGGCCTTAATATAATTTACAGCTATATCCTTTTTGCTCGGATTAGAGCAATCCATTGACGAAGATAATTAAAATCAGGATGGGAAGCACAAATCGGAAATAGTTTTTAAACCAACGGGGGATTTTTAATCCTTTGCCTTTGTTTGCTTCGGCCAAGTAATTGTCAAAGCCCCAGCCCCATTTGCTGACGCAAAACAGAAGATAAACCAGAGAACCTAAAGGAAGCAAAAAATTGGAAACGATGAAGTCTTCGGAATCCAGGATGTCCTTTTCGCCAATGGGATGTACGTCGCTTAGAAGATTATAGCCCAGAGCGCAGGGAATCGACAACACGAAAACGACGACAAGACAAACGAGGGTCGCTTTTTTGCGTGTCCAGTGGAATTCGTCAAGGCATCCCGAAAGGAGGTTTTCGAATACGGCCAAAACCGTGGAAAGGCTGGCGAAAGTCATGAAAAGGAAGAAGGCTGCCCCCCAAAAACGCCCGAACTCCATGTGCAGAAAAACGTGGGGAAGGGTCAGAAAAATCAAGCTGGGACCGGCGTCCGGTTCCACATTGTAGGCGAAACAGGCGGGAATGATGATGAGTCCGGCGGCAATGGCAACCATCGTGTCGAGTATGCCAATTCGCACGGCTTCCCCGCCGAGAGTGTATTTGTCGGAAGTGTAGGAACCAAAAATTTCCATAGCTCCGACCCCCAAAGAAAGCGTAAAAAATGCCTGATTCATTGCGGCGGTGATGACGGATCCCAGTCCTTGCGCTCGGATATTGTCCAGATTTGGCAGCAGATAGAATTTGACGCCTTCGATGGCGTTCGGCAAGCATAAGCTGTGAACGGCAAGGGCGAGAATCAAAATGAAAAGCCCGACCATCATCACTTTAGAAACGAGTTCAAGCCCTTTTTGGACGCCGAAACTGTTGATGAGAAAACCGAACACAACCGAAGCGGTCATTCCCAAAAGCATTTGTGTTGGGCTGCCGAGCATAGAGGTGAAGATATTTCCCACGTCGCCAGTCGAAGCCATTGCGAAATCTCCCAACGAAAATTTGCAAAAATAGTTGAGCATCCAGCCGGAAACAGTCGTGTAGTACATCATTAAAAGCAGACAACCCAAAAAACAGAAATAACCATGCCAATGCCATTTGCTGCCTGCGGGTTCCAGTCGCTTGTAGCCGGAAACCGCTGTTCTGCGAGAAGCTCGCCCTACGGAAAGTTCCATAGTCAAAATGGGAATGCCCATGACGATTAAGAAAATCAGATAGAACAATACGAAAAATCCGCCGCCATTTTGACCGACTAAAAACGGAAATTTCCAGACGTTGCCGATTCCGACGGCACATCCTGCGGAAACGAGGAGAAATCCCAACCGCGATTTAAATCCTTCTCTTTTCATGTTTTCCTCATTTTAGGATTTGAATCATTTGTTCATGTAAAATTCCATTGGAGAATAGGACCTGCTCGCCATCGATAAAGCGCACGGGTTCTCCGGACAATTCGGAAACCTTGCCGCCAGCTTCTTGAACGAGCAGTGCGATGCCCGCAATGTCCCAGGGGTAGCTCATGGTCATGACGAATGCGTCTAGAGAGCCTTGAGCCACCAGAGTTCCTTCGACAACGGCACTGCCGTAGCACTTGACGCGCGAGCAGTTTTCCGCTTCGTTCCGAAAGTTTTTCAGGTTCTGCGCGTTGATTTTCGCCCAGTCGCCGACGTTAAAGTCCCCGTTGGAAACAATCGCCTTCGAAAGTTCCGACGTGGCGCTGACCGAAATTTTTTTGCCGTTCACAAAAGCGCCGCCTCCGCGATACGCCGAATATATTTTTCCGAGCCCGGGCAAGTACACCGCCGCAATCAAAGGCTTTGCTGCCGATTCCGACTTTTCGACAAGTGCGAGCGAAACACCCCAGAGCGGGATGCCGCGGCTAAAGTTCAAGGTTCCATCGACCGGATCGATGATCCATTCGAATTGCGAGCCATCTTTCACGTGACCGGCTTCTTCGGTGCGGATGGAATGTTCGGGAAAATGCTCCTGAATGCGAGCGACGAGAATGCGTTCGCTTTCCATGTCGGCGACGGTCACGACATCCTTGGGAGTTTTAAATCGGATGTTTCCCAAGTGATCTTGCATAGAAAGCGCAGCGTTTCCGGCTTCTTGGGCAAACGAACTTGCCAAATTCAAAACAGATGAAAGTTCCATGCGGACAAATGTAAAAAGATTGCCCGCCGGCATCTGCGCCGAGGTCATTTCTTCAGCCGAAGTTTTGCTTTGCCGTTTTCGATAACAACGCCTGTGTGATTGCCCGAACTCGGACTGCCGTTCAGCTGATAGGATTTTGAATCTGATTCTTTTTGCCGATTTTGTTTTTGACTTGTGATGGCCGCATTTTCCTTTGCGACTTTTACGTACTTTTCCACCTCTTCCCATGTAAGACATGTTCCCTCATTTACAGGAACGCCAATTCCAGTGCCAAAATATATCATATCACTTGAATGGAACCAAGAAGGATAAGGGTGTGATTCCAATTCAAAAGTTGGAAAATAAGTCGATCCATCATTTTGAAAGACACACTGTATCTGGAATGAAAAGCAGCCATTTGACTGAAGTAATTGACAGTAGGCAAAATAGGAAGTGTCTTTCCGATAGACAAAATAGATCGAATCGATTATCTGCTTGAAGGTAATCGACAACACTGTGTCAGTAAATTTTGGGATCGCTGAAGCATAAACCAAATCGCTCAGGTAGAACTCCTTATTTATTACGGGCAAAAATGCATTGCTATCTGTTAAATTCAGTGCGTCCTCAAATACAAAACTTGGAGTTTTCTGAATCCAGATTGAATCCATTATGGCACTGTAGAATTTGCTGCGAAAGCGGAAACAAGAAAATCGTATCCACAAAAAGCTGGAATTGCACTGCTCCCTAGCGGAGCAGCTCCTACAAAAAAGCTGCAATCACACAATCCGTCCGCTAAAGAAAAGTAGATAACGCCAGGATAATTCGCCTCAAAAGGGTCAAAGAACTCTCCAAAAGACAAACCAGAATCTGTCAAGACAATTGTAGCGGTCCTCACATCGCTAAAATGACTTGCAAAATATTTTCCATACATCACATTCGAGCTATCCGAATAAAGCCAGCAAGAACCTGTACAATCATACCCTTTCAGCGTCTGCGTCCACGTTTCGGCAAACAAATTACCTGTAGCAATCAGTAAAATCGCAGCGAACAATTTTCGCATATTCACCTCCTCGATTTTATCGCCGACAAAAATAAGGGTGCTATCGAAAAAGGAACTTTCTCTATCCGGCGGATTTCGAATCCGTAGCCCTGGGAATTGTCGTTATCGCTTTCCAGTTCGACTTTTAGCTTCGAAGATTTTATACGGATGCGATTTCCCGCCAAGGCATTCCCCGCATATTTTCCGAGGATTTTTCCCGAACCATCGGACAACGTAATCGTGTCGCCCGTTTCGACGAAGGTCTTCTTGTCAAACGTGACGAACGCTTCCAGATTGTCGCCCAACGCGTATTCGCATTCCAGATGGTCCTGGGCTTTGTAAGGATGCACGATTTGGCACGAAGATTCCGTCAGTACAAAATCGCTCACGATGGAAGAGACCTGCATGTATCCATCCGCATTTCCTTCGCGGATCGCCGTTCCTCGCACGACGACCTGCCAAGTTCCCTGTTCCGGATTCTCGACATCGACGACTTCTACATTGTTCAGATGATCGAAGCATTCGTTTAGCACGGCATCGTTCTTTCCGCAATAACGTTCCGCTTTGGGCATGTCCGACTCCTTTATCCGTTCGATCCCGAACGTATCCGAAGACCAGGGGCCCGTATTTCCATCGGTAGACATCACTTCTTCAGCTGGACTTTCACCTTGCCATTTTCAATAATAACGCCTGTGTGATTTCCCGAATTCGGGCAGCCGTTTAGCTGATAGGATTTTTCTTCTCCATTTTTCGGAGTGAACCTCCGGCGAGATGGGATGGGTGTCGTTGTATAAAGAAAATCTCCTATCTTTTCTAGCGTATTGCAATAGGAATAATTTTTATCTCCACCTTCCGTTCTGTACCAAGCTAAAGCATAACAGGGGTATGGGTATTCTTCTAGTTCAAAAGAAGGAAAATACGGCAAACGATCCGTCTGGAAAATACACTGTATCTGAAATGAATTACAGGTTCTTGCTTGCAATAAGCGACAGTAGGCGAAGTATGCGCTGTCTTTTCGATAGACGAAAAAAATAGAATCCAAAGCGGCCGCTACACGATAATAAATAGAATCCCCTGTACTAGAATTTTTGTAAACTCCGAAATTCCAAGAGAAAATTTTTTCTTCAAAAAGATCCGCTAAGAAAATAGGGTAATCCGAAGCTCTTTCCTCTGGCTTTATAAAGTTGAACCGATTGGTATCTACTAAATTCAAAGTATCATCAAATGCAAAACCCGTTTCTTTTTGAATCCAAAGAGAATCACTCAAGGTGTCCGAAGTATCTTTAAATACTACGCTTAATCCGTACTCACATTGATGTTCGTAATAAGATTCTGGAATTCGACAGCCGCTCATCGTCGGCTTATAAGAAAAAATGATCTGCCCAGGCAGAACGTCCGGTTCTCCATAGTCATAAGATTTATTACCAAACACAATTTGCGAGTCATTAAAGAAAAGAGAAGATGTATTCCAAAACCATGCATCATCTGAAGTAATCAGATGCTTTCCATACAAAACATTCGAAGTGTCCGCATAAAGCCAGCAAGATCCTCTACAATCATACCCTTTCAGCGTTTGCGTCCACGTTTCGGCAAAAATGCTAGAAGTAGCCATCAGTAAAATCGCAGCGAACAATTTCCGCATATTCATCTCCTCCTGGATTTTATCGCCGGCAAAAACAAGGGTGCTATTGAAAACGGAACTTTCTCTATCCGGCGGATTTCGAATCCGTAGCCCTGGGAACTGTCGTTATCGCTTTCCAGTTCGACTTTCAGCTTCGAAGATTTCATACGGATGCGCTTTCCCGCCAAGGCATTCCCCGCATATTTCCCGAGGATTTTTCCCGAATCGTCGGACAAAGTAATCGTATCGCCGCCCCCGACGAACGTTTTCTCGTCAAACGTGACGAACGCTTCCAGATTGTCGCCCAACGCGTATTCGCACTCCAGATGGTTTTGAGCTTTATAAGGATGCATGATCTGGCACGAAGACTCTGTCAGCGTAAAATCGCTGACAATGGAAGCCAATTGCGCATCGCCATTTACATTTCCTTCGCGGACCGCAGTTCCCCGCACGACGACCTGCCAGGTTCCCTGTTCCGGATTATCGACATCGACGACTTCTACATTGTTCAGATGATCGAAGCATTCATCGCGCACGGCATCGTTCTTTCCGCAATAACGTTTCGCTTTGGGCATGTCCGACTCCTTTATCCGCTCGATCCCGAACGTATCCGAAGACCAGGGGACTGCATTCCCGCTCAAATCTATTTTCTCGATCGGCAACGGATCGATGCGCCACGGAAAATAAAACTTCCCTGACGGAGAAATCAAATACAGGTTCAGATCGTTACAAAGCTTTGATGCCGAAAAATTCGTTGCAGTGTATAGGCCGTCGATTCCGGCGCAATCGTCCCATGCAAGCGTCACGCGCAGATTTTCCTTGCCGACCGGAACCGCCATATTCCAGTGCGCTTCTTTTCCATTCTCAATTCCGAATTCCCTGAAGCGGTTAAATGTTCTGCGCTTTTCGTTGAAATCCTCCAGAACGTTCAATGCCTTCTCGCCGTTCACCTTGCCCCAGCCGGTCGCGAAGTCCGGTCCCTTTCCTAATTTCACCAGATGGCTTTGGCCATCATTCTCCGTATAAAAAATATCCTTGGCCAGATCCCTCGCAAAGCCGACGGTGTCGATCATGTCTTCTGCGGTATGGATGAGGATCGCCTTGGCTGTCGAATTCCGCATGGATTCTTGCGTCAGAGGTTTTCCCGTCTTTTGCGCGAAGCGCTGATATATCAAGGCTCCGATTCCAGAGACGAACGGAGCAGCCATCGACGTGCCCGAGTCCTCTGCGTAGCAATTTTCTTCTGAAACTTCTGAACAGGGAACGCTCGAAAGGATACCTTGGTCGTAGGCGAATCCAAAACGGAAAAAACGGGTCGGTCGCAGAGATTGCTTCCATACGAATCTAGCGAGAGAATATTCTTTAGAAAGAGGCCATATGACTTCAATAAATCGTCGCTCATAATTCCATTTATTCTTTTTGTTAAAATCTTCAGCTGGACAAAAATAGACTGTTCCACCCAAGCGTGGCCGCTCCAAATTCTTTGTCTCGGTCCGAAGTCTAAATTCAATTATATCGTCCCTGTTGACCTTTAAAGAATCCAGTCCCCAATCTGAAAGTTTCCAGTTGATATAGCTCTCTCCGGCATCCGGCCTGAAATCCGAATATTTTAGAGCGAATCCATTCAGCGCATCTTTATCCTGCACGACTTCCAGCGTAGAGATATTCATCTCTGCCGAAGGCTGTACGAAAGACGAGAAATCCAATACGAAAAAAGGCTTCAGCGAATCTTTATGGTAGAATTTGACGTAGTCGATATACACGGTGAACGGATTCGAAGAATCAAAAGAGTACTGCACAGTCGATCCCGGAGCCATTACATCAGGCTTAATTCGTCCGTCCCAAGTGGGTCCCATGCTGGAATTCGTATTTCGGATTCCAGTAACGATTGCGTAGTTCCCGACGGTGATGGGATTCTTCGCATCGACTAGAATCGAATGGTATCCGATTTGATATGTGTAACCAGCGTCCTGCCTTACAACGCCATTATTTCCAGCGGCAAAGACCACAAGTTTAGAAAGAGAATCCCCATAGTCAGAAAAGTCTTTCCAATCATTAAAAATCCATCGATCAGCATTTTGATTTTTAGTCCCATAATAATTGAACTCAGAAGAATTTTCCTCTAATGAATTTTCTATCCATATGTGCGAATGGTTTACGACATGCCCGATCTGGCTAAAAAAATGCCCTCCGTCCGAGAAAATGCGTACTTTGGGTGCCACTCCGCGATAACGGTAGCCTTCTGAAGCCGATCCATTTCCACCGAGAATTCCCGCGACATGAGTTCCATGATCACTTTTACTATTTGATGAACTTTTTTTTGCAGGAGCCTTTCTCGGTACAAGGATGCCCATCGAGTCTTCTAAAAAGCTCGGATGCTTAAAATCAATTCCTTTGTCATAGACTCCCGCAATAATTCCTTCGCCCGTATAGTCTGCATTCTGGAGCCATTCCAGGCTCGGCTTCGATTTTTTCAGCTCCGCTTTCCAGACGGAATCGTTCTGCAATCCCGAAATGCGAACTGCTTTGCGGCCAAAGTTATTCGTCGGACTCCCTTCGTAAATCACGTCCAGCCGATAGATGTCGCGATTCCTTTCTAGGCACTCAATTCGGTTCAAGAGGAAATCCGACAGGACGACTGTCCTGTCTATTCGGGCGTCCTTGCCGTCACAGATTTCGACAAGGTTCCTGCACTCGGACATCGGAACGTCACGCCAGCAGCCGACCTGCAATTTTAGCGTGTCTTTTCCAAGATCTTTTGCGGAAAGTTTCAGCTTCACTGCAGTCGTATCGTCCGCATCGAAGGCGTTGTAAAATCCTGAAACAATTTTATTTAGCGTCGTCTTTGAAACCGGATTCCTTGCCTTGAATAGGATCAGATCCAGTCCTTGATAAGGTCCGGCGTTCAAGCGTTCGACTCCGATTTCCGCAAGCAGCCGTCGTTCTTTCCCTGTCAATGGATTTTCCTTCAGCAGCCAGAAACGCCCCGAGACGCTTTCCTCTTCGCCGCCAAATTTCTCGATGACGGAACGTTTCCCGCGGAAATCCCACCAGATTTCATCTGCGCTCCATTTCCCGTTGACAGGATCGACACCCCACAACAACTGCCCGCCCATTGAATAGACGGAGATGAAAAAGTTCGGTTCAAAAATTCCGGCATCCTTCTGGTGCGAAAAACTCTTTTCGTCAGACCATCCGGCCCAATCCTTCCGGTGAATGCGAAAATGAATTTGTATGGAATCATCCGGTGGAATGATGCCCGAAATCCGGATTTTAAATGTCGTGAATTCCGAATTTGAAACCGTTGAGACTGCCGTAGAAAACGGAAAGGAAACGTAATCCACGGTCGCCGTCAGCATCGAATCTGCCGGGACGATTCCGTAACGGACTTTTTCACAGACTGCATCCTGTTTATTTTCACAGAATTCCAGCCATGAATTTTGAGCGAAATAGCGGACTTCCGGATTAATCAGGGAACTTTCAGATCCGTTGAGTAAGTGCAGTCTGTATTCGACCCAGTTCCATTCCGTACGATGCCGTTCGGAAACCACCTTGACAGCGGCAAAAGAATGTCCCCAGAAAAGGAACACCAAAATTCCCAATATGCCGACTTTCTTGACCACTCAATTTCCTACGATTGAAATCGACTGCAAGAGGATTCCGCCGTACTCGGCTTCCTTTACCTTGTGATAGATGACCGAAATCTGGCTTCTGTTGTTCGATGCGGAAAGCGCAAGTGCTCCGGAAAGTGTCATCGCCAGGGCGTCCGTATGAAATTCCTCGCTCTCGATCAGGAAAAGGTGGTGCGCATTCGTGGTCGTATTGTCGGATTGCTTTTTCGTGATGAACTTTGTCGTCTGTAGCGAGGAGCACAGGGAATCCGCCCCGAGATAAAAGGCGATGACGTTCTGCGAATTATTCGTATCGAAAGCCAAATGGCAAACGTAGCCGGATTGCGTGCAGGAGCCTTCGGGAATCCCCGGGTTTGAATTTTTCACGTTGCAGATTTCTGAGGCTACCCCAAGAGATGCGAACAAAATTATGCAGAGCAATACGTTTCTCACCTGATTCTCCTTGTTCATTCCTAAATTATATAAAATCCGTTTATCCGTCAAATTGGCATTCTTATTTTTCCTTAGTTGTCTCAAAAGATATATAAAGCAACATATCTTTAAACTATATCTTCGCCCACACTTGCCATTTTCTAAATTTCCGGCTATGAAAAAGGCTTTCTGTATTTCGATTTTTTGTTCAGCCATTTCACTCTTTGCCGCCGAATGGGCCAGCGATTATCAGTCGATGAGTGCATTTCAAAAATCCAACGGGCGCACGGGTTACGTCAAGCCGATTGCGACTTATGTGGGAACGGTTTTGAACGGCAACTGGATTTCTTCGGCATCCATTGGCCGCGGGCTTTCTTTTGAAGGCGGCCTTCCTTTTCAAATCGCTTTGATTGAATCCGGCGATAGAAATTATCATTCGTCGAGTTTGGGAAATATCCCGACGATTTTTGGCGGTAAAGCCGAAGGGGGACTCGGCGGAAACGAAGATTTGCACGGCCTTTCCGTTTTCACTTTGCCTTATTTGCAAATCGGTGCGAGTTTCTTTTATACGAGAATGGCTTTGCGAGGAATGTATTTCCCGTCTGTGAGTGAATTGAAGGGCTACAACCTCCTTTCTTTTGGCATCCAGCACAGCTTCGGACATTTCTTTATCGAAAAACTTCCGCCGGCTTTTCAAAATTTTGATGTGAGCCTTTTCTTCGGTTACAATTCCGCTTATATCGGTTATGCCCCGGATAAATGGAAAGGGCAACTGGACTTGGATTTCGGAACAACTTATACCGCAGTCGTTTTTGGCTATAAGCCATTCAAAATGATGGAAGTGATGCTTTCTTTGGGTTATCAAACGGTTTCTATGGAAGCGGGCGGAAGCATGGATGCTTACACCAAGGATGGCATTTATCAAGGGAAAATAAATCCCGATGTGGATTTGGATGGTCGCGGCGGATTCCGAATGGGCATAGAACTTTCGTTTGCTTTTGGGGACGCTTACCATCCTGTTGTGGGCTACAATGTGGGAGCGAATCACTCTTTGAATGCCAACGTCCTGTATTTTAAACAAGATTTGAATATCGGAAATTCTTCTGCGAAAAAAGAATTGAATGCTGAAGAAAAAACGGGAGAGGTTGCAGCGGAGAATAAGCCGTAATCCGTTGGAGTGAATTTTGTTTTCAGAAGCCATTCAAAAACGATTGACGGAACTCCCTTTTCGCCCCGGCGTTTACTTGATGAAGAATGCCGCTAAAAAAGTGATTTACGTCGGCAAGGCTAAAGTCTTGGCGCATCGGGTTCGCAGTTATTTTGATGGAAAAGAAAAGCCGGGACATCGGGCGGCGACGCTGATGCTGCCATACATTCGAGAAATTGAATGGATTGTAACCGATACGGAAGAAGAGGCTTTTATTTTAGAAGCCAATTTGATTCGCAAGCACAAGCCGATTTATAATGTCCGTTTAAAAGACGACAAACATTATCCGTATATTGCGATTGATATGCGGGATCCTTTTCCGAGACTTTTTCTTTCTCGTCATGCGAGCACTCGTTTTCGTTGCTTTGGCCCGTATCCGAGTTCTAAAGCATTTCGTACGTTGATAGGCATTTCTGCTCGGCTTTTTAAAATGCGGGAATGCAAATTGATATTCCCTCTTGCTAAACCGCAGCGACCTTGTTTGAATTATCATATTGGCCGTTGCCTTGCTCCTTGCGCTAATCTTTGCACACAAGAAGAGTATGCGCGGAATGTCGGAGAAATGGTGAAAGTTTTGGAGGGCAAACGCAATGATTTGCTTTCGGAATGGACTCGGGAGATGGAAGATGCCGTGCTGAAACTCGATTTTGAAACGGCAGCCAAAAAACGAGATGCTATTGAAGCGTTACAGGCGACGACGACTTTTCAAAAAGCCGATACGACGGACACGACGCTTAAATTGGATGTGATTGCGGTGCGTCGAAATGGAAATTTGGCGACAGCAGTCATTTTTGAATATCGTCAAGGAGTGATTTCGGGAAGAAGGCATTTCCAGTTGGAATGCGATCAGGAACAGGACGAGTCGGAAATTTTTTGCGAAATGCTTTCGACATGGTATGAAGACGGCGAAGGAATCCCGAGTGAAATAGCCATCAGTAATGCGATTGCTGATGAGGATTGTGAGCAGATAGAAGAAGAACTTTCGGAAAGGGCGCATCATAAGGTGAACATCGCAGTTCCTAAACGAGGCGAGCGTGTCCAGTTTATGAAACTCGCATTGGCAAATGCGGAAATGCTTCTGGTTGAAGCACAAGCCAGTGTGAAACATTTTGATGAAGTAGATCAGAGCGTTTTTGATTTGCAGCGGGAACTGGGTTTGTCAAGAACGCCGTTCCGCATTGAATGTGTAGATATTTCCCATTTGGCGGGAACGCATACCGTTGCCAGCTTGGTCTCGTTTAAAAATGGTCGCCCCGACAAAAAAAATTACCGCAAGTTTATCATCAAAACCGTTTCTGGAGTCGATGATTTTGCCAGTATGCGAGAAGTGATGACGCGGCGAATTCGACGGTTGGAAGAAGAGGGAACGCCCATGCCCGATTTGTGGGTTTGCGATGGTGGTAAAGGTCAGGTGGATGCGACGATGCAGATTTTGCGGGAACTCGGGCATGATAAAGATTTGCCGTTGATTGGACTTGCCAAAAGATTGGAAGAAATTGTTTTTCCCGACGATAGAAAATCTATTGTGTTGCATCGTACGAGTGCGGCTTTGAAATTGTTGCAAAATGCTCGAGACGAAGCGCATCGCTTTGCGATTACATATCAGCGTAGCAAACGGAAAGAAGACTTGCGGGTTGCTTGGTTGAATCTTCCGGGAATTGGCGACGAAACGCGGATTAAAATTCTTTCTCGATATAAATGTCGTTCCGATTTTTTAAAAGCTCCACCGGAGGATATTCAGGAAATTTTCGGAAAGAAAAGGGGACTTTTAATTCGCGATAAAATCGCTGAATATAATCCTGATGCGGAGAATTATGGTTCGCAAGATTATTCATATTGATATGGATTGCTTTTATGCTTCCGTTGAAATGCGTCGCCATCCCGAATTGAAAAATGTTCCGATGGCCGTCGGAGGAAGCGCTCAGGATAGGGGAGTTCTTTCCACTTGCAATTATCCCGCGCGGGAATACGGGCTGCATTCGGCAATGCCGACTTTTCAAGCGATGCGACTTTGCCCGCAGCTGGTTTTGCTTCCTGTCGATATGAATTTATACAAAGCGGAATCCGAAGAAATTTTTAAAATTTTTTACCGTTATACCAATCGAATTGAAGGCTTGAGTTTAGATGAAGCTTTTTTAGATGTGACGGGAAGCGATATGCACAACGGTTCGGCATCTTTAATTGCGCAAGAAATTCGGGAAACGATTTTTAAGGAACGCGACGGAATTACCGCTAGTGCGGGAATTGCTCCAAACAAGTTCCTTGCTAAAATTGCCAGCGATTGGAACAAGCCGAATGGACAATGGACTATTCGACCCGAAGAAGTGGAATCCTTCACCGCAAATTTGCCGATGGAAAAAATTCCGGGAGTTGGAAAGGTTTGCAAACAAAAACTTCTGTCCAAAGGTGTGACTTTATGCAAAGACATTCTTCCTTTTTTTCGGGAAGAATTGGTTGCAGACTTTGGCAGTTTCGGGAATGCCCTTTATGATTTTGCCCGAGGGATTGACAATCGGAGAGTCTCTTCTTCTCAAATCCGAAAATCGATTTCTACCGAAAATACTTTTCCCAAAGATTTGCGCGGATGGAAAGATTGCGAATCGGAATTGCGCACGGTTTATTTTGAATTTTTACGTCGCGCCAATCGCTTTATCGAAAGGGAGTCGCAAAAAACTTTTCCGGCTTTTCATTGCTTCGTTAAAATCAAATACGCCGATTTTCAATCCACTACGATTGAACGCACCTTTCCAGATGCTTCGTGGAAACGTTTTTCTTCGTTGTTTCGGGAACGCTATGATGAAAATCGAAAGGTGCGGTTGCTCGGTGCCGGAATTCGTTTGGATAAAATTTCGGAGGATGTCGATTCCATGCAAACGGATTTGTTTTGAACTCCCCCTAAATGCCTTTTCAAAAAATCAGTAGCATTAGTGATTCGTTGTCAGTTGCCAGAGATTAGTGGTTTGTCCGAATTGTCTATCTTGCCTTTATCCATTGGCCACGAAACGCTATTTCTTCAACAAAGCCTTTTTTAAATGCGGGCTTGAATTTATATTTTCTATGCGACTTCTTTGACTTGGAGCTTTGCCGATGCGTCTTTTGCCGATTCTTTTGCTTTTTGTCGTTTCTTTGTTCGGATTTGCGCCGGACGGCGATCCTATTGAAGACAGGGCTTATTTTCTTTCAGAAAAAGAGCGTTTGACTTATCGACAATTTACCGAGGAACTCCGTAACAAAACGGGATTTTCCCTGTATTTGTACACGGCGGCCTCCCGGATTTCAAATGTGAAATTGCTGGCCGATTCTTTGTGCCGTGATGAAATGGGGAACGATACTTTGCGTGCGGTTATTCTTATCGATAGTTCCGCCCATTCTCGTTATATTTCCATTTCTCCGGCGGCTTCCCGATTTGTTTCGGAAAATGTCGCAGAACGTCTGGCTCAAAAATATCTGCTTCCCGAATTTCGAAAGGATCGCTTTGGGCATGGCATTCTTGTTTTTGCAGCCGAGCTATCTAAAAATGTGGCTCGCCTTCACGATGTGAAATTGGCCACTCCATTGCCTCGTCCTTCAAAAGATGGCATTCCCGCGATTGCTTGGCTTTTAATCGCAGCGGTTTTTATTTTAGTCGTTGGTGCCTATATTTATTTTGTTCGACAGGGTAGCAGGGCGCAGAAACGTCAAGCGATTCGTGATTTTGGCAAGTTTCCACATCAAAAATTTGATTCCGGTTTTGAGAGGTGATATGAAAAAAATTTTGACTTTGCAGGATATCAAAAGTTCGTCTTGGGGAGAGCGCATCCATGATCTCCTCGGAAACAATTTACTTTCGGCATTTTTGCACGGAAACTGTTTGCACGAAGGTTTTGACGCGATTCATGAACCGTGGCAAATCAGTTTGATTCTAGAAGATTCTCGTCCTGAAAAATTGCGAGATGTTCATCGTTTGAGTCGGGATATGGCAAAAGACAATCTTAAATTTGGATTTTTTTTGGACCGGGAATTCTTATTGAGTAAGCAGAACGATTATCCTCTGGAATTTTTACATATTTCTCAAAAAAATGTTCTTTTGTATGGAAATCCGCCGTTGTCGGGTTTTGTCCCGGAAGAAATGGGGCTTCGAAATGAATGCCGGTGGGAACTGGAATGTCGCCGTTTGCATTTGATTCGGGAATTTACGCGCATTCAGGCGGGAATTACTCCGATGGATTTTTTTATTGCCGTTTACGAAGAAATTCTACCAATCCTTTACGGCGTTTTCTTTTTGAAACAAAAAAAGTATCCGCAAAATCGGGAAGAGCTGTTGGAATGTTTTCCGGAGTTCCGCATCAAAGAGCCGGCACTCACTTTTGATGAAAATGTAAAACGGGCAGATGCCATTCTTGCGGCTATTCGCCAATTGGAAGAATCCCTTTAAGAAAGGGTCTATTTTAAGTCGCGGATTATCCGAGCGATATAGCTGGGCAAATCCGAGGCTAAAACGCCATATTCCGAAAAATCTTTGGATGCCATTTCTCCGGCGAGTCCATGGATGTGGGCTCCTAAAACAGCGGCATCAAAGGGTTCCATTTTTTGAGCCAAAAGCCCGGCGATGACCCCGGTCAAGCAATCTCCACTTCCTGCTTTGGCCAGCGCGGAATTGCCTGTTTCGTTGATTTTCCCATGTTCTCCAAGAGCGATGACGGTTCGGTGTCCTTTGAGAAGAACAATGGCTTCATATTTTTTTGAGGCTTCCCGCGCGGCGTCCAAACGGTTTTTTTGAATTTGCTCAACGTCGGTGTGGAGCAGGCGGGCGAGTTCCATCGGGTGTGGCGTCATCACGCAGCGATTGCCGAATCGAAATGAAATTGGGGACTTGGCCAATAAATTTAATCCGTCGGCATCCAGTACCAATGGTGTTCTTTTTTGAATGAAAATGTTCAACAATTCATCGGTGGTTTCGGACAAATTCACTGAAGCGTTTTGCAACGCGGAAATCCCACAACCAAAGGAACAGATGGTTCCAGATTTGATTTGGGAACTTAAGGTGAAAACAGCGTCTCGGGAAATGGTTGCTCCATCTTGTGGAAGGGGCAGAAAGATGGCTTCGGAAAGTTTTGCGGCCACCGCATCGATGACGGGAGGAATTGCCGCTAAAGTTGCATAGCCTGCGCCGACTCGCAAAGCGGAAACCGTTGAAAGATAGGCGGCTCCCCGAAAGTGGACGGAACCCGCAATGTTTAGCACGCTGCCAAAAGTGGATTTGTTGGAATCGGCTGGGCGACAAGGCAAGTGCATTTTTATTTTCCTAAGAGTGCTCGAAATTTTTCCAAGTCGGAAAGAGTCGTCAATTTGTCATTCAGAGAATTGCCCGGGACAATGTGGACGGGAATAGAATAGTGTTCTAAAATGGAAGCTTCGTCTGTGGGAACAAAGTGAAGAGGTTCCTTTTCCATTTTTTGATAAAGTTCTCGGAATGTGGAAACTGCGGCTGCTTGCGGGGTTTGCGCTAAAAAGATTTTTTCTCGGGGAATTGTTCGAATTACTTTTCCATTCTCGACGACTTTAACTGTGTCCGTTGAGGGGCGGGCGACAAGGCAAGCTCCCTTATCTTCTAAAGTTTTGAAAACTTGCTCGATCAGCTCTTTGGAAATCAAGGGCCGCGCGACATCGTGAACCAACACAAATTCCACTTCGGGAGAAAGGGCGGCGATACCGTTTTGCACCGACTGCCAGCGTTCTTTGCCGCCGACAACGATTTTGAGTTTTTGAGCAAACGAAAAATCCTGCAAATCTTTTTCAAAATGGGATTGCCAATCTGCGGGAATCGCCAAAACGACTTCTGTAATTTGAGGCAGGGACGCAAAAGTTTCCAAGGAATATCGGTAAACCGGCTTGCCGCCCAAATCCAAAAGCTGCTTAGGAATTGAAGTCCCCATTCGCTTTCCCAGTCCGCCAGCGGGAAGAACAACCGCAAATTTTTTCATATCCACCTCTCGAATGTGTCGCAACCGATTTTTTGAAGATGTATTTTCAGAGGATGCCTTATTTCTTTTCTGATGATTGAACATCTTGAACGCACCGTACCGCATACCCTGCTGTTTTGAAATTATGATAGCGGTAAATATCCGGCGAATCGTAATCCAGGCTGCGATAATAGGCGCTAAGAGAATCTTTTTCCGTGGAACTCCAAAAATAAGCGTGGGCTCCCAGGTACATAAAATTTCCTTCATAGACGATTCCCGAAGGCATCGCTGTAAAGTGAATTTCATCCGTGCCGTTCCCAGAGGATTCTTCATCTCCTTGCCAACCGTTTTTGGATTTCAGTTTGGTTCCTCCACCCGTTCCTAAAAATTGCACCAGGGATTCCCATTCGGCGTCGGATGGGAGCCGCCAGCCTTCGGGGCAAACGGTCTGAGCAGTTTCAAAATCATAGAGTCTGCCGTATTTGTCGCAGTTTTTTTTCTGATTCTTGTAGCAGAAAGAACCCGAAGAGGTTTGTACGTTCAGATTGCGGTTCATCCAGCGCAAATTGCCTACGACAATTCCTTTAGCGTCGCAGGGCTTGAATTTAGCCGTGATGGTCACGTCGGCGTCCGGCATCAAAAACTCGGCGGAATCGGTGGAGAGGAGCTTCAAATTTTTTTTGTAACGCCCGGGCGAAACTTTCCAGAAGGCAAAGCACTGTTGGCTTGGCTGCATCAATTGGATCGGGATTTTCTTTTGGGGAGCGTAGGTTCCAGAACCCGATGCGTTTTGGACAGTCAAAGAGTGTTCTGTAGCTGAAGAAACAGGAGATTGGCTGGAACTGGATTTTATTTGGGGACTGGAACTCGGTGGTGGGGCATTTTGCTCGGAACTTGACGAGGTGAAGGAACTGCTGCTTTCCGCAGAGGAAGAACTTTCTTTTTTCGTCGGTGTCGGTGCGGGAGTTTCCCGTTGGCAGGAAATCAAGACGAGTGCAAGGATGATGGCAAAAATTCGCATAAAAAGCTTCCTCGACCGGCGAATCACAGCTGGAAAAGCCCTAAATAGTAGTTCAAGAACAGCTCTCCCCAAAGATAGACGATTGGAGCGGCCACGGCAAGAAACGGCCCGAACGGAATTTCTTGGCTTTTCTCTTTTTTTATCATCCGGTAGGGAACCATCACCAAAATTCCCAAAAGAGAAGCCAGGACCAGCGTTTCAAAAGCGAGTCCGACACCCATCAGTGCGCCGTATCCGGCTACGAGTTTGACATCCCCAAGCCCCATGGCGTCTCGTTTCAAAATTTTTCCGGCGATAAAGCCCAACAAATAGAGCCCTCCCCCCGCAAAGAGTCCGCCGAGAATGCTTTGTGCCGGGGTCAGTCCTTCGGGGAAAAAGGAAAGCAGAATACCCACGACGATTCCCCCGATGCTGATGGTGTCTGGAATAAGCTTGAACGCGACATCCACGGCGACGACGGGATAGATGGCGAGCAAAAGCCAAAAAAGCGCAAAGGAATCCGCCCAATGAGCTACCGGTTCTGTCCAGGAAAAAGGATAGTTGGCAAGAATCAGGGCTAAAACTCCCAAAATTCCGCAGCAGGCTTCGCCGAGTGGATAGCGGATGCTAATCGGTTGGTGGCAGCAGGCGCTCTTTCCGCGCAGGATGAGCCAGCCGACTATTGGCAGATTATACCAGATAGGGATATGTTTTTGGCAATGTGGGCAAAAGGACGGAGGGGAAATCAAAGAAAGTCCTCGAGGCATCCGATAGACGACGACATTGTAAAAACTGCCCACGCAGGCACCCAGAATGGCAAAGAGAATCGCCATATACCAGATAGGAATTTCTTGCATATCCTAAAGATAGTTTTGCTTTTGGAAAATTTGAATTTAATTTTGGGATATACGTTGTCATTTACTGGAATCTTTATGAAAAAATTGCTTTTTGTCGCACTGTCCCTTTTGCTCTTTGTCGGCTGTTCTCGCGAGTCCGATATTCGTGTGAACGGAACCCTTCGCAATAACCATTCCGTCATTTTCGCTTTTACGGAATCACCGGAAGAACTTCCAACGTTTATCGATTCGATTGCAGCATTGGATTCTGTTTATACCTATGACACTCTCACCGTTACAGTGCATGATACGGTCTATTTTGTCGGATTCCTCAAATACAATACGAAAAAGATTTTGCGCTATGCTTGGAAAATGGGAGACGTCGATTCCCTATTTGATGGGAAAAATGAAGAATTGTTCGCCTACGCCTATGATTCTGCGGGAATTTATTCGCCGCTGTTTATTGCTGTCGATGGGGCCAATGCGCGAGACACCGCCGGTAGAGGTCAATACATCCGAGTGGTGGATACGCCACCCGATATTTCTGTGGACGCAGATACCTTGTGGACGCGGGGGCTTCACGATGCGACGATTCCTTTTATGGCTTCGGATTCTTTTGGCGTAATCGACAGCGCTTTTGTGGTTTTGCTGGATTCCAAGAACAAGCCGGCAGATACGGTTGAGGCAAAAAAAGATTCTTCGGGATTTGTTTACCGGGCGCGGATTCCTTATGAGAAAGCAAAGGGCATTTTGAATGGGCATAATGATGTGCGCTATGTGTATGGGGCGGTGGATGAAGATGGCAATGTTTCTCGGGATTCCGCCTATTTGCATTTTAATCGGATTCCCGAAATTTCCTTGCTGATGCCGGATTCTGCGAGCCGTCAGAGTATCTATGTGCCCCGCTTTGCTTTTTATTATGCGGGTTCCGATGACGATAATCCAGAGGATCTGCGATATTCAATTCGGGTGGGCAAAAGCCCCGACAATGCGGGAACCGCTCCTATTTTAACGGATGCCAATTTGGTCGTTTCGGGGATTCGTGAAAAAAGCTGGGAGGCCATTACCGATTCTGTGTGGAATATGGATGAAAGTTTGCGTGGGCGTCTTTATTGGCAGGTCTATGTTACCGACGGCTATGATACGGCGACTTCGCCAACTTGGAATTTCTTCTTGGGTGACTTGAGTGCTACGACAGGAAGTTTTTATGGCTACGCCAAATTCCAGGGAAGAAAAGCGCACAATGGTATTCAAGTGGTGCTGGAAAACGTGGAAACATCCAATTTTACATTTACCCATACGACTGCTACGGGCTATTTCAAAGCGACTGTTGATCCGGGCACTTATCGAATTTATGCACGGGATACGACGGGTTTTGGCTACAAGCGCATGATTCTCGAAAACCAATATGTGGAAATGGGCGACGAAAAAAATGTAGCGACGATGCTTTTGGAAGACTCTATGGTTCCTAAAATCCGCATCAATAATTATACATCTCTCTTCCCTTCTCGAGACGTCTCGTTCTCGGGAACGCTTTCGGATTCCGGTTCGCAAATCGCCAGCGCTAAAGCCTGGTTGGATGGAAAGGAAATCTCTCTTTCCGTTTTGAAAGTGAATGAATGGATTATGAATTTCAAGGATCTTTCCGACGGCGACCATCGCTTCCGTTTTGTCGTGCTTGACAGCGCACAGAATGTTTCGGATACGGCAAAAATCGATTTCACGGTGAAGGCTTCGTCTTTAAAACTGAGCGTCAACGGCAAGTCCACGTCCATGGTTCTTTCGGATTCGACCCTTCATTTTGTCGCCTATGCGGGCAATGTCATTCCTTTGCCGGATTCGGTAACTTGGACTTATAAAATCAACGGCACTACGACTGTGCGGAAGACGGCGTTCGGTAGCGACAGCTCTTCTTCGCTGGATATATTGGGAGCAAGCTCGGTACCGAATATCGAATTGGGAAAAATTTATACGATGTCCGCGTCAGTCGCTGGCGGAACAGTTGTGGATAGTGTCCGTTTTGGATTTATTGGAGATCGACCGATCATTTATTTCTTGCAGCCGAAGGCGGATACTTCCGTGACGATGAATGACACGCTTTCTTTCCAGTTTGAAAAATTCCTGCCTGCCGGTACATCGGCAAGCGTTCAATGGAACTGCGATGGAATATTGACAAAAGGTTATGTCTGCCCGTCGGATGATGCGGACAAGGCGACTTTGGCTTGGAGTTCCGTTGGTAAAAAGAATGTCGTTTTGACTTTGAAACAAGACGGTGGAGCTTCCGTCTCCGACGCGATTTCCGTCAATGTGATTGCCGATCCTCCGTCCGTTACGGTGAAAACAACCGAAGATGTTATTCGGCAGAAAATCAATGCGAAGCTTTCTTACGCTGTCACGGCTAACGATAAATATGGAAAGGTTGTCGCTATTGAATGGGGCTGCAATGCCAATGCTTCTAAAATTTCGTGGGACTCTTCGGCGACGGTGACGCCGGGCAAAAATGTTTCTGCAACGATAAATGTCCCCCTTCCTCAAACAGAAACGGACAATTACAAATGCGTCGTCCGGGCGACCGACGATGATGGCGAATACGGCTATGATACGCTGACATTCCGTGTGGTTTTGGACAAGCCCTCCATCACGCTTTTCACCAGTTCCGCCGAAGTGAAAATCAATTCGAACATCCGAGTTTCCGGTGCCGCCGTTGATACACTTGGCCGCATTGAATCGGTGGAACTTTTTTGCGGTTCCAGCTTGAAATCGCCAACCTGGGTTCAGATTTCAAAGCCGGATACAACGGTTGTCGCTCCGAGTAAAGAATGTACTTGGTATTGCATGATACGTGTTACCGACGACGATAATCTGACAGCAATTGATACGGCGACTTATTCTGTCCTTCAGGATTTGCCGACGGTTACGGCCAGCGAGGACACTTTGACGGTTTCTATTAAGGACACTCTGGAACTGGATGCGATGGCTTATGATAAACTGGGGAAAATCGTTCTATATCAATGGAGCTGTGGCAATTCGGGTGTCGCTGGGAAGTATTTTGTTTCGTCCACTTCGACCCCACGTTATTCTGCCATTATGCCGACGACGGAAACTTCGGACTATCTTTGCATTATCCGCATTACCGATGACGACGGCAATATCGCCGAAGATACGACCAAAATTACGGTCTTGCAAGATCCGCCGACATTGAAAGTATCGACGGAGTCCTTTACGACTCGAGTCAATTATCCCATAGGAATAAACGCTTCGGCCAGCGACAAATTCGGTTACATTGCTAAACGGGAATGGAGTTGTGGCAGCCCTTCAGAGATTGGCGATAACTGGCGAACGGTTTCTTCTTACGATACGACTTGGATGGGACCGGCGACTCCGCAAGCGACTTATTACTGTATTGCACGGGCAACCGATGACGATGGCAATCAGGTGCAGGATACGATTCATATTTCTTTTACGACGGACATTCCCGTGATTACAGTGGATCAGGGCGTCGCCTACATTTTAGCGGGAACATCGACGGAGTTGACTGCGCGAGCGAACAAGGCCTGGCAAAGCATCAAGCGCTATACATGGACGTGCGGCAATAAGGGGTCTTCGGCACTTCAAGACACCGCTTCCAAGAATCATGTCTGGTGGGCATTCAACGACCCGACGGACTATTTGGCTTCGGACTTTTATTTCTTTGATGACACGACCATTGCCAAACTTTCCCGTGGCAGCAATGAATTCTATTGCATCGTTTGGGCTCAGGAATCGGGAACCAATTTTATCGCAACGGATACGACGATTATTCGAACGATGTCCAAGATGCCGGAAGGAATTATCAGTATGCCGGATACGGTTTACCTCTGGAGTCAGGATTCTTCGGAAATATCGCCTAAAGCCAGATATTGGTATACGTCAGAAGCCAATGCCAGTTCTTCTAAACTCGGAACGTTGGGCGATGAAGACGCTCAGAAGTTCTGGTGGAATTTTAGCAATGTCAGCGATAAGTATTGGTATGAAGGAAATTCCGATGGTACGATAGATACGAGTATCGCCGAGTTCAACGCTGCGTTCTTGCGTAGTTCCGAAGAAGGTTCCATTACCGTTCGTTTGGATTATTTTGATTCTTCAAAAGCGCAGATGGATGTAAACTTTGCGTCTCGGCATCAGGCAGAGATTACCTCCAGAAAGGTTTATTTCCGCAAAGCGTGGAAAAACATTTCCGATGTAACAGATTCTGTTCTGGAATTGACGACGAATGCAAACGCTCCAGCGCTTTCTTATTGCAATGATCGTTTGAATATCGCTTATATCAATGAAAGCGGAAGTCTTGTTACTAAATCCAGAAGTGGAAATAAGTGGTCCGCATTTGGCAGCCCGAATATATCTGGGATTGTTGGGCAAACGTTGAATCTGGCTTGCGATGGAAACGGAAATCTGTATTTGTCTTATATCAGCAATTCCGATCGAAAAGCTTATGTTTACAAATCCGCCTCGGCTTCAAATTCTTGGACGGCATTGGGAAGCGGTTTGGGAACTTCCGTCATATCTGCAAAACTGAAAATCAATCCCAAGAACAACGCTCCTTCTATCATTCTTCTCGGTTCGGTAAACAATACGGCAAACATCGTTCGGGTTTACGATTATTCCAATGCAAAATGGAATGCCTTGACCAAAGCGACGATGAATGAAAATTCCACCTATCGCGAAGTGGACATGGCGTTCGATCCAAACGGCAACCGTATCGTTGTTGCCAACGGAAATACTTCCAGCGATTACACAATTTATTACTACTACATCGCTAGTGGTGCGACATCGACAGCCAGCACTAAAAACAATAAAATCAACATCAATGCGGAATCCATTCAGGCTTTCTATAGCGGCGAATTTTTCTATGTCGGTTTCCGCAGTCGTGATGATGACGGCTTGCCGCGCCTAGTTCGTGCGCAGGCGACGCAATCTAAATTGACAAACTCCAATGCGTTTACCACGTCTGGGGCCGAGTTCACGGCCTTTGGCCACCGTTGCTTCAATACGTTCTTTGCGGTGGATGAAAACGGGAATCCTCTCCTTGCCATCGATGACGCTTTCTACGCCCGAAATTCGCAAGTGCACGTTTATCGTTTTGCGGATGGAGCGTGGGCAGAACTCGGTGAAAATGAATTGCCCTATTTCAAAAATATTTTCGGAGCCAAACATGGCTATTATATTCGTGGATTCCGTCCTCAGTTGGCGGTATCTTCATCGGGAGACATTTATCTTTCGATGCGGGCACAGGAAGCGCCTTCGAGTGCGGCCTCCGTGCTGCCGGGAACGAACAACGGTCCTATCGTCATGGAATATCGTGGAGATGACTGGTAATGAAGACGGAAATTGCTGCCATTTGCGATGCTGCAACAGATCAAGGCGGAAAGCTGAATATGCTGGGCGTTTTCGATTATATCGAAGCGAATTTGCCGGTTGTCATTCCACGTTGTTCAATCGTTTTTCGCATTCGATATGCGCGATCCGAAATTGGGAAACACCAGCTTCGTGTCACGCTGGAAAATCCGTTTGACAACAAGGAAATTTTTCCACCGATAGAGACTTCCGTCACTTTTTTGCCTTTTTCAACAGCCATGGACTCGGCTGCAGTGAATCTCATTTTAAATCTGAATCGCTTTCGCATTGAAAAAAGTGGAAAATATCTTCTTCATCTTCGGATAGATGAAATCGTTGTGGATGTAACCCTTCCGCTTTATGTTCGGGATTTGCTTCCGCATGAACCTGACCCAAAAATCAGCTAAAGGGAGTTAAATCCTCGGTGCGACGGCGAGTGCGGCGGCAAAGGATTTGGGCTGCTGGGGAAGTTGAAGGTCTATCAGGCGTGCTCCGTCCACTTCTTCTTCCAACACGTTGCGAGAAAGCACTCCGCTCAAAAAGGAGCCACCGATACATTTGAACAGGGCTTCTTTACGGCACCAGATCCGATAGAACTGGCGCAACGCTTTTTCTGGAGAAAGTCCGCTTTTTAAAAGCAGCGTAGTTTCCTCTTTAGCGAAAAAACGCTCGGCAATGCGCAATGCGCGGGGGCGCAATTTTTCAATATCCACGCCGACTTTGGCTGTAAAAGAATAGGCGAGAACACAGGTGTCCTTGCTGTGCGTCCAGTTCGCGTCAAATCCGCAGTCGGGAAATTCAGGGCGTCCGTCCGGAGTTCGTTTGATATCTACGCGGGTCAGCTGCATTCCCGAAACCGATGATAAAACCGACAAAATTTCATCCAGATGATTTTTTACAGGCAAAACGCACCAATTCACCAGTCCAAAAGGAGTATTCACTTCGTATTGCGTTATCATGACTTTAATATAAATTTCATTCATTCAAAGAGACGCTATTTAAATACACATTTTTTATTGGGCGTATTTTTGAAAAAGCCTTTTGGGATTTTGATAGTAGAAATGCGTATTTGCTATTTTATTTCCATGCGCTTTCATTTTCCGGTATTTGTTGTGTGCTTTTGGCTTTCCGCTTGCAGCGATATCAACAGCGGTTGGACGGTCGATGGCGGCGGATACATGAATTTGCAGCTGAACGGCAGTGAAAAATTAAAACTTGACATTTCTCCCGATGATGGGGATGTGGATTTGCGCGTGAACAAACATTTTGTCCTTTTTCTGGGCAAAAACGACCAGGGCGACCGGCTTCAGTTAATGGTTTACAAGCCTGTTCTGGGCCTCAATACGCCGCAAACCAATCCGAATTACACCTATCTCGTCCTTGGCAATAGCGTTCCCGCCCATATCATCGATGCGGATTCCAGCTATGTCAAGTTCGACAGAAAGGACAGCATTTTATGGAGCGCCGACATTCGGCTTATTTTTAATCATTGTTACGGAGACGATTGCGATTCTACTCGGACCGTCGTTTCTGGCCGGATGCAGTATTGGGTTGATCCCGACGACCGCTAAGTCGCAATTTTATGATATTTCCCCTTGACATTTTCTCATAACCTTTCTAATTTGGGGGCATCAAACGGTCGATTAGCTCAGTTGGTTAGAGCGCTACCTTGACATGGTAGAGGTCACAGATTCGAGTTCTGTATCGACCACTGTTGAAATCCAGTCTCAAAAGATTCTGGATTTTTTTGCTTTTAAACGAATTTCGGGGTTTTGTTTTCTTTAGGTCATAAATGGACGGTCGAAAGCTATAAACTTAAATCGATTCCTGTTGAAAAAAGCGCAGCATTCTTTCTTTATAATCCGGAATTTCATCGGGAGCAGCGTGACCACCGTCTTCATAAACATAAAACTCGCACGATTTTTTTCAATGATTTTAATTTGTTTGCAATTTTAAGAGAGGCTTCCAAACTCAAAACGCCATCCTGGCCTGCGCCTATGACCAATACGGGACATTGAATTTTTTCCAATTCGTCGTAAGTATTCACCTCGTTGCAAGCTTTGGCGCAAATGAAAAATCGGGCAAGTTCTTCGGTCGAAATTTTCCTATAAAGAGCGAGCAAAGCTCGGCGATATCGCTCTACAAATTTTTTAGAAAAAGCATCGTCAATAAATCGGTTCACCAGCCCCGAAGAATCACCGGCTTTCGCTAAACGCATCCATTCGCCAATGACTTTTAACTGTAGCGGCTCTGGGCGAGAAGACGTTGAACCCAAAACCATTTTGTGAACTAAATTCGGATAGCGAATAGCCAAATCCTGCGCAATCATGCCGCCTTGAGAAAAGCCAAAGATGTCCGCATTTGAAATGCCTAAATTTTTCATGGCTTCTGCAATATCATCGGCCATTTCCTTTAAGGAATAACCGGGTGAAATCATTTTTCGGCGATCAAAAAGATATATGGTATATTCTTCCGCAAAAATTTTATAAGATTCGGCAACTATCGCTGCCGACTTCAAAATGTTCTTTATAGAAAGTCCTGGAATGATGATGAAAAATTTTTTTCCAACGCCAAAACGCGCGTATTCCATTTCGCCATTATAGAGGCTAGCTGTTTCCATTTTGATTTCCATAAAATTAAAATAGTCTTTTTTTTTGATCTTGACCAGAAAATGGGAATGATACGCAAGCCAACTAGGCTTTCTTGCCCTTCAAAAAGCATATTCCCTTTTCATTTAAAATGCGGTTCCAAATAAAAAAGCCTTGCTCAAGGCAAAGCTGTCCGAACATTTCATTCTTGTTCGATTATTTCACATTCCAGTTGCGAATAAGTCCTGTATAGATTTGACGCAGGGTTTCTTTGTTCAAATTGTCCTGAGGATTTTTAGAATTGACGATCACGGCAATGCCGTCCCTGGCGATTGTCAAACAGTTCAAGACATCCTTTTCACTGGATTTGAGATCGCGGCTCGCCATGCCGATATCGCAAGTTCCTTCTTTGGCGGCCAGCATTCCCGACGAGGAATCATTCGTTTGGATTTCAATTTCTACCCCCGGATTTTTTTGGAGATAACCTTCTTTCAGTTTTTCCATTACCGGAGAAACGCTAGAAGAACCGGCTATCACAATTTTTCCTTTCAGATTCTTGCTTTCATAAACTTTTCCTTCCACCACGCTTACATAGCCGTTCGCATCCACAATACTCTGGCCATCTGCGCTCATAATAAAGTCTAGGAAATCCTGGGCTATTTCGCTGATTTGCGATTTGGTTGCTACATTAAACGGTCTAGCGATCGGATAAGTCCCCCGTTTAACGTTTAATTTGTCCGGAGAAACACCGTCGATTTTCAACGCTTTGACGGAGTTGTTCATTGAACCCAGGGAAATATATCCTATCGCGTATTCATTTCCCGCAACTGTAGAAATCACTCCTTGTGTTCCATCAATCGTAAGAGCCTCTACCGTCGTATTGTCTTTCTTTTTTCCATTTTGTTTTACAAGGATGCCGACCAGCTCCGTAAACGCATCGCGTGTTCCCGAGCCGGCTTCTCGCGTGATGACCGTGATTTCCCTGTTCGTGTCAAACGAAAGCTTTTTAGAATTAGAATCGTCGCGGCAGGCTGCTATAATCGCCAAAACGACAATTCCCGCTATTGCTGAAACGAATGTTAGTTTGTTCATATTGAACTCCTTTTGGTTGATTGTTTTTAAGACATTCATAAGTTAGCTGGGCTTCGTAAAAAGCAATAAAAGGTTTGTGTAAAAAGCGGGTAAAATAAAAGTTTTCAAAATAGACTTTTCTCCAATTTTACAATTTGGGCCCAATAGTCTTTACATTCGACATCTACATTCAAAGCGTCATTCAATCGGGCTTGGCCCAAAGGAGAAAAAAATGACATTTCTTAAAAATCACGGTTCTTTCGGTTTCGCTCTTCTTGTTGCTTGCAGCATGACTTATGCCGCAGACGAAGGATTTGACCTGACCGGAAACATTCAAACCCAAGCGACGAAAGCCGTTTACGATAACGACAAGGAAAACAATTTAGACGGATTCTGGTTTCGGGCAAACATTGGCGGTAATTATAAATCCGAAGACTTCGACGCCAAAGTTACCATTCGCATGTATGCGCCCAATTTCAACAACGGTTCCGACAGATACCAAGCGGACACCTACTACGGAAATTACAAGTGGAACGATTGGGGATTGAATTTAAAACTCGGACATTGGAAAACGGATACCGAAAACGGTGGCAATTTCGGTGCTTATTTGGACAAAAGTATTTCCAAGCGGGGATTCCTTTCCCGCGACTATTCGCATGACGCTTTGGAAGTCGGCTTCAAAAAAGGCATTTCGCAGCTCAACGTGATGCTCGCCACCGAAGACGGCTATTTCAACCAAGGTTATTTACGTGTAACCGAAGATGTCAAAATCAATGAGAATTTGAATTTAGGCGTCGGTTATCGCGCCAATGTAATAGACCCCATTCAGTATTCGGCGATTGTTACGCATCGCGCCAATCTCCGGGCCAATGTGAAGATGGCAAAGAACCTGTCCCTTTATGGAGAAGCTGCCCTGATTATCACCGGAGAGGATGAGGACGTAAACAAGGAATCGATTGACGCGGGCTTGGCGGTTTCTCCGGATTACGCGCAGGATACAAAATACTTCCCCGTTTACGCCGGAATAGAAATTCCCACCGCAGGAATTTTAGACAAGGCTTTTGTTGAAGTGGAATATGTCAATAGCCGTGATGAACTGAACGCCGATGCGGATGATTGGGCGTGGGCGGCGGGAATTGTGAAAAAGCTCGGTTCGAGAACGAAGGCACAAGTCTCCGTTTATAGCGAAAATGAATTGAGCGATGTTGCTTTCTCTGCGCGAATTACAACAACTATCAAATAGCTTTATGTTTCGATTGAATCTAAATCAGTTCAAAGAAAAAACGATGTCGGGAGTATTCTTGCTTTCGGCATTTGCCAGCATTTTCTTTGTTCTTCTTATTTGCGTTTTTCTTTTTGCAAACGGTATTCCCGCTATGCAGAAAATCGGATTTTTCCAGTTTCTTTTTGGGAAAATCTGGGCTCCGACAGATGAACCCGCTCTATACGGCATTTTTCCGATGATTTTAGGAAGTTTGTATGTAACTTTAGGTGCTTTAGTCATCGGTATTTCCGTCGGGATTCTTTCTGCAGTGTATCTGGCTAGATTCTGCCCTGTCCAATTACACAAAAGATTGAAACCGGCGGTGGATTTGTTGGCGGGAATTCCCTCTGTCGTTTACGGTTTTTTCGGGTTGGTCGTCATTGTTCCATTTGTCCGGACGTATTTTGGCGGTAGCGGAGCGAGTATTCTTGCAGCGTCCTTTTTGTTGGGGATGATGATTCTTCCCACAATCATTTCCGTATCGGAAGCGACAATTCGAGCTGTTCCAAATAGTTATTATGAAGGAGCTCTTGCTCTAGGGGCAACGCACGAAAGAAGCGTATTCTTCGCTGTCCTTCCCGCCGCAAAATCCGGGATTACCGCCGCTATCGTACTTGGTTTTGGACGAGCCATCGGGGAAACCATGGCCGTAATTCTCGTTGCAGGAAATCAGGCGAGAATGCCGAACGGAATTTTGAACGGAGTGCGAACTCTTACGGCGAACATCGTCCTCGAAATGGGATACGCGACCGATTTGCATCGAGAAGCGCTCATTGCAACGGGAGTCGTCCTATTTGCCTTCATTCTCATCATCAATCTAATTTTTTCCGTTCTCAAAAGACGAGGGCACGTATGACCAGCAAAATTTTACGATATGCCGTAAAAATATCGATGACAATTACCGTCGTGTCCATGGCATTTCTTGTCATCTATGTTTTGGTAAGTGGCATTCCATACTTGAAACTGTCCCTTTTCGCATTGGAATACAATTCCGAAAACGTCTCCATTCTTCCCTCCATTTTCAATACATTGATCCTTGTATTTGGTGCGATACTGGTCGCGGGACCTTTGGGAATTTTTGCGGCGATATACCTAGTTGAATACGCCCGTCGGGGAAACAAAATCGTTTCACTTGTGCGCTTGACGGCAGAAACGCTTTCCGGGATTCCGTCCATTGTTTACGGACTTTTCGGAATGCTCTTTTTTGTGACGTCTATCCGCTTGGGCTATTCGCTTTTGTCCGGCATTTTCACTGTTTCCATCATGATTTTGCCTCTTATTCTGCGAACCACTGAAGAAGCCCTCCTCGCTGTTCCCGACAGCTATCGAGAAGGTGCATTCGGTTTAGGCGCAGGAAAATTGCGTACGGTCAGTACGATCATTCTTCCCGCGGCGATTCCCGGCATTTTGTCCGGAATCATTTTGGCAGTCGGTCGGGTAATCGGAGAAACGGCAGCCCTCATTTACACGGCAGGAACCGTTGCCGATTTTCCCAAGGGCATTTTTTCCTCAGGCAGATCGCTCGCTGTTCACATGTATGAACTTTCACGCGAAGGTTTGCACACAGGAGAAGCTTATGCGACAGCGGTGATTCTCATCTTAGTCGTTCTTATTATCAATTGGATTTCAAACAAATTAGCGAATAAAATCAAGAAGGCTTAATATGGAATTGAATAAAATCACAATTCAAGAAATGGACCTGTTCTATGGAAATTTTCACGCGATTAAAAGCGTCAATTTGAATATTCCCGCCAATAAAATCACCGCTTTTATCGGACCGTCTGGATGCGGGAAAAGCACTCTTCTCAAATCGTTAAACCGCATGAATGATCTTGTGGAAAACTGTAAAATCACAGGTACGATCGAATTGGACGGAAAAAACATCTACAAAGATTTCAACGTCAATCTTTTGCGAAAAAAAGTCGGTATGGTTTTCCAAAAACCAAATCCTTTTCCCATGAGTGTCTATGACAATATTGCTTTCGGTCCGAGAACTCACGGCATCCGGAATCGTATTAAACTAGACGAAATCGTAGAAAAATCCTTACAGGGCGCAGGTGTTTGGGATGAGTTGAAAGACAGACTGACTAAAAGCGCGTTAGGTCTTTCCGGTGGGCAACAGCAACGACTCTGCATCGCAAGAGCGCTTGCTATCTCTCCAGACGTTCTTTTAATGGACGAACCAACCAGTGCTCTAGATCCCATATCTACAGGAAAAATCGAAGATTTGGTTTTAGAACTGAAAAGTAAATACACAATTGTTATGGTAACTCACAATATGCAACAAGCCACTCGCGTTTCGGATTTCACCGCATTTTTCCTTTTGGGAGAAATCATAGAAATCGGAGAAACGGAGCAACTTTTCTCCATGCCCAAGAATAAAAAAACCGAAGATTACATTACCGGGAGGTTCGGATAATGAGAAATCGTTTTACATCTCAACTCGAAGCTTTGAACGACGGCATTATAGAGATGGGGGCCCTTGTAGAAGAAGCTTTTGCCGAAGCGACAGAAGCACTTCTCTATTTTAACAAGGAACAAGCGCAACGGAATATCGACAACGACAAAGACATCGATCAAAAGATGAAAGATATCGAAACTCTGTGTCTGCGTCTGCTCTTAAGCCAGCAGCCCGTCGCTCGCGATCTCCGACTGATATCCGCGTCACTTAAAATGGTTAGCGATTTGGAAAGAATTGGCGATCAATGCGCCAATATTTCTGAAATCGTCCTGACTCTCGCCCAAAAAAGTACCAATCCCGCCCCCATTCCTGTAATCCCCATTATGTCGACGAATATCTCGCGCATGATATCTCAAGGAATCGATGCTTTTGTCCGAAAAGATCTCCCTTTGGCCAAGCGTGTCTGTGATATGGACAACATAATCGACAACGCGTTTATCGAAGCCAAAAAGACTCTTGTCGAATCTATCCGTTCCAATTCGGCAGAGGCGGATAATGTAATCGATTCTTTCATGATTGCCAAATATCTAGAGCGCATTGGCGACCATGCTGTCAATGTTGCCAAATGGGTGGTTTTTGCTGAAACAGGGTCGCGGGAAGTTTAATGTTTCGAAATCATCGGATTTTCCGATGACGGCGATGATCTATGTAGTGCGTAAGGAAACGGTAAAACGTTTCCGTTTTGCTATTGTCCTGCTTATTCCGCCGCAAAGAAACAACAATATCTCTTTTAAAATCCGCATCCGTAATTTCTAATAAGTGAATTTTTTTGTGGTCCATTTTTCCCCAAGAAATTTCAGGCCAAAAGCCAACGCCGATTCCTGCTGCAATCGCTTCTTTCACCGCCAAAACATTGTCACTTTCAAAAGTAAGGCGCGCCTTAAATCCTATACTTGCACAAAGTTCGTTGCATATTTTCCGATACTGTTTTGAACCGTAAAGTCCAATAAAATTTTCTTTGATGTCAAATAGAGAAATTCGATCTAATTTTTTATAATCCGACATGCTGGGGACTGCTAAAAAAATTTGTTCCGAAGTGACAAAGGTCTCATCGCTTTCCGTGTTATCCAATTCCGGTTTGTACGTCGCATAAGTTCGGACGCAAATGTCGAACATTTTTGTTTCTTCATTTTGAATCAAGTCTATGTTCAGTTCATAGTTATTTTGTTTGTAATCAATGACCGCTTGCGTTATCAATGTTGAAGCCGCCAAAACATTTAATTTTACATTATAATTTTGCTTGTCCGCGCTATCTCGCAGCAATTGTGGCAATGCCATCAACTCTTCATAGATAGGTCGCAATTTTTCATAAAAAAAACGACCATTTTCTGTTAATTTGATGTTGCGTCCCTGATTTTTAAACAAGGGAATTCCTAATTCATCTTCCAATTTGTGGATGGACTGTGTTAAAGCCGGTTGAACAATGAACAGATTTTTTGCGCTTTGAGTTACATGTTCCGTTCTGGCAACTTCCAAAAAATATTTCAACTGCGTCAGTTCCATGTTTATATTATAGCTTTTTTCACACATAAATTCAAATAATTAAATCTTTTAGAACTTATCATTTTTTTTTATGGATTCGATACTTGAAAACTATTAGTCAAAGAAAAAGATGAAAACTATCTTTTGCACAAAATCCACCCTTTTTTATTGGATTGAAAAAATTATGCAATGGCTGCTCGATCTTTTTACGAAACCTTCTGTCGCCGAACAAATTGTCGCCCTTTCCATTACGGCGGCACTGGGTTTGATGCTCGGCAAAATCAAGATAAAAGGAATTAGCCTAGGAGGTGCTGGCGCATTATTCGTCGGCATTCTGCTGGGGCATTGCGGCCTTCGGATGGATCCGAACGTTCTTCATTTTATTCAGGAATTTGGTTTAATCCTTTTTGTTTATACCATAGGAATGCAGGTAGGGCCGGGATTTGTCGATTCCATTCGCAGACACGGACTCATTTTAAATATTCTTTCTTCGTCAATTGTTTTTCTTGGCGTAGTGGTTACCCTTTGCATTTATTTTTTCACGGATTTGCACAATAACGTTCCTGTACTTATCGGGATGCTTTGTGGTGCCGTTACGAACACGCCGTCTCTTGGAGCGGCTAATTCCGCGCTGACTGCAGCTGGCGTAGATTCTTCTTTAACAGGCGTTGGTTATGCAGTCGCGTATCCATTTGGTGTTATTGGCATTATTTTGGTTATGATTTTAATTCGCGTATTCTTTAAACAAAATCCCGCGCAGTCTGCCGATGAATACGCCAAAGAAATTGCCGCCACTCGTTCGGAAATCGTTTCTACTAGTCTTTTAGTGGAAAATAAAAATCTTTTCAACATTCCCTTGAAAGAAATTCCCGGATTGATTTCAAGCGGTGTTGTCATTACCCGTCTTTTGCGCGGAGAAAGCGTATTTACTCCTAACGGTAAAACCATTATTCAGGATGGCGATAAAGTGCATATCGTCGGTTTGCCAGATGCGGTGCATTCTATGGAAAAAGTTATCGGTTCTAAACTTGCGCATCCGATTACTCAAATGGATTCAAAGCTTGCTACAAAAAGCATTTTGGTAACGAATAAAAAAATGCTCGGAAAAACGATTGGTTCCTTAAATTTTCCAGAACGTTATGGAGTGACTGTCAGCAGAGTTGTTCGCGGGGATTTCAAATTCACGGGACGTTTGGATTTGCGCCTCAAATTTGCTGACAAATTATTGGTTGTCGGCCCTAATGATGGTATAGACGCTGTCGCCAAGGAATTGGGAGATTCCTTGAAAGCTTTAGAGCATCCTGAAATTCTTCCTGCTTTTTTAGGAATTTTTATCGGTGTCATCGTCGGCTCGATTCCCGTCGCCATTCCTGGAATGCCGATGCCATTAAAACTCGGCCTAGCTGGAGGCCCTTTAATCGTTGCCATTCTTCTTTCTCGTAAACGCAAAATCGGTCCGCTGAATTTTTTTATGGCCGCGAGCGCCAATCTCATGTTGCGCGAATTGGGCATCACCCTTTTTCTTGCCTGCGTCGGATTGAATGCGGGAATCCGTTTCTTTGATGTGCTTTTACACGGCGATGGCTTTTACTTTATGGGGCTAGCCGCGCTGATTACATTTATTCCGCTGATTATCGTCGGCATTGTCGGGAAATTGGTGTTCAAAGTGAATTACTTAAGCCTTTGCGGAATGATTGCGGGTTCCATGACGGATCCTCCTGCTCTCGCTTTTGCTAACGGGCTTTCTAACTCCGAAGCGACCAATGTGGCTTATGCGTCTGTCTATCCACTAACCATGCTTTTGCGCATTGTCAGTGCTCAGATTCTAGCCATTTTGCTGCTGAGTGTTTAATCTTCTTTTTTCAGAATCCGCTGAATATTTTCCAGCGATTCTTGATCGAACATTCTTTTTTTGAAATAGTATTTTCGGTCTTCGTCGGTGATTTTTCGAATGACTTTGCATGGATTTCCCGCTGCAATGCAATCCTCCGGAATGTCTTTTGTCACAACGCTGCCCGCTCCCACAACGACATTGCTGCCGATAGAAACTCCAGGGCAAACGACAACGTTTCCGCCGAGCCAAACATTATCGCCAATCGTAATCGACACTCCATATTCGTAGCCGGTATTTCGCATGTCAGGGTGAATCGGATGTCCTGCTGTATAAAGCGAAACGTTCGGACCAAATAAACAATTGTCGCCGATGTGAACTTCAGCTACATCTAAAATGGTGCAATTATAATTGGCGTAAAAATTTTTTCCTACATGAATGTGAAAGCCATAATCGCAATGAAACGGCGGATTGATGATGCCGTTTTCGCAAGTTCCTAACAATTCCGCGGTTGCCGACTTGAGCGCGTTAAAATCCGAAGCATCCATTGCATTCAATTTTTGAACAAGTCGGCGTGTTTTTGCCATTTCAGCAAAGCAATCTTTATCGGCAATATATGGAATGCCCAAATCGCGTCTTTCTGTATTTTTCATACAAATGAATCCCTTTTCAAACGTTTCCCGCGGAATTTAAAATTCTAAACCTACAGGGCAATGGTCGCTGCCAAAAACATCATCGTAAATGCAAGAGCTTTTGACCAGCGGGAAAAAATCTTTGGAGACTATGAAATAATCCAATCGCCAACCAGCATTGTTTTCTCGGGAACGCCCAAAATAACTCCACCAGCTATATTGCACTTTATCCGGATTCAACGCCCGGAATGTATCTACAAAACCACTGTTTAAAAGCTCGCTGAATTTGGATCGTTCCTCATCCGTAAAGCCGGCATGGCCTCGATTCGCCCTCGCATTGCAAATGTCTATTTCATTATGTGCAACATTCAGGTCTCCACACAAAATCACCGGCTTCTTTTTTTCTAGTCGATGCAAATACGCACGAAAGGAATCTTCAAAATACATTCTTGAATTTAAACGGCTCAAGTCCCGTTTCGCATTGGGAACGTATGTCGTAACAAGATAAAACTTGTCATATTCCGCGGTGATACTTCGCCCTTCATCATCATATTCGGCTTCACCGTAACCATACTGAATGTCCAGCGGTTCCGTTTTACTGAAAATCATCGTTCCTGAATAGCCTTTGCGCTTTGCTGGATATAGATATTCATAGTATCCTTCCGGGTGAAAATCGATTTGATGCGCTTCCGCTTTCACCTCTTGTAGGCAAAACATATCTGCTTGAATCTGGTTGAAAAAATCTGGCAGCCCTTTTTTGATGCACGCCCGAATCCCGGCTACATTCCAAGATGCAATTTTCATATTTTGGCTCCTTGATGTTCAAGGCATTTTGAAGTTAGAGATGGCCTATCTTGAATAATAGAAATTTTCTTTCAAATTCTTTCTGGTATAAGTTCAGAGTGCCGGCAGAATTCAGATTATCCTGTAAATTCGTGAATGGCGACAGGAAGGTCTAGCATTTCAAAGCCTGACCGAGAGAACAGAAGGAATCTCTGCCTAAAGAATAGGCCCCCTGTTTTTGTGCGGAATCCGCATCTTTCAAGGAGCGTAGTAAGGCTTTCTTGAAGCAAGCTAGTGATTCGTGGGCATAGGAGAATCCAAAATTCCCCATTGCAAAGCGTGGCGGGGGATTGGGAGAGGGGAAAAGGGACGAGCGTCTCGCAGTCTGCGAGAAAATTCCCTTTTGAAAAGAAGTTTGTTTTTTGAAAAAATTGATTGCGAGTATTTGGCAGTGAATTGTATGTGATTCCTATAATTTTACCTATATCTCCACAAATTCCTCATCGCTGCGAATAAAATCGATGAGTCGTTCTAGAACCCGTTCTCCATTTTGTTTCAAGGAACATTCCCAGATGACGGCAACCCGAAAACCCAGTAGAGAAAGTTTCTGCAAAACCTTTACGTCCCGAGCCATGTTATTGTCAAATTTATTATTCCAAAAATCGGAATTAGATTTAGGACGATTTGTAAAGCGACAACCGTGCTGATGCCAAAAACATCCATTCACCAGAACAACCACTCCAAATTTAAGCACGAATAGATCTGGCGTTCCGGGCAAATTTCGACAATGCAAACGATACCTCAGCCCGGCACTAAACAGAGCGCGACGCACAACCATTTCGGGAGTCGTGTTTTCACTGCGAACAGCCTGCATTATTTGCTTTCTATTTTTTCGATGACGCATAATTCAAAAATAAATTCAGAAGTTGCTGTGCATAAAATGCAACGCATTTTTGTATTTTAAAAACGTCCTTTTTCTTTGGTAGTTTATGCTTTCTTTTTGGTTTATCTTTCTCGCCTTTGTCGCTCTGCTTTTAGCTCTTGACTTGGGAGTTTTTCATAAAAAAGACCACAAAATTGGGGTTTCCGAAGCTCTTGTCTGGACTTTCGTCTGGATAATTCTTTCTCTCCTGTTCGGCATCGCTATTTACTTTTTGTACGAAAAGGGTCACGTTCAGCATATCGACGGAATGGTAAGCGGTTCGGAAGCTGTTTTGGAATATTTGTCCGGCTACGTCATCGAAAAATCTCTTTCCCTTGACAATATATTTGTGATTGCCGCCATATTCTCTTATTTCAAAATCCCGGACAAATTCCAGCATCGGGTTTTATTTTGGGGAATCATCGGAGCGATCCTTCTTCGCGGTGCGTTTATTCTTGCAGGTTCTGCGCTGATTCAGCATTTCAACTGGATAATGTATCTGTTCGGTGCCCTCCTTCTTTATAGCGCATTCAAAATGCTTTTCGCCAACAATTCCGAAGAACAGGATTTGAGTAAAAATAAAATTGTCATCTGGGCAAAGAAAATTTTCCCCATGACAACCGAGATTCAAGACCATTCTTTTTTCATTCGGGACGGGGGAAAACTTCTGGCCACCCCGCTGTTTTTAGCACTTCTGGTTGTTGAAATTTCGGATGTCCTTTTTGCCGTTGATTCCATTCCCGCTATTTTCGGAGTAACTCTAGATCCATTTATCGTATTTTCCTCCAATATCATGGCTATTCTCGGCTTGCGTTCCCTCTATTTCGCTTTGGCGGCCATCTTAGGGAAATTCGAGAAACTGAAATATGCCATCGTTTTTATTTTGGCGTTCGTGGGTGTAAAAATGTTGATTGTACAATTTTGTCATATTCCCTCCGCCATCAGTTTAGCAGTTATTCTGCTTTCGCTAGCTTTCGGCATTGCAGCAAGCCTTTTGTCCAAGAAATCTCCATAAGATTTTTTATTTTTATGCCGTTCATATTTTTAGGAGACTGCTATGAGCGCTCAAGAAATTCCATACAAGATTTATCTTTCCGAAAAAGAGATTCCCCAAGCGTGGTACAACGTCCGCGCTGATATGAAAAATAAACCTGCGCCACTTTTGAATCCGGGAACGCATCAGCCGCTTCAATTCGAAGAATTGCGTCCTGTTTTTTGCGATGAATTGATAAAGCAGGAACTGAACGATACCGACCCGTGGATTCCCATTCCAGAAGAAATCCGCAATTTTTATAAAATGTTCCGTCCGTCGCCCTTGATTCGTGCATACTGCCTAGAAAAAAAATTAAAAACGCCGGCTAAAATTTATTACAAGTTCGAAGGCAACAACACCAGCGGAAGCCATAAATTGAATTCCGCCATCGCCCAGGCCTATTATGCCAAAATGCAAGGTTTGAAAGGCGTTACGACGGAAACCGGAGCCGGTCAATGGGGCACGGCTCTTTCTATGGCTTGCGCTTACTTTGGAATCGACTGCCGCGTCTATATGGTGAAATGCTCCTACGAGCAAAAGCCCTTCCGCCGTGAAGTCATGCGTACTTACGGCGCAAATGTGACTCCGTCGCCATCCATGACGACAGAAATCGGAAAAAAGATCAATGCGGAATATCCCGGCACGACGGGAAGCCTTGGCTGCGCCATTTCCGAAGCCGTTGAAGCGGCGACCAAATTAGATGGATATCGCTACGTTCTTGGTTCTGTACTTTCTCAAGTTCTTTTGCACCAGACAGTCATTGGTCTTGAAGCAAAAACTGCCTTGGATAAATACGGAGTTTCGCCCGATATCATTATCGGCTGTGCTGGCGGCGGTTCCAATTTGGGCGGTTTGGTTTCTTCGTTCCTCGGAGAAAAAATCCGCGGCGAAAAGGATTATCGGATTATCGCTGTAGAACCCGCATCTTGTCCGAGTTTGACTCGAGGCGTTTTTGCTTACGACTTCTGCGATACGGGCCATGTTTGCCCACTCGCTAAAATGTACACTCTCGGTTCTGAATTTATGCCGTCGGCGAATCATGCAGGAGGCCTTCGTTATCACGGCATGAGTTCCATCCTTTCTCAGGCTTATCATGATGGTCTGATGGAAGCTTGCTCTGTTGAACAGACGGCCGTTTTCAATGCTGCGGAAGAATTTGCTCGGGTGGAAGGAATTTTGCCCGCGCCGGAATCCAGTCATGCGATTCGTGTCGCTATCGATGAAGCGTTGAAATGTAAAGAAACGGGAGAATCTAAAACCATTCTCTTTGGCTTGACAGGAACAGGCTATTTTGATATGAAAGCCTACGAGGCCTACAATAATGGCACAATGTCCGATTATATTCCGACAGATGCCGATTTGCAAAAGAGCATCGATTTAATTCCTCGCTTTCCTGGAAATCTGATGTAATTTTTAGAGGTGGCCTTTAGAAAAAATGGTTGCTATCCGTCGGGAAACCGACGGATTTTTCTTTTGCGGCACTTTGAAATTTTCAGTAAAAATCAAAAAGAAGATTTCTTCTCCAAAAAGAACCATTCCGAAAGACGTGCGCGAAATGCGTTAATTCTCTCCGCTGAATTTTCTCTTTTGGGGTAAGTAAAATTGCTCAATAATATAACAGCGCTTTTTCTTTCCGCATCTGCGACAATGCTTGTTCCTGTAAATCCCGTTTTCCCAAAACGATGTGGCCCATGCGCCATTCCCATAAATTTTTCAGAATCCAATTCCCAACCGAGAGCCGTACATTCGCCTGGCACCCGGCCCGCCAAGGCGTTTGTAGAAACCAATTTCAAAATTCCAGAAGCAATAATTCGTTTTCCATGATATTCTCCATCGTTCAATATCATTTGCACAAATCGGAGCAAATCTGGAACTGTCGAAAACATTCCCGCGCTTCCTACAGGAAAAAGCGACTGTAAAGCAAAGGCACTTTCATCGTGAATTTCGCCTTGAAGTTTTCGTTTTCGCCACGGGCATTCTTCTGTAGCCACAATTTCTTCTTTTGAAAATTTTTTCAAAGGATTCCAACCCGATCGACTCATGCCCAGCGGTTTGAAAAATTCGTCTTCCGCCAATTGCGATAATTTTTTCCCAGTTAATCGCATTAAAAGAATTCCCAATAAAATGCTTGCCGGATTGCCGTAATTAAAAATAGTTCCCGGCTTTTTATCAAATGGATAAGAATAAAGAAATTCCAAAATTTGTTTTGGAGGCAAGTCTTTTAAAGAACTCATCCGAACTCGATAATCTAAGCTATGAGTCAGCAAATGCCATAGACGAATTTCATTTCGATAATTTGTTTGTAATTCTGGAATGAAATCGGCGACTTTCATCTCCAAATCTAATTCGCCTTCCAAAATTCGTTTGAGTGCAAGAGTTGATGTGGGACACACTTTTGTCACCGAAGCTAAATCAAAAATGGCATTTTCCGTTGTCCCATAAGCGCGAATCATCTGTGTTCCATCAATAGAAATAAAACCGACAACCGCTTTTGAAAAAATACCACTTCGAATGGCATCTTGAAATAAAGAATCTAAAGAGTTATCCAATGCAGAGCTCATAAAAATAAAATAGATTTTCTTCCAAACGATTTTTGCAGAGAGTGAAAATGGAAGAACAAATTGACATTTTGGATAGCAACGGAAAAAAAACAGGAATGATTTGCGGACGAAGCGAGGTTCATCGAAGAGGACTTTGGCATAGAACTGTACACATCTGGCTTTTTGATGAATGCGGGCGCATTCTTTTTCAACTCCGAGCGCATGACAAGCTTAATAATCCCAATTTATATGATACTAGCTGCGCTGGGCATATATCTGCGGGCGACTCCAGTCTAGATTCCGCTATTCGAGAAATTCGCGAAGAACTTGGCATTTCCAAGAATCCTGCGGATCTTATCTACCTTTTTGAATCAAAACACGAAAGCGTGCTGAACGGCGGTACATATCTAGACAATGAATTCTACGACGTTTATCGTGGAAACATTTCCGAAGAAGAAAAAAAACAACTGGTTCCACAACCCCACGAAGTCGATGGATTTTATTTTTTCTCTCCTCAAGAATTGGAAAGGGAGCTGCGTACAAATCCTCAAAGATTTGTCAGTCATCCTAAAGATTTTTCTTATTTATTGCGAACAAAGTAATTTTTACACGACGGGTTTACAATTATGACCTTGCAACAATTACGTTACGCCATTGGTATTGCCGAAAATTCGTCCTTTAACAAAGCCGCCAAAAATCTTTATGTTTCGCAGCCCTCTTTAACTGCGTCCATTCATGATTTAGAAGCCGAAATTGGCATCACTATATTCAATCGGACAAATCGCGGAGTTTCCCTTACCAGCGAAGGGGAATCTTTTATCGCTTACGCCAAAGATTTTTATCGCCATTATGAAGCCCTTTTGGGACTCTATGGGAAAAATGGGAAACGGCGAAAACATTTTTCCGTTTCTACACAGCATTACTCCTTTGCTGTAAAGAGTTTTGTCGAAATGGCCAAAAAAATTAATGCAGAAGAATATGATTTGGGAATCAGCGAAACCCAAACTCGCGAGGTTGTCTCTGACGTTAGCAATTTAAAAAGCGAAATAGGCATTTTGTTCATCAGCGATTTTAATCGCAAAATCATCGGCGAATTGATTGAAGCCAAAGATTGCGAATTTCATGAACTGATTCGCTGCAAAGCATTTGTATATATGTGGAAAAAACATCCTTTAGCCGAAAAGAAATTCATCACTTTTAAAGAACTCGCGCCTTATCCATGCCTTTCTTTTTACCAAGGAGATGACAGTGCGGAATATTACGCCGAAGAGATTTTAAGTACAAAAGAATACTCCCAAACCATCAAAGCGAACGACCGAGCGACAATGCTGAATTTAATGGTTGGCTTGAATGGTTACACGCTTTGCTCGGGAATTATCTGCGAAGAATTAAACGGCAATGATTATGTGGCGATTCCCTTTCGCGATCCGACGGCCAATAAGGAAGTGATGGAAATCGGCTACATTACCAAAAAGAACATGTTGTTAAGTTCTCTTGGTGAAGCCTATATCGGGGAATTAAAAAGCTATTTGGGCGTAAAATCATAGTGGCGTCCATACTGACATCCAGAATAAAGTTGATAAAAAATTAAATCCTTGTTATATTTGTATCCGCTTATTTTGCTTCATTGTAATTCGCAAGTCTAATTGCAATGTCAATCATGATAAGCATCAACCAAGCTTGATGATGCAAAAAACATCAACGAGCCATTGGCTCGAGTAGCACAGTTGGATAGTGCATCTGCCTTCTAAGCAGAGGGTCGTGGGTTCGAATCCCGCCTCGAGTATGAAAACTGATCATCGATAAGTGGTCAGTTTTTTTATAGGATGGGTTTCGTAAAGTTTGCGATGGAACTTTCAAAACGCCAAACGCTTCACATCTTTCCTTTGATTTCTATAAACTCTTGGACGTTTATATGCGTTGTCGGAATGTTCCATGTTGGTAGAATGTTCGATGTCTTTTCGATTGCTTTTAAAGAAATCTTGCATTACTTTTATGAATGTGGGGTGCGCCCCAGTCGCCTTGGTTTAGCGAAGGGATGCTGGAGCAAACCGCAGGGTAAGGCAACCGGAGCGCAACCCCATATTGATTTTCATTGATCATCCTCCTTTGGGCGCAGGCAGGGCTAAGCTCTGCGCCTATTTTCTTTTTAAAATTCTTTAAACGCAAAAAAGCGAACTCTTTCGAGTTCGCTTTTTCTCTTTTACGAGAAATTAACGTTGGGCGTTCTTCGCTTTATCGCCGAACTTCTTAATCAGCTCGTCCTGGATGTTGCGAGGAACAGGAGCGTATTTCTTGAATTCCATCGTGAATTCCGCTTTGCCCTGAGTCATGGAACGAAGGTCCGTCATGTAACCGAACATTTCGGAAAGCGGAACTTCCGCTTCGATGATCGTGTCATCACGTTCTTCCGTCGTGCCCATGATGTTGCCACGACGCTGAGAAATGTTTCCGACAACACTGCCTTGGAATTCGGTCGGCGTTGTGATTTCCACTTTCATGATCGGTTCAAGAATTTGCGCTCCGGCCTTTTCAAAAGCCTGACGGAAAGCCATACGTGCGCAAATCTGGAACGCCATATCCGAAGAGTCCACTTCGTGATAAGCACCATCTTGAAGATCCATTTCAATGCCGACTACCGGGAAGCCGATGAGAGAACCCGCTTCCATGCAGCTCTGGAAACCCTTGTCGCAAGACGGGATGAATTCTTTCGGAATGCGACCGCCCACGACGCTGTTGATAAAGTTATAGGTCTTTTCAGCATCGCCTTCGACTTGCATCGGGCGCATTTCACCGACAACTTTAGCGAACTGACCCGAACCACCGGTCTGCTTCTTGTGAGTGTAATCGAACTTGGCCGGGCGTGTAATGGTTTCGCGGTAGGCAACTTGCGGTTTACCTCTTTCAACGGCAACCTTGTATTCGCGCTTCATACGTTCGATATAGACGTCGAGGTGAAGTTCGCCCATACCCTTAATGATGGTCTGTCCACTTTCCTTATCGACATAGACTTGGAAAGTCGGGTCTTCCTTGGTGAAACGGTTAAGAGCTTTGGACATCGCTTCAAGATCGTCGCGGTTCTGTGCTTCAATTGCCAGTTCGATAACCGGATTTGGCACGTGCATCGAAGTCATGTTGTAATGCAATGTGCCATCGGTAAAGGTCGTGCCCGAAGCGCAATCGATACCGAAAAGTGCTACGATGTCGCCCGAACCGGCGTATTCAATATCGATCGGCTGGTTGGAGTGCATACGGCGGAGACGTCCCACAGAGACCTTCTTGCCGGTTGCCATGTTGTAAATGGAGTCGCCCTTGTGAATCGCACCCTGATAGATTCGGATGTACGTAAGCTGACCGTATTGTCCGTTTTCAAGTTTGAATGCGTAGCAGACGAGCGGCTTCGAATCGTCAGACTGGAGAACGACTTCCTTTTCTTCGTGATCCACATCGAGAGCGATGTTTTCCACTTCGGTCGGGTCTGGGAGGAATGCGGACACGCCATCCAGAAGAGGCTGAATGCCGACGTTCTTGTGAGCGGATCCCATAAAGACCGGAGTCATCTTGAGTTCAATCGTCGCCTTACGGATCGTCGCTTTGAGAAGTTCTTCCGGAATGTCGTTGTAGTTGCCTTCCATGGCCTTTTCCATGACTTCATCGTTGAAGTCTGCACAGCAGTCAACGAGCTTTTCACGGTATTCCTGAGCCTGAGCTTGCAAATCTTCCGGGATTTCCTTTTCAATCAGATCTTCGCCATTCGGACCTTCGAAATAGAGGGCCTTCATCTTGATCAAATCGACAACGCCGCGGAGCTTGTCTTCCAATCCGATAGGAATCTGCATAACGCAAGGATTGTGGTTGAGCTTTTCCTTGAGCATGACGGCAACACGGAGAGGGTTTGCCCCGGAACGGTCGCATTTGTTCACAAAAGCAACTCGCGGGACATGGTAGCGCTTCATCTGGCGGTCAACGGTGATTGACTGGGATTGCACACCTTCAACGCCTGTTAAAACGAGAATAGCACCGTCGAGGACTCGAAGAGCGCGTTCAACTTCAATGGTAAAGTCCACGTGCCCCGGTGTATCGATGATGTTGATGGTGGTATCTTTCCAGTTCACAAAAGTCGCTGCAGACTGAATCGTGATGCCACGTTCCTTTTCCAATTCCATGGAGTCCATGGTTGCACCCACGCCGTCTTTTCCGCGAACTTCGTGGATGGCATGAATCTTTTTCGTGAAAAACAGAATACGTTCTGTGAGGGTGGTCTTGCCCGAGTCGATGTGGGCAGAGATACCAATGTTACGATGTTTGTGAATTTCGTTCATATTCTTTCCGTGGAAATGATTGATAAGTTGGCGCCAAAATAGCAAAAAATGAACCGGCACTCAAGGGTTGATTTAAAAGAGGGGCGGTTTTCGCTTTATTTTGGAACGGCTTTTAGAAAATCGGAAATTTTAAAATGCTCTTTGGTTCTTAAGATTTCTTGGAAATTTCGGCTTCTGGAAGAGGTTCGTCGATGCTTGAAATAGATTCCGATGCTTCGAAATACGCTTTGGCAATTCTGGCAACGGCATAAGTATCGTAGGCTGCATAGGCTCCTCCGCCGATGGCTCCGAGAACAGGGACGGCTTTGGACAGCACTTTCAAACGGCTTTTTTTGATTAAAAGATGCGTTCCCGCGCGGACGGCGATATCCCGAAAAATTTGCGATCCAGATTGTTTGCACAGGCACCAGAGTAAAGATTGCTGGGTCAAATAACCGAGTTTTCCATAAACAGCCGCAATATCGGCGACGAGTTGCGCCTGTATTTTCCAAATGGTCGCAAGATCGGGAAGCGATGCGAAAAGCCCGATAATCCCACCCGGTGCGGAAAGAGACGCACTGACCGCGGCGGATTTCAACGCAGCGGCCTGAGTCAGTTTTTTAATCGCCTCTTCGGGATTTTTTGAAGGGGTCAATTTTGATGAAGGAAGTTCCAACAGGAATTTCTGGATGCTATACATAGTTTTAATGTAGTTTTTTAGCCAGTAAAATCGATTCTGCTCTTACAAAATAACGGGAAGAATTTTGGCGACGATTCCTTTTGTAGGAAAGCGCAGAATTCCGCCTTTGGATTCAAAGAAGATTTTCAGAATTTCTTCAATCCACATTTTTTCGCAAGTCGGTTCAAAGACGCAAAAATCCGCGCCAGAATCCGTTTTTTCGATTTTATATTTTGCTGAAAACCGAATAGGAGCCGGTTCCCCCACCAAGCCGATTTCCAAATTACATTTCTGTTCGGCTGTATTCAACACAAAGGAATGAATGGTTCCTAGACGTTGAACGAGCGGATGCGACTGGATTGCTTTTTTTATCAGGGGATCGGCAAACATGATTATCTCGGAAGGGTCAGAATGTCGATGCCGTTGGGAGTCAGGGCAAGGGTGTGCTCCCATTGCGCCGAAAGACTTCCATCGACGGTCACCGCGGTCCATCCGTCTTTGAGGGTTTTGGTTTCGGGCTTGCCCGCGTTGATCATCGGCTCGATTGTAAAGACGTTTCCGATTTCAATCATCGGTGTTCGGAAGGAATTGGCAAAATGCAAAATGGTGGGCTCTTCATGGAAGCCGCGGCCGATGCCGTGTCCGCAATAATCTTCTACGACGCTAAATCCATGCTCGTCGGCGATAGGCTGAATGGCGCAACCGATGTCCGAAAAACGAGCTTTTGGCATTTCCGCCGCCTGAATTCCCTCTTCCAGACAAAGTTTGGCGACATCTACAAGTTCCTTCGCCAACGGACTGACGTTTCCGACGCAGAACATGGCTGAACAATCTCCGTGGTAGCCGGAAAGAATCGTCGTGATGTCGATGTTCAAAATGTCGCCATCCTTGAGAACGGTTTCCTTTTTGGGAATGCCGTGACAAATGACGTTGTTCAAACTAATGCAGGCGTAGCGCGGATATCCATTGTAGCCGAGGCAAGCAGAAATGCCGCCGTGTTTTTTGGTGAAGTCGCCGATAAATTCGTCGATTTCCAGAGTATTCACTCCGGGTTTGCACATTTCACCTGCCCGAACCAAAGTTTCTGCAGCGAGCGCGCCCGCGGAACGGATGAGCTCTATTTCTTTTTTTGTTTTGATTTTAATTTTGGACATTATCCATTCCCTTGTTTTCGCCTGTTGTCGTATTCTTTCCAGTAGAATTTATCCAAAAGATAGGCGAGGACTTCTTTGTCTTCGGAATTGCTAACCAGCTCGTCCACGAGGGGCAAGAAGCGGCGCAAACGTTCTTTTTTCATTTGTCCGAGAATCCGTTTTTCGCGGTCCAATTCTGCAACGGCTCTCTGACGAATGCGATTGGCCAACTCTTCTTCGCTGATGGCGGGCATTTTAATGAACTGGATGCCAAAATCGACTGCGGTTTTTTGCAGTTCGATTTCTTCTACCGGCGTAATGAGGGAAATGGCAACTCCACTTCTGCCCGCTCTAGCGGTGCGCCCGCTTCGATGGACGTAAATTTCATGATCGTCCGGATGGTCGTAAATGATGACGTGAGTCACGTGGGTGACGTCGATTCCTCGGGCGGCAACATCCGTGCAGATGAGAATGTTCAAGCGTTTATAACGGAAAGCTTCGAGAGTTTCTTCTCGCAGCTTTTGGGAAATATCCCCCGAAAGAGCGCCGACGCGGAAACCGTAATTGGAAAGCACCTGTTCCAAGTAACTGACGTCCCGTTTCATATTGCAGAAGATCATGCAGCTGTCCGGATTTTCCCATTCCAAAATTTTTATCGTCAATTTGTCTTTGTCCATCACGTCGCACATATAGTAGCGATGTTCCAAATTGTTGGCGATGACTTTGTCATAACTGAGCGAAAGGAATCCGGCATTTTTGCGCTGAAATTCCCGAGCAAGGCTTTTTACCGTTTGCGGGATGGTTGCGCTGAACATGGTGCAGGCGATGTCTTTGGGTAGGTAACGGCGAATGCGTTGCATATCGGGATAAAATCCCATTGAAAGCATTTCGTCGGCTTCGTCCATGATCAAATCGCGAACAGAAAGAAAATCGACGTGACCGCGCTGCGCATGATCCAGTAGCCGTCCCGGCGTCGCCACAATGATATGCACACCTTCTCGGAGGGCGCGAAGTTGAGTTTCGTAACCGACGCCTCCAAAAATCGCCACGGATTTGATTCCCGTTCCTTGAGAGAGGCTTTCGATTTCGGATTCCACCTGTTGAGCCAATTCCCGGGTCGGCACCAAAATGAGCGCTTGGGGAAATTTGTGTTCGCGGACAATCACCTGCAAAAGCGGTAAAACAAATGCTCCGGTTTTTCCTGATCCTGTTTTGGATTGCACTAGCATGTCGCGCGCATTGAGCATATAAGGAATTGTCTTGCGCTGCACGGGCATCAAATCGGTCCAACCGTGTTTTTCAAGAGTTGCCTTGAGATCGGCTGGCAAATCGGTGAAATTATAATCGGGGAGTTTGTTTTCGGGCTCTACAATGTGAAGAGGAGTCAAAAAAGGATTGGCCGGTTTAGAAGACGGTTCTGAAATTTCTGTATTTTTTTTTAGTTCTTCATTCATACAGCATAAAGTTAGAAATAGGCAAAACGATAAACATGAACGATGGAAAAAAAGAACGGATTTCTCCGTCAAAAAAGAAAATCAGTTTGTATTCGCTTCGTATTCCCGCAGAGCTTTTTCAATGGGCGGAATTACCTGGTCGGCGATTTTTTCAAAGAATAGGCATTGATTTTTAATCGCAACATCTCGATGACGGGCGGCGTGCTGCTTAATCCATTCCGATACAGCGGTCTGCCTTTCTTTAGAAGAATTGGCAATCACTTTTTTGATGGACTGGCTTTGCTCTTCCATATAACGGTGCATATCGATAGGCATCTGCTTGTAATAGAGGTAAAGTTTTAAAAGCTGGTGCATATCTAGAGCTTCGGCAAATTGCTTGAGTTTTTCCTTTTTAAACTGGTAAAAATCGGCAATGTTGTTCAAAATATACGGAAGGAACAATTGTTTTAAATAATCCAACTTGCCTTCGGAGTACGCCTTGTCGAAGTCGCGAAAAATTTTACTCTGCTTTAATTCGTAATCGCCGAATACTTCCATAATCTTAATTTAACTTCTCCAAAACGAAAGTCAGCCTTTTTTCAAAACCAAAAAAGCAAAGTTTTCAGATTTTGTGTGTTTTGTCACGTCAGAACGGAGCGTGACCCAGCCATCCGTACCGGGATGTAACGTATGGACAGAAACCCCTTTTGCGTCTTTCAGCTCTTGCACTGTCACTGCTTCATGGATTTCGGGATCTAGCCAAAATAGTCGCGCGTCCAATTCCATTTTATTTTTGACATGAATAAAAATGGATCCGTCTTTTTCTACATGATCTATCTGGGCGGCAACCGCGCCTGTTTGTGAAGGTTCCTGAGTCGATTCATAATTTTGGGGAAGCGGACCTTTGAAAAATCCAGGCATCCGTCCTCGGCTATCCGTGTCCGAAACCAAATCCTTTGAAATTTGCGGGATTTCTTTTCCCGATAAAGCCGCGTCGATGGCTTTGCGATAAGCGAGAACAACGGAAGAAAGGTAATAAACGCTCCGTGTGCGTCCTTCGATTTTAAAACTAGCGATGCGATTTTGCACCAAATTCGGAATCACGTCCAGTGCGCATAAATCCCGGCTACTCATAAAATAAGTGCCCCAGCGATCTTCGTCGAGCCCGATCAGCTCCGAATTTCCTTCGGTATTGGTTCGTTCCAAAAAGAATGATCCTTCGTGTTCCCGATAATCGTCAGATTGGACTTCGGCATTTGCATAAAGGCGATACGGCATTCGGCAAGAGTTGTTGCACATTCCCTGATTCGCGTCCCGCCGAGTTGTCCAATTGCTGAGCATGCAGCGCCCGGACATCGCCATGCACACATTGCCGTGCACAAAGACTTCCAATTCCAGTTCGGGGCATTTCTCTTGGATTTCAAGGACTTCGGAAAGTTTCAGTTCCCGAGAAAGGATGACACGGCTGACGCCGATGGACTGCCAAAATTGTGCCGTCAGATAATTGGTCGTATTCGCCTGAACGGAAAGGTGAATGGGAATTTCGGGTGCTTCTTTTCGCATGAATGCGATAATGCCAGGGTCGGCGACAATCAGAGCGTCGGGCTTTAATTTGACGGCATCCAACAGGGATTTTTCAAAAGGCGCAACTTTGGCGTTTCGTGCGATGACGTTGCTTGTCAAGTAGAATTTTTTTCCTTTGGCGTGAGCAAGGGCGATTCCTTTTTCAAGATCTTCCAAAGAGCGAAATCCGTTTTCCCTGGCGCGCAAGGAAAAAGCGGGCTGTCCAGCGTAAACGGCATCGGCTCCATACGCCAGCGCGTATTCCAGACGTTTCAAGTCGCCTGCGGGGGCTAGCAATTCGGGAATATAATTTACCATTTAACGCCTAGCCTTGTATAAATTTTTTCATCGTTGAAAAGAGTGAATTCCAGCTGGTAAAAAACAAAATCTCCATCATAACTTATAGCCGGCGAAAGCGAGTATTTCATTTTTGCCCCGTCGAGGAATTTTTTAGGCAATTTGAAATGATTGGATGTCGGCGTTGTGTCGTTAATGGCACTGCCATAGTCCGTGCCTTTCCAAAGCCAAGTGTTTCGCAAGTTCACGTTTATTCGACGAGCAAATCTTCCATAAACGGCAAAGTCTATCGTCTGGCTGTTGGGTCCGTTTGGCGCACCCAAAGGTACTCCTAAATGCGCCGCCTGAGCGGTGTTCGGGTGAAAATGGCTATAGACGTAAGGCTCGACTCGGGCGTATTCCGCGATGGCTCCGGCTTCCAGCTTATGGCCTTTCACGGAAAAATCCTTGCCGATTTGAGCGCCTGCCATCCACGCCCACTTGGCTTCAATGTTATCGTTTTTTATCAAACTGATGGGGCTTTCAAAATCGTCGATGTAAAATTCGGTGTAAATGCGCGCCAGGTTGAAAAGACGATAGTTTGCGTCGAAAGCTAAGGCTCCGTTGTTATTGTCTTCCGAAAAATTTCCCTTTTCCATAAAGAGAGGAACAATCGGGACAAAAAGCCAAACCTTATTTTCGTTGTAAAGAATTTGCGTTTCACTCATGCCGAGAATCAAGTTTCCTAAATTCAATTCGTAGCGGTGAGCGTAGAGGTTACGGTCGTTCGTATTTTTCCGATTCATGCTGTTCGCGTAAATGCGCAAATCGCCATATAGACTTATAACCGAAAGCGGCCCCACGTGAAATTCAAAGGAAAGCGTGTTGTAAGGAAGCGCATATTGATTCAAAGTCAAATTATTGTAATAGCCCGGACCAAAATGAAAAACATCCCGAGCGAGCATCAACCTTCCAAAGCCCATATTGATGGCGAACATTCCGCGGTATCGGGCATAGCTTGCGTATTCGACGCCGCTGTTGTTTTCTTCTTTTTGAAACTCCACAAATTCCCGGTCAAAGGATTTGGGGTAGCTGGCACTGTGGTTTTCCACATAGATGCGGGCATCGAGCATGAATTCCACCGAATCCCTGTAGCCCCGCAGATAAAGTCCACCATCGAGTCCCGGCCAAATGGTGTCGCCTAAAGTTTCTCCGCCGCGGTAATCGATTCCCCCGACAAGGCTTGCTGCAATCGCCTGTTTTGCGTCCCGATACTGAAGTAAAGCCCGTTTTTCGTTTTCGGCAAAATTTTCACGCCAACTGGAATCCCGACGAGGAAAGTAGAACATCTGCTGTGTTCCTGTCGTCATGCGATGGTATTCAAATAAAAGAGGAGTTGTTTCAAGTTGCTTCAGATTGCGCATCCGTTCGCTGGAATAAATAGGGGATGCGGCAAACGACGAAGAGAATGCAATCCCTGAAAAGAAAAGGAATACATTCAGGAAATGCAACGACCGTATCGGAAAATTTGCAGCAAATGGCATACGGGTAAAGTTAGAAAAAACTGGTTGAATTTTTTTGATAACGCGCAAAACCGAGCAAGGCTTGGAAAGAAAAAAGGAAAATTACTCCAGCAAAAGAGTAAAAGGACCATCATTCAGCAGGGAAACCGCCATATCGGCCCCGAAGCGTCCCGTTTCGACAGGGACATTTTCTTTTTTGCACAATTCGATGGTGTATTCGTAGAGAGATTTCGCTAGTTCCGCGTTGCCGGCGTTATTAAATGTGGGACGATTGCCTTTATGGCAATCCGCATAAAGGGTGAATTGAGAAACGAGAAGCAGACTTCCGCCGACATCCCGTAGCGAAAGATTCGTTTTGCCGTCGGCATCTGCAAAAATTCGCAGGGAGAGCGTCTTTTTCACCAAGCGTTCTGCCGTTTCCCGCGAGTCGTCCTTGCCGATTCCTATCAGCACCAGAAGACCTTGCCCGATTTTTCCTACCGTTTCTTTAGCGATATCCACTTGGGCTTGCTTTACCCGCTGAATCAGAAATTTCATGTTTTCGTCCGAGTTTAGATTTCTAGCGACATTTTAAAAATAAAGCAGCGCACTTTGGGGGCCGCTGCTTCAAAGAACGACAAAGAAAGATTTAGATATTCCGAAGAATCTCCTGCGAAGTTTGCGCGGGCAAATCCGTGTCCATCACAAAGTGGCGGACTTCATTCGGGTTGATTTTCGCGTATTCCGAAAGCGCTTGCCCGATTCCGGTCCGGATGTAATAATTCTCGTCTTTGGCGCAATACAGACAGCAGGACTTGAGCAAATCCCAATTTGTATGATTCTTGTATTGAAACTGAAAAAGAATCACGCTGCGGCGAACCCAAATGTTTGGATCATGAATCCAAGTGGCGATTTTCTGGCGAATCGGCGGGATTCTCCAAGCCAGACTTCCGAGAATACTCGTGGAAATCGTATCGACGGTGTCTTTCCAGGGGCGGGTTTTAATCAGCATTTTCAAAAAATTCAAGTGCTGTCCACCCAGCAGGTTCTTATGCCTAAAAAGATAGTCACAGGCTGCATATTGCACTTCGCGATAAGGTTGCGCCCACATATCCGTAATTTTTGCAGCCAATTCGTCACCGTTTTGAGGCGGATTCTTGTCAAAAATGGGATAGGTTGCTTCCCGACGTTTATAAACATTTACTCCGAGAAAATCGAACGAGTCCCTCATGCTTTTTGACATCGCATGAGCTTCTTCTTCATTCGCTCTCGCCCGGAGCGCCAAAATAATATCTTGTGTAAATCGAAGCATTTGCCTAAAAAATACAACACTCTTTCCAGAATTTCTAGGTCTTGACAAATAGATTTTTTTAAATTAAATAAGGGTAAAATGTTCTGCCTTTTGCTTTTATAGCGTTTTTATTCAAAATGACACAACAAACAAACATTGAAAATCTCCCGATTATAGAGGTTCCTCCTGAATTACGCGGTCTTTCTAATGAAGAAATTTTAGCGTTGCACCCCGTTGACGAGAAAAAAAGCGACCGTTTTCGCCCTTCTAAAAAGGAACGCGAAGCTCGGAAAATCGCCAAAGAACAGGAACGCATTCGCCAAATTGCGGCCCAATATAAAAACAGGGACGAAATCTCGCATTATTCAAGGCCTATGCCCAAGATGTCGGATTTTGAAGGAAACCGACAAACTCGATATACAGAACGTCCGCTGCCTTCTCACAAAAAAACGCTTTTTGTTCCGGGGCAGATGAAAAAACTCTCGACGCCAGAACCTGTTCTGGCTCCTAAGCCTTCCGTTGCGCCGCTTCCAGCGCAACCTAGTTCGGGACGGGTTCTTGTGGGTTCCTTTGGCGGTGCAAAATTTGGTGCCGCTAAAACGGAAATCATTTCAACGGAAGAACTTGCCAAAAAGCGTGCCGAAGAAGAAGCGAAGCGTCAGCGGGAAATCGTCCGAAAGCATTTGGCGGAAGCCGCTCTTGCAGCACAGAAAGCCGCTCTTGCCGCTGTCGCCGCTGGAGCGCAAGCCGAAAATGGAGAGCCTAAAACCGCACCGGATTTGGCCGCCCTTTTTAAGCCGGGTTCCGCTCTGGCTGTAGCAGGTGCCGCAGCTGCAGCGGCGGGAGTCTCCCTCCCTCCCATGCAAATCGGTCCTGATGGGAAACCGGTTCTTGCTAAACGGAAGCGAGGACGCCCTCGTAAATACCCTCGTCCCGAAGATTTGATTGTTTAAATATTTTGAAACAACTGTTCGGAAAAGCACTGCACGGAAATGGCGTAACATTTAAATGCGGCACGAATTTTACTTTTTAATATATCTTTGAATTATGCGATACGGTGAATTTTCTTGTTTTCAAAGCGGCGTGGCCGTTCCTGTATTTTCCCTGAAGACTCAAGACTGTGTAGGCATCGGCGAATTTTTGGATTTAGTTCCGTTTGGAACCTGGGCAAAAACTTGCGGATTGAACGTCATCCAAATTTTACCTGTAAACGATACCGGCTACGAATCTTCTCCTTATAGCGCAAGAAGTGCCTTTGCTCTCAATCCGGTTTTTATCCGTTTGCAAATTGTTCACGGAGCCGACGCATTCAAGAAGGACATTCAAACTTTGCAAAAGCGATTCGCCGCCGAAACAAAGGTGCATTATGCGGAAATCGCCCGAGCGAAACGGCAAATTCTGCGAAAAATTTTTGATGCCAATTATGCGATGTTCGACAAGAACGTCGCCCTTGCTAAATGGATTGAAGCCAACTCGTGGATAAAACCATACGCCGTCTATGCGATGCTCAAAGAGAAAAACGGAGAATCGAGTTGGCGTTCTTGGAAAGAAGACCAAGACCCGACTGCTTTGCGGGTCAATTCGCTATATCGCAAGCACCGCAAGGATGTTTTGTTCCAATGCTGGATGCAATTTGAAGCGGAAGCGCAATTCAAAGTCGCTTCCAATAAATTGACGGAAATGGGAGTCCGTCTAAAAGGCGATATCCCTATCCTTATCAACGAAGATAGTGCGGACGTCTGGTTTAACCGCCGGTATTTTTCTTTGGACGACCGCGCCGGTGCTCCGCCAGATATGTTCAGCTACAGCGGCCAAAACTGGGGATTTCCAACGTATCGTTGGGACGTTATAGAACAGGAAAATTTTACATGGTGGCGTGAACGTCTGGCGCAAGCGAGCAAATTTTATCACGCATATCGTATCGATCACGTTTTGGGATTTTTTCGAATTTGGGCGATTCCGCAGAACGAACGCACCGGAATTCTCGGGCATTTTTCGCCCGCAGTACCGGTTACGCAGACCGAATTGTCGGCGGCGGGATTCAAAAAAGAGACCGTCGAATATCTACAGCGTCCCAATTATTCCAAAGAGCAGCTTCGGGAATTTCTTGGTGAAGCGACCGAAAGTTGCCTTGAAAAATATTTTGAATTCTTGCCATTTACCAGCGACCGCTATGTTTTCAAAAAGGAATTTGACTGCGAAAGCGCCATTATTGATTCCGCAGAAGAGCAATCCGTAAAAGACGCCTTGTTGAAAGTCCAGTGGAACCGCATTTTTGTTCCCGGATCACCTGCGAATACTTACTATCCTTTCTGGTATTGGTACAATGCTCCGGTTCTGAAAACCCTTCCGCAAAATGAGCAAGAAATACTGGGACGTTTGCTGCATGCCAATGAAGCCTCTCAAGAATCCATCTGGTATGCCAATGGGAAAAAATTGCTCACCGTGCTCGCTCAAGAAACCGACATGGTCGTCTGCGCTGAAGATTTGGGTGCTGTTCCGCATTGTGTTCCTAGCGTTTTGGGAGAACTGCAAATCAATTCGCTTCGCGTAGAACGTTGGGCAAGAAACTGGGACGCTCCGGGACAACCTTATTACGACGTTTCCGAATATCCTAGACTTTCTGTTTCTACAACGAGCGTTCATGATACTTCTACCCTTTTGGGGCTCTGGAACGAACCGGATTTTGATAAAAATTTGTTCTGGAAAAATCATTTGCATTTGGAAGGAGATGCTCCGCAAAGCCTTTCCCCGGATGTCGTCAAATTGTTAATCAGCAATATTTTCCAGTCGAACAGTTTGTTCTGCATTCTTCCGGTGCAAGATTTTCTTGCGCTCAGTTCCCGCTGGACGCCGCAAAATCCCGAAGATGAACGGGTAAATACGCCGGGAACGGTCGGACCGCAAAACTGGGCTTACAAAATGCCTTGCACGGTGGAAGAACTTTCAGACAACTCGACGTTGAAAAACGAAATTGCGAAACTCGTGAACGCGCGAGCAAACCGGTCTTTGCGCTGATGAATGTAAGCTAGGAAATCACGTTCCCATCGGAACAAACGCCATTATGATGCCCAGAGTCATTTTATGGGTTCTGGCATTGTCGGTGGTGAAACCGTTGAAATGGACGCCGAAGACAAGAAAATGAACTCATTCAAAAATGCCGAAAAGGAAAAATGAGATGTATTGTTTTGCAGCAGAAACAGGTTCTTTTTTATGAGTGCGCCTCAAGATTTTCATTGTCCCGATTGGGTTCGTTCCGCCGTATTTTATCAGATTTTCCCCGATAGATTCGCCCGATCGCCAAAGTACGAATGCGCCGGCAGTTTTCACAATTGGGGAGCCAAGCCCGAAGTGCACGGATTTTGCGGAGGAAATCTTCGCGGGATCATTGAAAAACTGGATTACATCCAAGACTTGGGAGCCAATGCGCTGTACCTATGCCCGATTTTTAAAAGCGCCGCAAATCATCGCTACCATACCGTGGACTATTTGCAAATCGATCCGGTGCTAGGAACCATTGAAGATTTTGACGAGCTTGTGCGGGAAGTGCACAAACGAGAAATGCGAATCATTTTGGACGGCGTCTTTAATCATTGTTCGCGGGGATTTTTTCCATTTGTCTCTGCGATGGAAGAAGGCGAAGCGTCGCCCTATAAAAATTGGTTCCACTTTCATTCTTTTCCGGTGAACGCCTACTCCGAAAAACCGAATTACGATTGCTGGTGGGGAATGCCTGCTTTGCCAAAGTTCAACACCGATAATCTAGAAACCCGGGAATACCTGTTACGGGTCGCGGAATTTTGGATTCGCCGAGGCATTGACGGCTGGCGTCTGGACGTGCCCAATGAAATTGATGACGACGATTTTTGGCGGGAGTTTCGGCGACGAGTCAAAAAGTGGAATCCCGAAGCGTATATCATGGGTGAAATTTGGGAAGATCCGTCGCGCTGGCTGGCTGGCGACCAATTTGACGGAGTGATGAACTATCCTGTGCGAAAACTTGCTCTGCGTTTTTTGTTCCCCGAGGGGATGTCTTCTTCAAATGCCGTTTCGACGGGCGATCCGACGGCCGTTTCGGTTTCTGGAATGGACTCTGCTGAATTTTGCAATGCCTTCCAGAATCTATTGGAGCGAAAGCTGTTCGGCGTGCAAATGAATTTGTTTGGAAGCCATGATACCGCTCGCTTGCTTACCCTTGCCGGGGGAAATTCCTGTCGGGCTGCCGTCGCTTGGGCTTTGCTTTTGACTTTGCCCGGAGCCATCTCTCTTTATTATGGCGATGAAATCGGAATGGAAGGCGGAAAAGATCCGGACAATCGCCGCTGTTTCCCTTGGCAAGAACTGCCCGACGCTAAAAATTCCGAGATTTTTCGCCTAGTGCAAACTTTTCTCGCTTTTCGGAAACGGGAATCGGCGATGTCCATGGGAACTTTTTCCATTCGCCCCGAAGGACAAGGACTGCTGATTTGCCGCCAATACAATAAAACGCTGGTGGAATTGCGCCTCGGATTTCCAGGCCCCGTTCCGTTGCCGGGAATTTCCGCACGAACAGAAGTGATTTATGAAAGCGGAAAGTCTCCGATTGCGGGCGTTGCAGGCTACTTTGTTGCCAAGGATGGCATTGTTCTCACCAAACGTCCAACCATCTTATAAAAATTTCTAAATTTAAGCCCAAATTTTAGGTTTCTCAAGCCTTTAAGGAAAATGATCAGATGAAAAAAAAATTATTTGGAATGCGCGAGTTTATCATACTCGGAGTCATCCTTCTTGCCGCATGGTCGATAATTCCCTCCATTCAAGTACACTCCAAATCGGGTGAAGCGAAGAAGGAATTTATCAAGCAAAATCCAAAAGTAGCCGCCAAGGCGATGAATTTTGGTCTAGATCTTGCCGGAGGAACTAGCATTACCCTCCAAATAGACAGCAAAGGTCTTAAAACAGAAGATATTAAAGACATCCAGCAACAATCGCTGGAAATTGTCCGTAACCGCGTGGACCAGTTTGGTCTTTCGGAACCGCAGATTTCCCCTTCGGGCAACGACCGGATTAATGTTGAACTGGCGGGCGTGGATGATTCTACGGCAAAGGCGCTTGTCGGCAGCACCGCCAAGCTGGAATTCAAAATCCTGGCGGAACAGGAAAAGTTTTCGCAAATTGTCATGCTGATTGACAATTATCTGCTGGGTCGGAGCGACGTGAAAGACAGCGTACAAGCGGATTCGGCAGCGGCTGAACCCGTCACAACGGCGAAAAAAGACACCCTTTCCGATGCGGAACTTTTCGCAGGCAACGCAAAGTCTGATGATCTTGCTAAAACGGATTTGACTGCAACAGCCGGTTCGGATTCCGTCAAATCCTCGGCAACGGGAACGGCTCTTTCCGCTCTTTACCTTTCTTTCGGCAACGGCGGGTTTGTCGCCCAGGAACAAATCGAAACGATTAAACGCATTTTGAACGATCGCACCGTCCAGAGCTTGATCCCGCACGATGTCGTTTTCGCCTGGGGTTCCGGTTTTGAAAAGTTGAAAGATTCTCCGATTAAAGCAAAACGCTTGTATTTGCTCAAGCGTCGTGCGGAAATGAGCGGTGAATACGTTTCCGATGCTCGCCCCTATCGTGTTTCTGACGGAACAAATTCGGGTGAAGTTGCCGTTAGCCTCAAGTTCTCGGGCATTGGCCCCAAGCGTTTTGGCGCAGTGACTGCGGCAAATATCGGCAAGCAAATGGCGATTGTTTTGGACGACCAAGTTATCAGTGCTCCTGTTATCCGCGACCGCATTCCGAATGGAGAAGCGCAAATCACAGGTCTTGACGATATGGCGGAAGCGAATCGCTTGGCGGTGGTACTTCGTTCCGGCGCACTGAAAGCCCCGATGAACATCATCGAAAGCCGCACGATTGGCGCCACCCTCGGAGAAGACAATATCCGCAGCGGTTTTGGCTCTGCTTTAATCGGTATTATCATTACCATTCTCTTTATGATTATGTATTACCGGTTTGGCGGTCTTGTCGCCAGCGTCGGTCTGGTCTGTAACGCTTTGATTACCGCAGCAGTCCTTTCGGCTTTCGGCGCCACTCTGACTTTGCCCGGTATTGCTGGTATGGTGCTCACTGTAGGTATGTCCATTGACGCCAACGTGATTATTTTCGAACGTATCCGGGAAGAACTTCGGGCGGGCAACAAAGCTCGAGCGGCAATTGCGAAAGGTTACGAACGCGCTTTCAGTGCCATCTTCGACTCTAACTTGACCACTTTCCTCACCGCTTTGATTCTTTACAAGATTGGAACGGGTTCGGTAAAAGGTTTCGGCCTCACTCTGATGATTGGCATTGCCGGTTCGATGTTTACGGCCCTTACCGTTACCCGCGCTATTTTCGACTTGAAGCTTGCCAAGCAGGATACGAACGCGATTTCGATTGGAGCGGGTTTTGCCGCTTTGAACCGGGCGCATTTGCCAATTACGAGCAAGGCAAAAGTTTTTGTGTCGATTTCTGCGATTTGTGTGATTATCGCTCTCGCCTTTTCCGTATTCAAAGGATTTAATTTCAGCATCGACTTTACTGGTGGAACCGTCTTCCGGGTGCAATACAACGACGCCGAAGATCATCTGAAAGATTTGAACGCTGTACTCGCCAAATTCAATGTGACCGATGGAACGGTTCGCACCATGGGCGCAACATCTTTGCAAAACACCTATGAAGTTTCTGTAAAGAGCGAACAAGGCGCAGATGTGATTAAGGCCATTGATTCCGACGAACGCGTGCAGATTCTTTCTCAAGATGAAGTCGGAGCAACCATCGGTGAAGAATTGCGATTCAATGCGATTCTTTCCGTTTTCCTTGCTTGGCTTGCCATTTGTCTGTATGTCTGGTTCCGCTTTGGTAAACTCGGCCTTGGCTTTGGCTTGGGTGCGGTGTTGGGACTTGTGCACGATACTGTTCTCACCGTCGGCTTTGTATCGCTTTTGGGACTTTCCGTGGACGGAGCTATGGTTGCTGCTTTCCTGACGATGATCGGTTACTCGGTAAACGACACGATTGTTAACTATGACCGCATTCGCGAAAATGTGAAACTCCACGGAGGATCGGATTTTGCGAAAACCGTCGATGCTTCTGTTTCTCAAAGTTTCAGCCGTACAGTGATTACTTCGCTTTCGACGTTGTTTGTCTGTGTGATTCTAGCCGTTATGGGCGGTTCTTCCATTCGTGACTTCGGCCTTGTGATGACGTTCGGCGCCATTGTCGGCACCTATTCCTCGGTGTTTATCTGCGCGCCATTCGTCGTCTGGTTCAACAAACACGTTCGTCGTCTTGTGTAATTTTTACAAATAATTCACCCAAAGGCCTAGGCATTGTCCTAGGTCTTTTTTATTTTTGGTTCGTAAAATTGTAGGCGTTCATAATACAAGAGAGGCTTTTATGCTCAAGTATTATAAAATTGAGAATGGCCGCATCACGAAAGCTTCGGATGAAGATTCCGCGGACATCGTGCTGATGGGTAGCCCTAGCCAGGAGCAACGGGGTGCCCTTGTAAAAAAATATGAAATCGCCGAACATACAATAGCTTCTGCATTCGATAACGATGAACTTTCCCGTATCGAATACGACGACGATTTTACGACTATCGTTTTTAAAAAACCCCGCAATTATACATCCGAAGATTATTTTGAATTCCGCGTAGAATCTTTCGGTATCTTCTTGTTTGAAGATTGGGTTTTGCTCCTTTCCGATGCCGAAATTCCCTTGATGGATTCCCGGCGTTTTTCAAAGATAGACTCGCTGAATACCTTTGTCATTAAGCTTCTCAACTATTCCGTCTATCACTTTAACGAACATTTGAAGATTATGAACCGGATAAACGAGGAACTCGAAGACAAATTGCAAAATTCGCTGGACAATCGATATTTGCAATACATGTTCACGTTGAACAAGGGCCTTATTTATTACGTCAGTGCACTCAATTCTAACGAAGCGTTGCTCAAAAAATTGCAGATGGGGCGTGGAATGCAATTCAGCGAAAATGAACGGGAACTTTTAGACGACGTGGTCATTGAAAACCGCCAGAGTTTGCAGCAGGCAGAAATCTACGCCAACATTCTTGCTTCCTTGATGGATGCGCGGGCAAGCGTCGTCAATAACAGCATGAATGTGCTGATGAGAACGCTGAACATTGTCACCATTGCCATTACGCTCCCGACTTTTGTGGCAAGTATTTTTGGCATGAATGTAAAATTTCCTTTTGGGCTTGGTGAAAACAATCCGTATTCGTTCTGGATTATCATAGCGATATTTGTCCTTTCTGTCGCCGGGGTGCTTTTCGTTTGGCGAAAACGCAAATAAATGAAAAAAATTTCGCGCCTATTCATTATCAATTCTTACATTCCCAAGATGCTTCTTGCAGCGTTTATCGGTTTGGTTACCGGATGCGTCGCTGTCATTTTCCGCTGGAGTCTAGAAACGACAACTCGATTTGTTCGCGATACGTTTTCGGGCTATGCTTTATTCCTGGCTCCAGCCATCGGCGGTCTGCTGGTCGGCATTTTGCTCTTTGTGATAACCAAAACGCCGGAAGCGGCAGGGCAGGGGACTGACCGGTCCATTTACGCATTCCATCACCGCGGTCGGGCGTTGCGAAAAAGGGTCGCGCCTGTAAAATTATTAGCGAGTGCAATTACTCTTGGCAGCGGAGGCAGTGCGGGGTTTGAAGGCCCCGTTTCCCAAATCGGCTCTGGCATCGCTTCGACGATTTGCCGTTTTTTCAAAATGACCCGCGCTGTGCGTCGGCAATTCGGGCTTGCGGGAATGGCGGCGGGCTTGGGTTCCATTTTCAAGGCGCCTTTGGCAGGAGCATTGACTTCCGTAGAAATTCTTTATCGCGAAGATTTTGAAAGCAGTGCTTTTTGGACATCCATTATCGCTTCCGTAGTCGGGTTCTCGGTTTATTCCAGCGTTTTCGGAACCGCTCCAACTTTTAGCGTCCCCGAATTTTCCTTTGTAAACGTTCCAACCCTTTTTTGTTGTGCGCTGCTGGGGCTTCTTTGCGTGCCGGCATCGTATCTATATGCAAAAATCTATTATAAAGTCGAAGATTTTTTTTCATCATGGCAAATTCCCAACTGGGCAAAGCCCGCTGTGGGCGGAATCCTTTGCGGACTCGTCGCTTTGCTTTTTCCGCAGGCGATGGGAGGCACTTGGGACTATGTGGAAAACATGACTCGTCTGGTGGATTCGGAACATTCGCCTTCGGTTTTCTTTTTGCTGGGGCTTGTTGTCGCTAAAATTTTGGCGACTTCTTTTACCGTCGGCAGCGGTGGAGCGGGCGGCGTTTTTGGTCCCTCTCTTTTTCTGGGTGGAGTATTGGGAGCTGCTTTCGCTGTGTCCGTAGAAACTTTAGCACCTGGGCTTTTGCAAAAACCGGGCGCCATGGCGTTGGTTGGTATGGGAGCTTTTTTTGCCGGAGCGACAAAGGCACCGTTGGCTGGTGTGGTCATGGTTTGCGAAATGACGGGCAGTTATCAACTATTGCCCGGGATTATGCTGGCCGCTGTTGTGCATGTCGCATTCAGCCGAAAATGGGGGATTTACCGGAGCCAAGTTTTGAACAAATTCACGTCTCCAGCGCATCGGTTGGAAATGGATCCGGATTTGCTGCGAACCATCTCTGTAGAGTCGGTGATGCAGGCTTCCCGTGTGTTATGCCTGAATGCCAAAAAAACAATTCACGAGGCGGAGCATGATATCAACACGTTCAATGTCCTATTTCCAGATTCTGCGGTGACGCATACTTATCCGGTTTACGATGGCGATGAATACTTGGGCATTCTGGATTGGAGTCTCGTCTTGCGCAATATCGTTTCCATTGAAGGCAGTGCCGACGTCTTGTTGGTTTCTGATTGTATTACACATTCTCCGCTTCTGCCCATCAGCGCGGATTTGCACAGTGCTATGAAATTTATGCTTAAGCATTCCATGAATGAAGTTTATGTCAAAAATTCCAAAGGCGAAATTGTCGGAACGATTTCTGCGGCAACAATCCTAAGCGCATACGATCGAGTTGTGCGGGAATAAAGTAGTGTTGCATTAAATCAGGAAATTTTATCCAGATTTCTTGCAGACAAAAGAATTATCGTACTAAAAATTTTTGGGGCTAGCGTTGCCATTACTCGTGCTTTTTCCCACTCATAAATTCTATGTCCATGCGAAAAACGCCTGTTTTGCTAATGGCGCGTTCTATATAGGCTTCACCTTCTTTTTGGTATTCGGGAGAGTATTTTTTGAGAAGCAGACGCAATCCGGTTTCAGGATTTTCCGCTGGGCGAATACGACCAAAAACGATGCAACTTTCAAAAGTGGTGCTAAATTTTTCAGGATGTATTTGTGAATTCCGCACAACGGTAAAGCACGCTTTGGAATGATTGCAAATGCTTTTCGCTTTTTCTCCGGCATTCTTTGCGCCGTGAAACCAGATATGTTCTCCGTCAAAAGCGTAATTGATGGGTACGCCGTAGGGATAGCCCAAAGAGTTTTCTATCGCCAAAACGCCGTATTCGTTTGTGCGTAAAATTTCTAACGTTTCTTGATGGGAAAGAGCCCTTTCTTGGCGGCGCATCGGTGGAAAATCCGGCAAAGACCCGTAAGAAAAATCTTCTGCTTTTACAGGGATTCCATTTAACAAAGCTTCAATCAGTTCATTTCCTTTATACGTCAATTTGAGTGAAAAGAATGGCGACCCCCTGTCTAAAAGCGTTAAAAAAATACGGTCACCATCCCAATGAGGAAGACTCGCGAATTTCTCTTTGGGAATCCATTCAAGAACGCCTTCGTCACAAGTTTTCAATTCTCCTGTAAATTGCGTCGCGCGGAACAAATGCATAAATTCGGTTTCATCCATGCCGTCGCTCAAGAATGTGACAATTCCGCAATATTTCAAATCGGTGAGTTCCAAACCCGTTTCTTCTCGAGCTTCTCGCCGGACGCAATCTTCAGGGCTTTCGCCCTCTTCAAATTTTCCCCCGATGCCAATCCACTTATCGTGATTGATATCGTTTTGCTTCTTTACTCGATGGAGCAACAAATAAGCTCCGTTCTGTTCGATATAGCAAAGGGTCGTGTTCAGCATAAAAATGCTTACCTCACTTTTTCGACGAATTTTTTGCAAGTCGTTTCTGGAGAATCCGTTTTAAAAATGGCACTGCCGACAACAAAAATATTTGCTCCAGCTTTTTTGGCATCCAAGATATTGTCGAGCTTGATTCCACCGTCAATTTCAATATCCAAATTCGGTTTCATTTCTCTCAACTTCCGAATTTTGTCCAGACAATAGGGAATTAAACTTTGACCGCCAAAACCCGGATTCACCGACATGACAAGAACCATATCGACTAAATCCAGAATCCATTGGATGTTTTCAATGGGAGTCGCTGGATTGATGCTCACCGCGGGCTTTGCGCCAAGTTCGCGAATCCGGTTTAAAATCCTATCCAAATGCCAAGTGGATTCAGCTTGAACGGTGATATAGTGAGATCCAATTCGAGCGAACTCTTCGACGAATAATTCAGGATTGCTTATCATCAAATGGCAATCCAGCGGGAGAGTTGTCGCTTTACCGATAAGAGCGGAAATTCCCGGGCCAAAACTGATGTTCGGAACAAAATGTCCATCCATAATGTCAAGATGAACAAGTCCTGCTCCTCCTTTTTCAATGGCGGTTATTTCATCTTTCAAATTCAGAAAGTTGGCGTTGAGGACACTCGGGGCAATAATCGAATTATTCATTTGAATTTAATACTCATTAAAAATGAAACGGTATTTCAAAAATAGACAAAATTGCGTCTGAAGAAAGCGTTTTTCGCGAACGATACCAACTTAAAAAGCGTCAAAAGGCACTCGCCTTGCCGCTGGGGTCTTGGGAAAAGACATTTTATTTGTTATTATTTGTTAACAACGAAAAAGGAGGTTGATCGATGTCAACTACGAAGAAAACCACAAAAGCGCAAACGGCGAAAAAATCCGTTCCGGCAAAAAGCGCAGAAAAGAAATCTGCTCCGGTAAAGAGCGCGGTGAAGAAAGTTTCCACAACAAAGAAAGCCGTTGCCGAAAAGAAGACGACGCCTGTAAAAAAATCGGCACCGAAAGCCACAAAGTCGGTTTTGCAAGAAGTTGTATTCAATGTGTATTCTCCCGATTCCAAATCTGTTGAAGTCGCCGGCGAATTCAACAATTGGGCTCCTGCTAAAATGAAAAAAGACGAACAAGGTGTGTGGTCCCTCAAGAAAAAACTCGCTTCGGGAACCTATCAATATAAATTCGTTTTTGACGGCAGCTGGGAAATTGACCAAGCCAATCCGGATCGCGTTCCTGACGGTCAGGGTGGCGAAAACAGCGTGAAGAATGTCTGATTGTCTTTTTTCAGATAAAATAATCCGAGAGGGTGTCGCAAATTACGGCACCCCTTTTTGGCTTTATGACCAGGCGACAATCGAAAAGCGCGTTCAGGAACTCAAGTGCTTCGATACCATTCGCTTTGCTCAAAAAGCGTGCCCCAACCTTTCCATTCTTTCGCTAATTCGAAAATGCGGAGCTGTTGTCGATGCGGTAAGTGCCGGAGAAATCGTGCGCGCTCTGCGAGCCGGATTCAAAGGCGGTGAGAGTGACAAGCAAGTGCCTCAAATTGTTTATACCGCCGATATTTTTGATCGGGATGCTATTGAACTCGTCAAAAAACACAAGATTCATGTGAATGTCGGATCCGCGGACATGATTCAGCAACTGGCCGATGCGGGAGTTCGTTCAAACATCACTCTTCGTCTCAATCCCGGCTTTGGCCATGGGCATTCTCAAAAAACAAATACCGGAGGCCCGCTTTCCAAACACGGTGTCTGGTATTCGCAAATTAAAGATTGCCTAAAGCTCGCTCAATCCAATGGGATGTGGATTACGGGACTGCATATGCATATCGGCAGCGGATCGGACTTTGAACATCTTTCCAAAGTTTGTGATGCGATGCGAGATGCGTCAAGACATCTGGGTTCACATTTGCGAGTCATTTCTGCAGGCGGAGGACTTCCCATTCCGTACAAAGAAACGGAAAAGAATAACCGCATTGATGTAAAAGCCTATTATGATTTGTGGAACAAAACCCGCAAAGATATTGCGCAATCCATAGGACATGATCTGGCTCTTGAAGTGGAACCTGGGCGTTATCTGGTTGCAGAAAGTGCTGTTCTGGTTGCCGAAATTCGCGCCGTCAAAAAGCAGGCCGACAATCTGTTTTATTTGGTAGATGCCGGATTTAACGATCTTGTGCGTCCTTCTTTTTATGGTTCTTACCATGCTATTTCCATTGTCTCTTCGGACGGCAGGAATTTGGGAGAGGCTCAAGATGCCATCGTTGCTGGACCTCTATGCGAATCGGGAGATGTGTTCACTCAAGAAGAGGGAGGATTTGTCGTATCCCGAAAATTGCCCGAAGCCAAAGTCGGAGATTTTCTGGTTTTGCATGATACGGGTGCTTACGGAAGTGCGATGTCGAGCAATTATAACAGCCGCCGTTACGCTCCGGAAATTCTATTTTCCAACGGTGAATTGAAATTGATTCGGGAACGTCAAACTTTTGACCAGTTGATGGAAAACGAAAAAATCGTAACCCTGTAGCGGATAAGTCCTGTTATTTTCTTTCGTTCAGAATTTATATTCTGAACGTTTTTTTGTTGATGTCGATGATAACTCGATCAGCCGCCTCTAAAAATTCATTTTCAAAATTTTTGGGAAATAGAAAGCTCCGTATGCTAACGATTTTTCACTTGAACTGCTATTTCCCGTATGAAAAAATCGTACCTAAAAGTTTTATTGCGCAATTTGCCTGAAAAATTTATCAAAATAGCGAATTCGCGTCTTTACATCTGTTATAAATATTTTCCAGAATAGGGATGTTTATGAATTTTGCTATCTTTTAAATTACTTTTGGAGATTTTATGTCTGAATTAAATATGCAGATAAAAGAAGTGCTCATCAAGTCGTTGGAGTTAGAAGATATAACTCCTCAAGACATTGATGACGACGCTCCGCTCTTTGGATTGAATAAAGAGGGAAAGGGGCTTGGACTCGACAGCATTGACGCGCTGGAACTGGGCATCGCCATTAAAGATAATTTCGGTGTTACCTTTTCTACGGTGAATGAAGAAACCCGTCGGCATTTTGCGTCGATCAATGCGCTTGCTTCCTACATTTCGGCAAATAAAAAGGATTGATGTTATGGACAAACAGCAGATTTACGAAAAAATTCGCAACGCTTTAGTAAATGATTTTGAAATGGACGCTGCGAAAGTCGTTCCGGAAGCTCGCCTTTATGAAGACCTGAATCTCGACAGCATCGATGCCGTGGATTTGATTGTTAAACTGAAACAATATATTCCCAGAAATGTAGATCCCGAAGTGTTCAAGCAAATGCGCACTCTACAAGATGTTGTCGATGGCGTTTACGAATTGACGCAAGAAACAAAAGACAAGTAATGAACTTCTTTGTCGGCAGGATATTTTTCGCCATCGTATTGGTTCTTTATCCTGTGCTCATTTTTTGCGCTCTCCGTTTTGGGGAATTTTCCCCGCGTAAACTGGCATTGCTATTGCTGCTTTTAGTGGCTCTTCGTATTTTTTTATTTGCTCAGCACAAACATCCAAGCATTCCTGTAAAAGAAATCGGTTTCACCACCATTCTGTTGTTATGTGGGATATTGACGTTTTCTTTAGACAATGCAAAATTTCTTCTATTCTATCCCGTCTTGGTAAATAGCGGGATGCTTTGTCTTTTTGGAGCAACTCTTTTTTCTAAAACGAATCTCGTATTTCGACTGGCGACTTTTGCGGACAAGCGAATTCTCCGTATTGCTGACCGAATTCCCATAGAGCGTTATTGTCAAAAAGTCACCATCGTCTGGTGTATTTTTTTTTGCATAAACGGAGCCATCGCCCTTTGGACCGTTCTTGCCTCCGATGAAAAATGGTGGGCTCTTTATAACGGTTTTATTTCCTATATTTTGATGGGAATCCTTTTTGCCGTAGAATATGGAGTGCGAAAAATGAAACAAGGCTCATTGCAATCTTACATCTCGTTCTCCCAAATACAGGCGAATTCTCGACCGGACGATTCTGTCGTGTGCTTTCGCGGTTCCGGCCTGTCATCTGTATGCAAAACATGGAAGATGTTCAAAGAAGACGTTTCCAAATTGCGAGGTGCCATTTCACAGGAATCTTACGATTCTTGGATTTTAAATGTTGAAGATACCTACCACCTACTCGTTGCTATCTTTGCGCTTTTTCAAAGTCAAAAGAAAATTTTGTTTACGGCTAATCGGCAGAAGGAATTTATTCGAGAAATTCGGAAGCCGAATGTCGGATTTTTAAACGATGCCGGCGAAGAAAATTCTTTGCAAATCCCGCAAGTGCTGGAACGGTTTTCCGCTCAAATTCCTTGGCAAACCTTTAATGCGCAAAAAGCGCAGGCGGCACTCTATACTTCTGGCACGACGGGCGTTCCTAAAGAAATTCCAAAAACCGCAGCTCAATTTGAAAATGAAGCCGATGCTCTCGCTGGCAGATTTGCGTCCTCTTTTTCTCATTGTAACTTTTATTCGACGGTAAATCACCATCATATTTACGGACTCGCTTTCTCGGTTTTTGTTCCGTTTTCCGCAGGACTTCCTATTCGTCAAACGCGATTTGAATTTCCCGAAGAGCTGGAACAAATTTTAGCAGATCCCGCAGTAATTGTGGCAAGTCCCGCATTTTTAAAACGTTTGGTTGCCAATCGAACCAAGCTGGCCTTTAAGAAAAAACCGTTTTGGCTGTCGGCGGGCGGAGTGCTTCCCGATGAAGTCGCCCATCAAGTCGAAGAGCTTTCGGGAAATGGAGTGCAAGAAATTTATGGTTGCACAGAAGCCGGTGCCATAGCGACTCGCCGCATTCAAATTACTCCTTTATGGACACCGATTCCGACAAATCAAATCACGCTGGAAGAGGATGGACGTTTGAAAATACTTTCTTCCTATACGGAGCCAGAAGGGTTTGTTACAGGCGATTTGGGAAAAATAGAATCGGACGGAACTTTCTCGCTGCTCGGCAGAGCGGATTCCATTGTGAAAATTGAAGAAAAGCGCATATCGCTTTTGGAGGTGGAAAACCGTTTGCGCGAAACCAAGTTGGTCCGAGATGTGCGAGTTGTTCCGATGGCGGGAAAGCGTCAATTTCTGGCAGCTGCTCTGGTTTTAAACGAAACGGGAACGTTAAAGTTTGCGGAAACGCCCAAAAAAGAAATCAATGCCTATTTTCGCAATTACCTGTCCAATTTCCTAGAGAATACGGTGACTCCCAAAAAGTGGCGCTACTTGGAAGAATTGCCGCAAGATGTGATGGGAAAAGTGAAAACGCGCGACATTCAAAAGCTGTTCGCTTTGCCAGAAGACCCGAATTTCAAAATACTCCGTTTCTTTCAAAACGGTAATCGGCTGGCGGTTAAAATTGTCGTGCCAAATACAAGCGATTATTATGATGGGCATTTTCCTCATTTCAAATTATTGCCTGCAGTCGTTCAAATCGATTTGGCGTTGCGATTTTTTCGCGCGTTTTTCCAACTGCCCAGCGAAATAGATCGCATTTCTCGAACGAAATTTACAAGTCCTATTCTCCCAGATACACCTATTACTTTTGAAGAATCGTATTCTCCGGAATTGGGAAAGATGTCATTTCGGATCGCCAATGGAGAAACGGTTCACGCTTCGGGATCGATTCTTTTGAAAAAGGCTCCATAATGGAATTCAAACCTTGCGCTGTGATACCCATCTTTCGCCACACCGATGCGGTGCGTCCGGTGATACAAAAATTATTGGCGCAGAATCTTCCCATTATTTTGGTGGATGACGGAAATTCCGCTGAAGAATTGCAGATACTACAAAAAATCGCCCAAAGCGATTCTCGAATTTCCTTGATATCGCTTGCGAAAAACGGAGGCAAAGGAGCCGCTGTTTGTGCCGGGCTTCGAGAAGCTTATCGTACCGGATATTCTCACGCATTGCAAATCGACGCCGATGGGCAACATAATCCCGAAGCCATTCCGTTCTTTTTAAAAGCTTCTCAAAAGCATTTGGATTGTCTTGTCGGCGGTTTCCCTCAATATGACGATTCTGCTCCCAAAGGGCGAAAAATCGGTCGTAAAATCACGAATTTTTGGGTGTCGATAGAGACGCTTTCTTTTGCTGTTCCCGACGCCATGTGCGGCTTTCGCGTGTACCCGCTTTGGCTCACCGAACCGATTTTGAAGCAGATTCAAACATTCCGAATGGGTTTTGATATTGAAATTCTGGTGCGGCTTTCTTGGGCGGGAGTCCGTATGTATTTTTATCCCATCCAAGTAATTTATCCCAAAGACGGCGTATCCAATTTTCGAATGTGGCGAGACAACGTAGAAATTTCCCGCTTACATACACGACTTTGTTTTGGAATGCTTCTCCGATTGCCTAAATTACTAAAGCGCAAAAGTGCAAGAGGCAAAAAGTAAATAATGGCAAACGAACATTGGTTTCAAATAAAGGAAACGGAGAATGCCGAATGGAAGTTTCAGTTTATGCTTTGGGCAGCCATTCACTTGCCTCTGAAATGGATAGAATGTTTTGCCGCAGTCATCGTCTTCTTTTTTTATTTGGGAGCATCTCCCGTCCGAAAACGTTCTCGCCTTTACTTGGAACACGTATTTGCCATGCGAAATCAAAAAGTTCCGCATTTTGCTGTGTATCGTCACATATTGGCGTTTGCTTTGTCGATGGTGGAAAAAATTCGAGGTTGGGCGGGCAAAATAAATTTGTCGGAATTGGAAACGCAAAACGATGATGTTAATAAACTTATCGAATCTTTGGATTCTGGAGAAGGCGCATTTGTTTTGTGTTCGCATTTGGGAAACATTGAGGCTATACGTTCCTTGACGGGATTTCGCAAAGAACATACCCATCGCATTTTTCAGGTTTTCCCTGTTGTTGATTTTTCGGGAACCCGAAAGTTCAATACGATTCTGCACAAATTAAATCCATCGTTGATGAAGAACGCTTTTGATGCCAATACAATCGGCCCCGATTCCGTAATCGCTATGCATGAAAAAATCGTTTCAGGAAATCTGATAGCTATTGCCGGGGACAGAACGTCGTCTCATTTTGAAAAACGCCAAATTTCCTTGCCGTTTTTAGGAGAAAACGCAGCATTTCCCGAAGGCGCATTCACTCTTGCCTGTGTTTTAAAAGCTCCCGTGTACTTTATTTTTGCTTTTCGTAAAAAAGATTTAGATATCACGTCGCCCTATGAATTTCACGTTATTCATTCGTCCGTAACTTGGACGGGAAAGCGTTCGGAACAAAAAAAGAAAATCGCGGAATTGGCTGCCGAATTTACTTCGCATCTAGAACGCTTCTGTTTGCAGCATCCATATCAGTGGTATAATTTTTACAATTTTTGGTCAAAAGGAGAATTGTCGTGAACTCCAGAACAATCACAGCAAGTGCCGAAATACAGATTCAATTTTACGATTTGGATCCGATGAATGTCGCTTGGCACGGCAATTATGTAAAATATATGGAAACAGCGCGTTGCGCTCTTTTGGATAAAATCCATTATGATTATTTTGAAATGGAAAAAGCGGGTTATGTTTGGCCCGTTGTGCAGCTGCATATCAAATACATTCGACCGCTTCGTTTTATGCAAAAGGTCCGCATAGAAGCGACCCTTGTCGAATACGACGTTTGCTTAAAAATCCGCTATCGTTTCATGGATGTAGAAACTGGCAAAGTCATCACCAAAGCGGAAAGTACTCAAATGGCGGTAAATCTTAAAACGCATGAATCCATGATTGGTTCTCCGCGCGATTTTGTAGAGCGAATTGAAAAATATCTCGCCGAGAATGAAAATGGTTAAAATATATTTCACGATTTTTCTTTTTTGGAGTGGAATTCTTTTTGCAAAAGATTCTTTATGGGATTCTCCTGCCGATTTTAACTCGCCCGCATTTGCGGAAATTGTACAAACTCTTTCTTCTGTAAAAAAACAAGAAGGTTCCTTTATTCAAAAACGGATTGTACAAAAAATTCAACGCGTCTTTGAATCTTCGGGCACTTTTTTAATTTCTGGCAAAAACGGCATTATTTTGAATGTCGAAAAACCCTTTGCGTCACGTTCTGAAATCTCCAAAGAAAAAATGATCCAGGTTTTTCCGGACGGCACCTCTGTGGAAATGAATGCGGCGAATAATGCAGTTTTTCGCGAAATCGCAGCATCCGTTCAAGCGATTTTTAATGGCAATTTAGAATCGCTTCAGCAAAAATTCGATATTTATTTTGTCACTCAAAAGAAAAAATGGATAATCGGCTTGCGCCCCAAAGAAAAAATGATTCAAAAAGCGCTGGCTTCCATTTTGTTGGAAGGTCAAAAGAATCTTGAAAAAGTAGAAATGCTTGATGGAGAAGGAAATATTTTAAGCTATGAATTCAGAAATTCCGCAAAGTAAGAAACAAATTTTTCATATCGGCCTGTGGGCGATTTTACACATCGCTTTGATTGTTGCTGTTGTCTTGGCATATCCTTGGAAAATTGATAAGAGCTTGTATTCCGTATTGCCAAAATCCGATATAAGCCAAGAGTTTCAAAACGCAGAATCGGAATTTTCTTCGCGTTCAGCGACGCAGCTGCTCCTGTTTGTCGGCGATTCTGATTTTTCCGTAGCCAAGGCTGCAGCAAATGAAATCGGGAAAATGCTTTCGGAAAGCCAACAGATCGAATCGGCTACGTGGCTCATCGACAGCAATTCTCTAGGAGAACTCTCAGAATTCTTTTATAAAAATCGTTTTGCCTTGCAAGACCCGTCTTTGCTGCAAATGAGCGATTCCGCTCGAGCAAATTATCTGTATCATCGGGCGCTTTCCCGAACCTTCGGAGCTCTTCCTACAAGTTCACTGAGCCACCTGCAAGAAGATCCCTATTTATTGTCTCAAAATGCGCAGGAACGGCTTCTTTTTAAAAATCCTTTACTTTCCGGAAATCTCTCGTTGCGTGAAGGAATGCTGACTGTCGAAGATTCAGGAAAAACTTATGTACTTGTAAACGCAAAAATGCTTCAGAATGCCTCGGATATGGCGTCCGACGGACACATTATTTCTCTGCTAGAAGATAAAATGGCTCTGTTGCAAAAGGCTCACCCGAACCTATCATTTGAATGTTCAGGGGTTCCATTTCATAGCTACTCCAGTTCCCAAAAAGCCCAAAGAGAAGTCGCTTGGATTTCTGGTATTTCTGGGGTTGCGGTGCTGCTGTTGCTTCTTTTAGCCTTCCGCTCTCCTCTTCCGATTCTTTCCATTTTAGTTTCAATTGTCGTAGCCATTCTTGCGGCAATTGGTGCGACTTTGGCGACATTCCATGAAATTCATATTTTCACTTTTGTCTTTGGCACAAGCGTTATCGGAGTGAGCATCGATTACGCGCTGCATCATTTTGCCGATAGGAACTTTCAAATCAAAAGTATTCTACTCGGATTTATGACAACGGAACTGAGTTACATCGCTTTGATGATCGTGAACTTTCCCGTACTTCGGCAGATGGCATTTTTTTCAATGGTCGGCTTGGCAAGTGCCTTGCTTTCCGTTCTTCTAATATTCCCCATTATTTCTCGGAAACTAGAAAAGCGAAATCAAAATCCTCCTGTAATAATTCAACTCGCTTTAAAGGGATATTCTAAAGCGGAATCCATTCCTCGAAAGGTACGTTATATTGTTTTCGCAGTTCTTTTAGGACTCCTGCTTCCTGGATTTTTTAAACTAAATCTGCAAACAGATCTTCGCACGTTATACAAAATTGCTCCGGATTTAGAAAAAAGTGAAATCAAAATAGCGAAGTGGATGAACTCGGGAATTTCTCCGCATTATTTTATCGTGCGAGGCAATTCTATTGAAGACGTTTTACAGAAAGAAGAGAATCTAAAAGAACGCCTTTGGACCGCGCAAAAAGATTCTCTTATCGAATCGGTTTTAGCTTTTTCCGATTTCGCTCCGTCAGCTCATCGCCAACGGCAACTGGATTCCGCTTTGCGGCGTTCCCTTCCCATTCGTTATGCCGCTTTGAAAAAAGCAATGAAAATTCCCAAAAGGCAACAGCTGGAATATCCTGCTATTCAAACCGATTTAGAAAAACAACTGCCGCAACAATTTGAAAATTTCCGAGATATGTTGTGGATTGGCCAATTGGATAGTTCTTATTACAGTGCGGTTTTGCCTTTGCATGCAACAAAAGAATTTTGTGCAGACTCATTTGCCAGTCCTGACGAGGGAATTTATGCGGTCAATAAAATGGAAACGGTGAATCACGCTTTAACAGAACTTTCCATGACGGCTTTAGCTCTAGTCGCTTTTGCCTATTTTTCTGTATTTTTTATTCTGTCATTCGTCTATACCTGGAAAGATTCTCTACGAATTGTACGGGCACCGATACTAGCTTGCCTATTTACCATGTCGATGTTTGGCTATATGGAGATTCCCGTTAATTTCTTTGCTATCACAGGACTGATTCTCGTTTTAGGCATTGGCATTGACTATTCGCTTTTTTTCAAAGAAGCTGGCGATGATTTAAATTCAACGGCATTTGCTGTGATTTTATCGACGCTGACGACATTGATTTCTTTTGGAACCCTTGCCTTAAGCAGCTTTGCGCCCGTGTCTATTTTGGGGCTTACCGTATTACTCGGCATTTCCGCAAGCTTGTGCCTTTCTCCTTTTGCGAGGAAATAGCAATTGCCATCGGCCAACAATTTTTTAAGTTTTTATCTGATGCGTTTATGGCGAACTATTTTCTGCTGTGCTCTTCTTTTTGTGGTATGCGGACTCATTTCCTGCACGACTCGTTCTGCGCATTTGGCGACAAAAATTTATTATTCCGATTCGCACTTTGCCCATTTGATTCTTCCAAAATTTTCAAATATATCCATAGAAGAAAATCAGCAGATGACCGGTTCTTATGGCGATAAGAAATTTTCGGGAAATTCTTGGATGCTATTGAATGATTCCCTCATTCATGTAATGCTTTTCAGTTCCATGGGAAATGTTATTGCAGAATTAATTTATACACAAGATTCCGTCTTTTTTAACAGCCGCTGGATAGATTCCGATAAAGTCAAAGCCGAATATGTAATAGCTGACGTTCAATTTTGCTACTATCCTGCCAAAATTCTTTCTGAAAATTTTCAAAAAGCAGGTCTGCATTTTAGAGAATCGCAAGAAGGCTCAAGTTTGCGGCGATCGCTATCTGACGGAAAATCGGAAATTCTTGTTATGGAAAAATCCAAAGGGAGAATCCGATTTGAAAATAAAATTCGAAATTATCGTTATCAAATCGAATCCGAAAATCAGGAGGAAAGAAATCCATGAATCCTCTTTACATCAAAGATTTTGCCGCCGTTTGTGCTTTGGGAGCGGACAAAAAGTCTATTTGGGACGCTTTGAAAAACGGAATACCCCCGCAATTTATCCAAAAAGAATACTGCGGAAAAAAACGCTATGTCGCAGAAATCCCGCAAAGCAAACTTCCTCATACGGCGGATTCTTTCTACGATAATCACGTCAATCGACTTTCTGAAAAAGCATTGGTTTCTTTGGAAAGTTCCGTTGCCGAATGGATTCAGAAATGGGGAGCGCATCGAATTGGCGTATTCCTCGGTTCCAGCGATAACGGCTCCGAATCGTCCCTTTCCGCTTTAGCATTTTTTCAAAGTAATGGAAAATACCCAGACGGTTATTTATTGAAAAAACAACAGGCTGATTTTGCCGCAGAATATGTGGCCAAACGGTTTGGGATTACAGGCCCGATATTTACCCATTCGTCCGCTTGCGCTTCCAGTGCAAGTGCATTTGTTTCCGCCAGAAATTGGATTGAAGCGGGCTTTTGTGATGCCGCAATTGTCGGCGGGGTGGATATTCAAACGCAAACCGTTGTTCTTGGATTTGATTCTTTAGAAGCGGTTTCCGCAACGCCATCTATTCCGTTCAGCAGGAATCGCTCTGGACTTACCATTGGTGACGCCGCTGCTTTTTTCTTGGTCTCTCGGGAAGCGAATTCGTCTCCATTTCAAATTCTCGGCATGGGCGAAAGTTCCGACGCGGATCATGTTACTGCCCCAAGAGCCGATGGCGAAGGCGCCGTGCAAGCTATTCTAAAAGCGTTGAAAGACGCTCAAATTTCAGCAAAAGATGTGGATTATATCAATTTGCATGGGACGGGAACAAAACTAAACGATGCTATGGAAAGCGTTGCAGTTCATCGTGTTTTCGGTGATAATACGAAATCGAGTTCTACCAAGGGATTGACCGGTCACACTTTAGGCGCATCGGGAGCGCTGGAAGCGGCATTTTGCTGCCTTGCTCTTTCAGACGAAAATCCGAATCGGGAATTGCCTGTACATTATTTTGACGGTGAACGAGATTTGTCCATACCCCAGATTCATCTGGTTTCTTTAGGGGAACGTGCCGAAAAACTCAATATTTGCATGAGCAACTCTTTTGGTTTTGGCGGTTGCAATGTATCTTTGGTTTTGGCGAGGAACGCATGACCGAATTTGATTCTCGAGAAAAAATAGCGCAATTAGTGCCGCATAAAGGAAAAATGAATTTGCTCGATCGAGTCGTTTTTTACGATTTGTCGCAAGCGGTTGCTGAGACGGAAGTGGATATTTCCGAAAAGACAATGTTTTACGACGAAAATTTTGGCGGCGTTCCTGTATGGATTGCTTTTGAATATATGGCGCAAAGTATAGCCGCATTGAATGGTATTGCCAATAGAGAAAAAAATTCGTCTCAAGTTGGCTTCATTTTAAGCGTGACAAATTTTAAAGCGGAAGAAAACGTATTTCTTGCCAAATCCGTCGTACGTATTTGGATAAAGCAAATTGCGCAAATGGACAAAGCGATTACATTTGAAGGAAAAGCGTCTGTCGGTGATAAATTATTTGCAACGGCTACAATCAATACGATTGCCGTGGACAATCCGCAAAAAATGGGAGGAATATAAATGGAAAACGGAAAACGCGTTCTTGTGACGGGAGCCAGTGGCGGCATTGGTTTTGCCATTGTACAGGCTGCGTTGTCAGCAGGCTATCAGGTTACGGCGCATTACAACAGCCATGCGGATTCTTTAAAAAATCTCGCCGAACAAAATAAAGAAAATTTGCATCTTCTGCAATTTAATGTAACGGATCGAGAAAATTGTAAATCCGTACTGGAAAAAGATGTTGCCGAAAAAGGAACGTATTACGGAGTTGTTCTTTCTTCGGGTATTTGCCGAGATGCCGCATTCCCCGCCATGACCGACGATTATTGGGACAGCGTCCTCAACGTGAATTTGAACGGCTTTTACAATGTCTTGCATCCGCTGGTCATGCCGATGTGTCGGAAAAGACAAGGACGAATTATTTCCATTGCTTCGGTTTCTGGAGTTATTGGAAATCGAGGACAAGTCAATTACAGTGCAAGCAAAGGCGGAATTATCGCTGCCAGCAAAGCTTTAGCCGTTGAATTGGCTAGTCGAAATATCACCGTAAATAGCATTGCTCCTGGAGTTATTGAAACCGAAATGATTAAAGATGCCCCGGTTGATATGATTTTGCCAGCCATTCCCATGCACCGTGTTGGCAAACCGGAAGAAGTTGCTGCAACAGTTCTCTTTTTGCTTTCGGAAGGAGCTTCCTATATTACACGGCAAGTCATTTCTGTAAATGGAGGTTTGGCATGAAACGTCGAGTTGTGGTTACAGGTGGGGCAAGCATTTCTCCGCTCGGAATGGATGACGATGAAATTTTTGAACGGCTCCATTTGCTGAAAAATTGCACGATTCGAATGCCTGGCTGGGATGTTTACAAACAAATCAATACACGATTGGCCGCTCCCATTCCATTTTCTCTTCCGGAATTTCCTCGAAAGAAAATGCGGGGGATGGGGCGCGTTGCTCACATGGCAGTAGCCACTGCGGAAAAAGCTTTGCTCCTTGCGGGTTACGATCTGAATGATCCGGAACTTAAAGCTGGACGTATCGGCGTTTCATTCGGATCTTCCATGGGAAATTTTGACGCTATCAAAGAATTTATGTCCATGCTTATCCATAACGATTCGTCGAACATTACGGCAACCAGTTACATTCGCTGTATGCCGCAAACTTGCGCGGTCAATATCAGCGTTCTTTTGGGACTTACCGGACGTCTTGTTACGACAAATACCGCTTGCACGGCGGGAAGCCTTTCTATCGGATACGCCTATGAAATGATTATGCACGGTGAACAGGATGTTATGATTGCTGGCGGAGCCGAAGAATTAAATCCGACGGGTTCTGCTGTTTTTGATATTCTATTTGCGACAAGTGTTAAAAACGACTCTCCAGAAATCACGCCGGCTTCTTATGACAGAGATCGGGACGGTCTTGTCATCGGCGAGGGCGCAGGCTCTTTAATTCTTGAAGAATACGAGCACGCTAAAGCTCGCGGCGCGCATATCTATGCGGAAGTTGTCGGTTTCGGAACCAACACGGACGGCAATCATCTAACGCAGCCCAAAAAAGAAACGATGCAAATCGCATTGGAAATGGCGATGAAAAATGCGGGCGTTTATCCGCAGCAAATCGGCTACGTTAGCGGACACGGCACGGCGACCAAATTCGGCGACACCGCAGAAACTCAAGCGACTTTTGGGGCCTTGCAAGGAAGGGCCGCTCCTATTAGCAGTTTAAAAAGTTACATCGGCCATTCTTTAGGGGCCTGTGGTGCTATTGAAGCTTGGCTCGGCATTCAAATGATGAATCGAAAATGGTTCCATCCAAATTTGAATCTGAAAAATATCGATCCAGCGTGTGCGCCTTTAGATTATATCATGGGCGACGGGAGAGAAATGGATATTGAATATTTTATGTCGAACAACTTCGCTTTCGGAGGAATCAACACCTCTTTGATTTTCAAAAGAATGTAGTGCGCGCACGAAAGAGACAGCCTTTCTTTTTATTCTTCACGTTTCTTTTTCGGGATCTCGATTTCTACAAAGTTCCAAAACGTTTTGCATTTCTTTTGTCAGCAATTCCACCGCAGCTGGTTTCGAATGCTCTTCAAATTTTCCGGGAAAAATAGGAAGAAGCAAATCCAGATTATAATGGTATCGTTCTGAAGGGTGAAAACGGAAAAACGCATCGTTCTTCCGAATGCCGATTTTTTCATTTCCGCCGATGTAAATAGGCAGGGCGCATCTTCCGGAATGAATCGCAAAACGTGCTGCTCCCTTTTTAAAATGCAAAGGTTCTCCCGATTTTGTACGCGTCCCCTCCGGAAAAATAATCAGAGATTCCCCTTCGTTCATGCCAATTCTTGCCCGTTCCAACTGTTCTTCAAAAGGGAGCGTATTGGGAATAAAAAGTGCGCTGACAACGGTGTTCACAAAAGGCGTTTTTGCAAGAGAACCTTTGACAATGCAATTGGCGTTGGGAATAATGGAAAATAGGATGACGACATCCAAAAAAGAAGGATGGTTGGCCACAATAACGCAAGGGCGAAAATTTTGAAAACGTTCCTTGTGCTCAACATGAACGGTTAAAATTCCCAGCAGTTTCATTTCTAAAACGAAGAGTTGAAAAAATCGGAAATTCACCGCCCTCGCCAACATTCGAAAACGTTTTTTGGAAAAACCGGAAAAAATAAAAATGAAGGGAAAAGTCAAAGTGAAAATAGTGCTGCAAATTCCGAACGAAGCGTATGCAATAACCTTAGCAATTAAACGCCAGACATACAAAATTTTTTGCAGGAACTTCATTGTGGAAGTCTATTGTTCAAAAAATAAAGAGCTTGTTCTGCTGCGGTTTCCGTTGCGGGTAGCGAGGAATAATCCAGTTCACAAATGGCGTTCGTTTTTTTACTCGACAGGCGTAAAGCCAGAGCGCAAACAGGATTCGGATATTTTGCAATGGTAGCGTACTCCGCAGGGATTCGTTCATCGGCAAATACAAAAATCCGTTCTTTTTCCCGACCGGAAAGAATTGGCGCCACCGCTTCTTTCAACCCATTTTCAAAAGATTTATTCCCAGAAAAAACGGCACTGTAACCGACCATGTTTTGCTCTACAATAGAAGAGGCCGATGCAGGGATGTTGAAAACCGAAAGGCTGAATTGCGCCGGGGAAACTTCTCCGGAAGATAAAATGCCTTCCGAAATTTTATACTGCCGCTGGATTTCTCCAAATTCCGAAGCGAAAGTTACATGCGTATGCGAAAGCCCCTCGGAAACGTCATGAACCGTTTGTACAACCATTTTAGTAATGTCGCTAAGTCTCCGCCGAAATAGCATCGGAACGAAATTTAATTTTGGCGGGTGCTCATCCGTCCATGCAGAAAACCGGGTTACATATACATTCATTTTTTTTGAAAACGGAAAAGAGTGTAACTGTTGATTCCCAAATTATGATGCGCTTCCCGAAGAACAAATCCGCCATTTTCAACGGCTTGCTTCAATTCGTCAAAGCGATACATTTTGCTGTTTCCGTTGGCAATGCAAGTAAAATAAAGAGATGTCGCTTGTAAAGAATAAGAAGCGGCTTCAAATCGCTGCTTGTCCCAAATCGGTTCCAAAATATAAACGTTTGTATCCGAAGTTATCGCCGGGTAGATTTTTTTCAGAATTTTTGTAATCTGGTGCAGGGAAAAACAATCCAAAAATTGGCTCATCCAAATGGCGTCGGCACCATGCGGAAATTTGGTGGATTCGTCAAGGACGTTGCAAGGAATCGTTGTAATGCGATTTTCAAATCCAGCAGCTTTCGCATTTTTCTCGGCAACAGCGGTTTGACCAGGCAAATCAATAATGGAAACATTCACATCCGGATTGTATTTGCAGCATTGGATTGCCCATTTTGCCGTATTGCCGCCTATATCAAAAAGATGTTTTACCTTTTGTTCAAAAACTATCGGCAAAGCTTCGGGAAATGCCAAGTCCGAATAAAAATGATCAAAACCGAACCAACTTTTTTGAAAAACTTCGCTGGTTTGTGAAAGGCCTTCATATACAGTTGTCCAAGGACCAAAACGTTTTAATCCTTCGGGTTTCCCCGTCATAACGGATTTCATCAAATCATCGGCGCCTTGATAGCAAACGTCTTCCGAAAAATCCATGTTCACTTTGGTCATGTCGTCATTCAAAAGGAAAAATCCGATTTTCCCAAGAGTAAAAATCAGCTCTGAGGATTCCGATCTTTTCAATTTGAAAATTCCCATGCCAAGTCCCATTTCCATTAAGACGCCAACACCATATTCGGAAAGTTTCAGCTGTTCTGCAATTTGACGAATAGCGATTCCTTTTTTACGAGAGCTGCTGACAAGTTCTAAAATTCCCAAATCTCGCAGAGCGCGAGCGGCTTGAAAAGAAAGGGGGGCGAATGCGATTTTTTGCGCTTCAAATTTGGCATTTACCGCGTCAATGTCGTCTTGATAAAAAGAATCAAACATGGGATTTAACAAAAGCTCCATAAATTGCTTGAATGGCATTTTCCATATTGGAATCATCGACGCCAACCAAGATATTTATTTGCGAGGAACCTTGATCAATAATGCGGATGTTGATTTTCTTTTCGGCAAGAGCAGAGAAAAGTTTGGCGGCAATTCCTATCTGGTTTGTCATGCCGTGTCCGACAGTCGCCACAAGGCTGATCCCGTGGAAAACTTTGACCCTATCCGGGTGCATTTGCAGCATGATGTCTTCTAGAACGGCGTCCTGTACCGCTTCCAAAGCTTTGGAATCCACGACGATGGACATGGAGTCGATGCCGCTGGGACTGAGTTCGTAAGAAAGACCTTCGCCTTCAAGAATGGCAAGAACGCGCCGTCCAAAACCGACTTCCTTGTTCATCATGCTCTTTTCGATATAAATCATCGAAAAGCCTTTACGCCCTGCGATTCCCGTAATCGGAAAATCCGTTTTTTCCGGAGTCGGCCCGATAATCGTTCCGGCGTCTTCCGGGCGATTGGTGTTGCGGATATTAATCGGAATGTTTTTGGCGCGGCACGGTGCTATGGATTCGTCGTGCAGAACGCTTGCTCCCGAATAGGAAAGTTCTCGAATTTCACGATAGCTGACATAGCTAATGGGTTGCGGATTTTTAACGATTCGCGGGTCCGTCATCAGCATTCCCGAAACATCCGTCCAATTTTCATACGCAACGGCATGGATTCCATTTGCAAGAATCGCTCCCGAAATATCGGAGCCTCCGCGAGAAAAGGTCTTGACCTGTTTTCTGGGACCTTCGCCGTAAAAGCCGGGAACCACATAGAGCTGATTTTCATCGGACAATTTTTGCGCAATCGTTTCATAACTATTCGATGTAATGCGGTAGCGTTCATCAAACGCGATCAATTCAAAAGAATCCACAAATTGCGCGTTCAGATATTCCGCCATTAAACGGGCGCAAAGATATTCCCCGCGGGAAACCAAAAAATCCGTCGTTACGGTTTCAAATTCATTTTTTAATTGATTTTCCAAAGCCGACAAATCTTCTCCGATTTTTGTTGCCAGATGAAGATCTTTCGCTATATCAATATAACGGTCGCAAATCATTTTCCACGGAACGGAAAAATCCAGATTTTTGGAAGCGAGGTCGTAAGTCGTGTACAAAAGATCGGTAAGCTTCGTTTCCTGAGGATTCCGTTTTCCGGGAGCTGAAACGACAACGACTTTACGCCGTTTATCCGCCTCTACAATCGCTTTGACTTTTTGAAACTGCTTGGCTTCTGCAACAGAGCTGCCGCCGAATTTGCAAACGATACGATCTGCCATGGATTATCCTTTTGTAAAAAAAGATTCTTTTTGTAAAAAATAGAAAATCATGGTGGATTTTTTGGAGCGAAAAACGTCTTCATCTGTAGATTCCGCCATTCTCTATTTTTGGAGGAAAAATGGAAGTTCATAAACTTTTGGATATCGCGTCTCGCTCGTCTGTTCCTGTTCTTATTTGTGGAGAATCTGGAACTGGTAAAGAGGTGATGGCTCGTCGATTACATCAAATGAGCGATAGGGCAAACGCCGCATTCATTGCTGTGAATTGCGGAGCGATCAGTCCTGGCCTTGTTGAAAGCCTGTTTGAAGGTTCCTGCCGCGGAGCCTATACGGGAGCCGTAGCAAATCAGTTGGGGTTTGTACGGGCGGCGGATCATGGCACGCTTTTTTTGGATGAAATCGGCGAATTGCCGCTTGAAAGCCAAACCCGGCTTCTGCGTATTTTGCAAGAGCGGGCGGTGACGCCCATCGGAGAGCAGCGCAGCATTCCCGTTGATTTTCGTTTGATTTGCGCAACGCACCGAAACTTGCGGGCGTCAGTGAATGCAGGGCGTTTCCGTGAAGATTTATTTTTCCGATTGAATGTTTTCCCGATACATCTACTGCCACTGCGGGAACGCTTGGACGAGTTGAAATCCATCGCTTTCGATTTATGGAAAAATTTATCCTCTCGCCTTTTGAACGATGACGAAATCAAAAGCCTTTGCCGCTTTCCATGGCCAGGAAATGTCCGCCAACTAAAAAATGTATTGGAACGCTATCAATTGCTGCAAGATTTAGGCGTTTCGTTAGAAAGCGTACTTTCGGAAGAGCCTTGGGATTTGCATCCTTTTTCAGGCTGTATTCAAGAACCGCGCCGAACTTATCGTTACGGCAAAACGCCTTCATGGAAAAGCATTCAAAACGCTTTAATGGAATGCGCGGGCAACAAAAGCCAAGCGGCAAGGTTCTTGGGCATCAGTCGAGGATCTCTGTGCTATCAATTAAAACTCCGAGCGAATAACGTCAAAGAATCGTAAAGATGACAGCAACTTTGCTATTCACAAAGAAAATTTTTTCATTCGGATTTTATTATTTTACTTCTTGAAAAAAGGAATGATTATGGAAAAAGTTTTTCGCACAGGCATCGGATTTGATGTTCATCGATTGGTAGAAGGTCGTAAATGTATTCTCGGAGGCGTGGATATTCCTTACGAAAAGGGACTTCTCGGGCACAGCGATGCAGATGTTTTGTTGCATGCGATCAGTGACGCGCTTCTCGGAGCCGCGGGGCTTGGTGATATCGGCACCTATTTTCCCGATACGGATCCCGCTTTTAAAAATGCGGACAGTCTGGTGCTTCTTGCTAGGGTGCGGGAAGAAGTGGAAAAATCGGGATGTAAAATTGAAAGCCTGGATAGCGTCGTCATTTGCGAACGTCCTAAAGTCAATCCTTATCGCGAAGAAATGAAACAAAATGTTGCTCGGGTATTGAACATTGACGTAAGCCGCATTGGAATCAAAGCCAGCACTTCAGAAAAGCTCGGCTTTACGGGACGCGGCGAAGGAATCGCTGCTCAAGCTGTTGCAACAGTCAGTCGAATCTATCAATGATTAGAATGTTCGAGGGGCTAGCTGATAACGAAGCTCTCTATAATCTTGTGAAACGCATTTGCTTCATGAACCTTCGGTATGACGGTGCAAAACGTGCGCAACAACGATGGCGAAGTTGAAATTTAACCCTTTTATAAGTAAAATTCTCTCAAGTATCCATCATCGGCGGTAAACCTCCCCAATTCATCTGTATTTCAAAATAGCCGTAGAACGTCATATTCCCTGACAAAAAGCGAAAAAGATTCGCTTTTTAAGACATCACGAATCTATATTATGGATAGAAACATTTCTAAAGGAAGACCATGACTTTAAATGAAGCACTCGCCATTGCCGAAAAGGCTCACGCAGGACAGAAAAACAAAGCCGGCGGCCCGTATATCGACTTTCTCAAAAGCGTTGCGGATTTTTTGAAAAACAAAGGGGAACCCGAAGAAGTTCAAGTTCTTGCTGTTTTGCAAGACGTTCTCACCCCTTCTACCAAACTCTCTAAAGAAGATGTCATCAATATGGGAGTTTCCGAAGAAACGGTCGATCGTATTTTAAAAATGACTTATCACAAAAATCAAGGTTGGATTGACGAATATAGTTGCAAACTGATGGCGGAAGGCATTCCCGCCGAAGAAGCGACTTACGAAGCCAGAGAAAAAGAATTCGTCAATTTTGTAAAAACCTTAAAGGACGATCCGCTAGCTTCCAAAGCCAAAGCTGCCATTTTAAGCGTTCTCCAAGAAGACAAATATATTCACAGGCAGGAACGCCGAGAACTCAAAACCCAATTCCGCTTGAAAAAATATAAATCGGCGATTGCGGCACTGGAAAGCTAAAAACAAAGGCAGGTCATACTCACCTGCTTTTTTTCATTGTCACCAATCCTTCCTTTTGTTACATTTTATCGCAAGATTGCCCTATGGGCAAACACTCAAATAAGGACACATACCATGGCAAATAAAGTCTATAACTTCAGTGCAGGACCTTCTGTTCTGCCGGAACAAGCCCTTAAAGAAGCTTCCGCAGCTTGCATGGATTTTGCAAATAGCGGAATCAGCATTCTTTCTATGAGCCATCGTTCAAAGCCCATTGGAGATATGTTCGCTGAAACGGAACAATTTCTTCGCGATCTGATGGGCATTCCCGAAAATTATGACATCGTTTTCTTGGGTGGCGGTTGTTCCTTATTATTCTGCATGGTTCCGATGAATCTTCTCGGCCAAAACGCTACCGCCGATTACGCTGATACTGGCGTTTGGGCAAGCAAGGCTTTGAAAGAAGCTAAGCAATTCGGTAATGTGAATGTCGCCTGTTCCACTAAAGCCGACGTGTACAATCACATCGACAAAAATTTGAAAATGAGCGATAATGCCACATATCTGCACATCACCGGAAATAATACCATTTATGGAACGGAATGGCACAGCTTCCCGAAGCCCAAATCCGGTTATCTCGTTTGTGATATGAGCTCCGATTTTCTGGCTCGCAAAGTCAATGTTTCGGATTTCGGAATGATTTACGGCGGTGCGCAAAAGAATATCAGTTGCGCTGGCGTGACCGTTTCCATTATCCGCAAAGACCTTCTTGGCAAAGTGGACCGCAACATCCCGACAATGCTCAATTTCCAGACGCATATCGATGCCCAGAATATGTTCAACACGCCTCCGGTATTCGCCGTTTATGTGATGAACAGAACTTTGAAATGGCTCAAAGATATTGGCGGCGTCGATGTTATCGAAAAAATCAACCGTGAAAAGGCGGCTCTCCTTTACGGTGCTCTGGACGCTTCCAAGATTTTCGTCGGTACGGCAGCCAAAGAGGACCGTTCGATTATGAATGTTCCGTTCGTATTCAACAAGGAAATCGTTTCTGCGGAAAAGAACGATGAACTTGCCAAAGAATTCTTGGATTTTGCAAAGGCTCGTGGACTTCAGCAGCTTAAAGGCCATCGCTCTGTCGGCGGTTTCCGTGCTTCGATTTACAACGCCATGCCTAAAGAAGGCGTACAAGCTCTCGTTGATTGTCTTGGTGACTTTGAAAAGAAAGTTCTGGGATAATCTTTGTAAAAAATGCACTGCGGATTTTCCTTTGGGAAAGTCCGCTTTTTTTGTTGTCAGTACGGAACATTTTGCCTATAAAATCTCATAAAAAACACGATGATGCCAATCCGAGTGTTCTACAATTTCAGATAAATTTGTATCTACATTGTTTTTGGGGCTTATATATAAAATGCCTTCTGCAAGTTAGTGTTTAGGGGGTAGTTGGAACTGAAAACGGATAACCGCGTTCCCCTTGCGAAAAGGAATTTCTCGCTTTGAAAAAATGAATAGCAAGTATTTGGTGAAGGATTGTGTGGAAATTTCTTATTTTTTTTCTGTGATTTTACATCCTGATTATCTAAATTGTGCCTCATGAAAAAAGCAATTTGTTTGAAAAAATTATTTTTAGCTGTATTCTTTTTGTGCGCATCCGTTTTTGCCGATTCCACAACGGTCAAAAATCTTTATCCTAAACAGCATCGCGGCTTTTACAGCAGCCAAAATTTCGGCGTTTCCTTTATCGATTTTGAAAAGCATTCCGATGATAACTACGCCAAATTCAGCGGCGTCAGTCCAAACCTCATGGAATTTCGTTTTGGTATTGGCATCGGAAATGTCATCGCATTTTACACGCAATTCAATTTAGGAACTTACATAGGCTCTTCGAAATGGGGAGATTCGGATTGCGACGATGAAATTTGCCGAACGTATGATGATGAAAGCAGTAGCGGTGACGCCTCCTTTGTAAGAACCTACGTCGCCTTTGGAACATCTGTTTATCCTTTCCGCGATACCAGTTCCGCATTGAACGGTTTTTTTGTGGGCGGCTCTTTCGGCTACAGCCTTGATGCCTCTCTAATAAATACAAACACTCAAAGCGTCGATCTTGCTTTCACTTTGGAAATCGGCAAGGACTGATGGGTTAGCGACCAGCTTTCTTTAGGCGTGGGGATCTCCTATTTTCGCGCGTTTCCGCAATTCGAAGCCCTTTCGGACTTGACGAACGCCGTCCAAGGATTTCATCTTCTGTTCCGTATGACACGAGGATAAGATGAAATTTTTCTTCAAAATCTGCCTGTTGGAACTATTGGTGACATCTATTGCTTTGGCGGATTATCCCAAAGAACATCGCGGATTTTATTTCAGCTTCGGATCGGGATTTTCTTATTATAACGCGAAGTATTCCGAAACAACCTCTTACCAAAAAGAGGAGCATTCTTTCTCCGGTTTTTCTTTTGCCAGTATGGATTTTCGCTTTGGACGCGCCATCGCCAACGCCGTAGCCCTTTATGCGGATTTCAATTTGGCTTTGCCGCAAGGGTATCTAGAGGCGACAACATACGAAAGGAACGAAAAATATGCCGACTGGAGCCTATACGAGGATATCTCCACCTGGGAAGACGTTTTCAGTTTTTCCGGCGGAGGCGGTTTGGGAATCGAAGTTTATCCTTGCCGATACCCTCGAACATTTTGGCGAGGAATCCATTTTGGAAACGCCATCCTATTGGACTATTCTATTTCCAACATATTGAATAAGGATGCTTCTTTTGAATTGATTGGACTTGCTTGGCGCACAAGCTCGGGTTTGGACTGGTGGGTAAACGATACTTGGTCAATCGGCATTGAAGTGGCGCAAATTTCGCAAATTTGGGCACAAGATGTAAATGACTTCACAAACCAAAAGTTCCAGATTCTTTTCCGTATCACGCACCGCTAACTTCCTAGGATCAACACGATTATGACAAACTCATTGCTAAATACTATATTTCGCCCGCACGTTTTTCTATTTCAGAGGTTTTATGCGTAAGACGTGGATTCTTCTTCCCATTCTATTATCGATTTGCCTTTGGGGATGCTCTTCAAGACCCGTTTCTTTTGGTTCATACGACCAAATCCAAGGGCGCGATTTTGTCCGCCTCCCCGCTTGCGAAACATCTGCATCATCCTTCGCCCTTTTTGACGTCATCCCCATCTGAGCCACCAGCCGTGAGCGAAAAATCAAGCGGCGTTTATTGGAACAGTGCGGTGGCGACGATCTGATCGACATCAAAATTTCCAGTAAGCACACTTGGGCGGTTATAGGAGTTATCAACACGCTAACCGTTTCGGCAACCCCGATCAAATTTCTAGATGCTAAAGGAACGCAGCCCGCAGCATCGGAATCCTCTATAAACGAATACCCCGAATTTTAATCGTTTCCGACAATAAAATTCCAAACCCGCTTTGGAATTTTAGAATTAGATTCGCCAACTTCACATCCATTTTCGCCAGTTTTTTTGCAACAAAAAATCCCGAGTCGCAAGACCCGGGATTTTCAAATCGAATAGGAAGCGGAATTACTTGGCTTCTTCTTCAGACTTTTTGGACTTCTTCGCCGAAGAAGCTTCACCGATCGTGGTGCCGCTTTCGCCGGCCTTGTGCGAATCCATCCAAGCCATCAGCTCGGCAGATTCACGGTTTTTGAAATAGTCCACGACCGAAAGGCAAATCTTGCGGTTGGTCTGGTCAATTTCTGTAACCGTCGCCGGGAGTTCGTCGCCGACCTTGAAAGCGTCCGCCGGAACCTTGATGTATTCGGCAGTCAGCTTCGATACAGGCACGAATCCTTCCAGACCGTTCGGCAGTTCCACGACAACACCGCGATCCAGCAAGCGGACAATCTTGCCCTTGACTTCGGAATCGATCGGGTAGGTCGTTTCAACAACATCCCACGGATCTTCGGTGAGGTGCTTCATCGAAAGGGAAATACGACGCTTTTCCTTATCGACGGCGAGAACGACGCATTCGACTTTGTCGCCCTTCTTCACCATTTCGGACGGGTGATTGATTTTCTTCGTCCAGGACATATCGGAAACGTGAATCAAGCCATCCACGCCGTCCTTGATTTCCACGAATGCGCCGAAAGAGGCGAGGTTGCGGATTTCACCGACAACGCGAGCGCCCGGAGGCAGTTCCTGGTCAATCTTTTCCCACGGATCTTCTTCAAGCTGCTTCAAGCCCAGAGAAATGCGTTCCTGTTCTTCTTCCACCTTGAGCACGACCGCTTCCACTTCCTGACCGATGACCAGAATTTTGGACGGGTGCTTGATGTGCTGGGTCCAGGACATTTCGGAAACGTGGATGAGGCCTTCGATGCCGTCTTCCAATTCCACGAACGCGCCGTAATCCGTAATGGAAACGACTTTGCCCTTAACGACCATGCCTTCCGGATAGCGAGCGGCAATGTCCTTCCAAGGATGCGGACGGAGCTGCTTCATGCCCAGAGAGATGCGTTCCTTCTTGTCATTGAAATCGAGTACCATGACTTCGACTTCATCGCCGAGCTTGACCACTTCGGACGGATGATTGATGCGCTTGTAGCTCATGTCGGTGATATGGAGCAGGCCATCTACGCCGCCGAGGTCGATAAATGCGCCAAAGTCGGTGATGTTTTTAACAATGCCCTTGCGCACTTGACCCTTTTCAAGATTTTCAAGAACCTTGTCGCGCTGGCTGTTGCGCTGTTCTTCAAGAACGACGCGGCGGGATACGACGATGTTGCGACGAGCTTTATTGACCTTGATGACCTTGAGTTCGAATTCCTGGCCGAGGAGGGCGTTGATATCCGGAATCTGACGGAGATCGATCTGGGAGCCCGGCAAGAAAGCGTCAATGCCGAACAAATCTACAACCACGCCGCCCTTAATACGCTTTGTGAGCGTTCCGCGGACGATTTCGTTATTTTCAAAAGCCTGATGAATGCGTTCCCAAACGCGGACAAAATCCGCCTTCTGCTTGGAAAGGACGAGACGGCCATCATCGTCTTCGAGCTTTTCAATGTAAACTTCGATTTCCGATCCGACTTCGGGAACATCGTCGTCTTTGAATTCATTGCGAGAAATGACGCCTTCGGATTTGAAGTTCACATCGACGAGAACTTCCTGTTCGTTTACCTGGCTGATTTTTCCAGTAACGACTTTGCCTGCTTCAAGACCTTCCATGCCAGCGTAAGCGGCAGCTGCCTGATCCGAATTGATGGAAGCGAGTTCCTGTTCCGCGTCAAGAATTTCTTTAAGATCTTCTTCGGAACCGAATTTGAGTTGTTGAGACATATATAATATAGGGTTGCGGAAAAGATATCGAAGTTACGCCACTACACCTACGCGGTCTTCGATAATCTTTACCTGTTGTTGGATTGAGAGTTGTGTAGTGTCAATTTCAATAGCGTCTTCCGCTTTTTTCAGCGGAGCCGTTGCGCGGGAAGAATCTATTCTATCCCGTTCGGCCAGATTCTTTTCGATTTCTTCCAGGGTCATCGGAATGCCTTTTTGCTGGCATTCGAGATAGCGCCGTTCGGCGCGAACCTTGAGGTCTGTCACCAAGAAGAACTTGAAATTTGCATGGGGGAATACGACCGTCCCAATATCCCGGCCATCGAGAATGCAGTTGCATTCTTTTGCGATTTCGCGTTGCCACTGGGTAAGGGTTGCCCGGACTTCGGGAATGGCGCTGTAAGGACTGACCGCTTCCGTCACTCGCTTGCCGCGGATTTCCTGCTCGCAGTCCTTGCCATTTATCAGAATGTGGTTTTGTTCGTCAAAGCGAATTTGGGTGGACTTCAAAAGCCGGTCTATCCCCGCCTTGTCGTCTGCGGCAATTTCATTTTCCAAAGCGGCAAAGGTAATCGCCCGATACATGGCCCCTGTATCAAGGTAAGTAAAGCCGAGATCTTTGGCGACGAGTTTCGCCGTAGTACTTTTGCCCGTTCCGCTAGGACCGTCAATCGCGATGATGATATGGGATTTGTTCGTATTCAATGTATGCCAAATTTAGCTTATCTCGATGAAATCTGAAATGACCGCCTTAAAAAATGGCTTCGGTAAAGAGGATGAAAACGAAAAGCGGGCAATAAATAGATTGTCCGCTTTCATGACGCTACAGCGCAAGGTTTCGCTGTCGATGTTTAACAATGGATTTTAGGAGCGACCCCAACTAGAAGTCGGAAGTGGCACCGCTGGCGTCGTCTTCGGGACCGTAGTAGCCGTCTTCTTCGACGTTGGAAGTTTCCGGTTCAAAAACCTGTGAAGGCTCGTCCGAACTTTCCGAAGAGAAGTCTTCGGTCGAAGAGGTTTCTGTTGTCGAGGATTCGCCGTCGTATTCCTCTTCTGGCGGGCGAAGTTCTGCCGTGCTGCCGTATTTGCGTTTTTCTTCTTCGGTCAGCTTGTTCGTATAGACTTCGACTTCCGGTTCTTTTTGCTCGTCTTCGCCGGCCATGATGCGCTTGCCTTTCTCGAGGGTGCGGTTAATGCGTTCCTGGCGCATTTGTTCCAGATTGGTCCCGACCTTCTTTTCTTCTTCGGAAACGATGTACTTTTTATTGAAGTCGTCGAGGACATCTTTAATGCCGATTAAACGGCCTCGTCCATCTACACGCCACGGCATCTGTTTCAATGCGGAAATACGGAGACGGCTTGCTGCCAAGCGGTATTCCTCTTTCATCAGGCCGTTCTCGTCTGTGATTTCCTCCGCTTCATCCGGAGTCACAAAGCTCAACGCTTCCGGCCAATGTTTACCCTGGGAGTTTACCGTGAAACCGACCAAGGCATCATTGATTGCCACAGGATCGTTCGGCTGAACGCTGGCGCATCCGACCAGCAATGCCAAAATGGAACCCAAGACCACCTTTTTCATATCAACATCCTCCAAGATATCAATTATGAGAAAAAATATAATCAAATTTTTAAAGGGAATAACGGATTTTATCTATCATTGCAGTCATGTCCAGCTCTGCAAATTCCCTTTTGAATCCTTGGGACTGGTGTTTTTTGCCATTTTCCCCTATGAAAGGTTCAAATTGTCAAAGCGCAGACTTTTGGGCTTATGCAAAACAACTTTCCGAGGCTCCCTATGACCGAAAATGCGGATATTTGCCGGATAAAAATCGCCGATGACAAAGAATTTGTTTTGGTGGGCACAGCACACATTTCCCAAGAATCGAAAGATTTAGTCACCCAAGCGATTCAAGAGGAGTCCCCGGACACCGTTTGCGTTGAATTGGATGAAGGTCGGCTCAAATCGCTGGAAGATCCCGACCGCTGGAAAAAAAACGACTTGAAAAAAATTATCCGAGAGCACCAGTTGGGAACGCTCATCGCCAATTTGGTTTTGGGTTCTTACCAAAAAAGAATGGGTCTTTCGACCGGAGTGCGTCCAGGCGCGGAACTTTACGGGGCCGTCCTTTCCGCCCGTTCCGCAGGCATTCCGATTGTTCTGGCCGACCGGGACATTAAAGTCACATTGCGCCGTACGTGGAGCTGCACGCCGTGGTATCGCAAGTTCTCGCTCATCGCCTCTCTGTTTGCTAGCCTTTTTGACAAAACGGAAATCAGCGAAGAAGAACTGAAACGCATTCGGGAGCGGGATTCGCTGTCCGCGATGATGGAAGAATTCGGAAAGACTTTCCCCGAAGTGAAGTCCGTTTTGATTGACGAGCGCGACCAGTATCTGGCAAGTCGAATCCGGCATGCGTCCGGGAAAAAAGTGCTGGCTGTCGTCGGAGCGGGGCACGTCCAGGGAATTCGGAAAATTCTCGAAGAAAATAAGCCACTCCCCGAAGAATCCACCCTCTGCCAGATCAAGCCCTCGTCCCCGGTGTTTAAAATTCTCGGCTGGACGATAACGGTCGCCATCATTGCGTCGATTGTCGGCGTCGGCATTCACTCGGGACTGGAAAAAGCGGGAGAAGTGACTTTGAACTGGTTCCTCTATACCGGAGGCGGAGCCATGCTGGGTTCCATTATCGCCGGGGCCCACCCGCTAGCCGTGCTGACCGCATTGATTGTTGCTCCTTTTACGGGACTCACCCCTCTAATCGGTGTCGGTTTTTTTGTCGCTCTCGTACAAGCTTATATGCGTCCTCCGCGCGTGGCGGAGTTTGAAACCGTTTCCGAAGATATCTGGAAAATCTCCCGCTGGTGGAAAAACCGCGTTACGCGAGTAATCCTCTGCTTTTTGCTTCCCGGGTTCCCTGCCATCATCGGAAAAATTATTGCCCTGATTGGCATTTATCGGGCGTATTAAAGATTCAAATAGCAGCTTTCTGTCTTAGCGAGAATGTAGCGCTTAACCGCAACTTGGAAAAAATTGAGGAAGCTAATAAGGTGTATATTTCCAACCAAGGAGCCACCTTATGGCAGAAGAAAATAA